>DATEHQ010000001.1:0-1114 GCA_035279525.1 Candidatus Dormiibacterota bacterium
CGTCGCTGACGGCGGCGATCACCAAGGTGCTGGCGGAGACGGGTGGGGCGACGTACACGGCCTATGACCAGATCGACAAGGCGCCTGAGGAGCGGGCGCGCGGGATCACGATCTCGACGGCGCATGTCGAGTACGAGACGAAGAAGTGGCACTACGCGCATGTCGATTGCCCGGGCCATGCCGACTATGTGAAGAACATGATCACCGGGGCGGCGCAGATGGACGGTGCGATCCTGGTGGTGTCGGCGGCGGACGGGCCGATGCCGCAGACGCGGGAGCACATCCTGCTGGCGCGTCAGGTCGGCGTTCCGGCGATCGTGGTGTACCTGAACAAGGTGGACATGGTGGACGACCCGGAGCTCTTGGACCTGGTGGAGCTCGAGGTGCGCGAGCTGCTGTCCTCCTACCAGTTCCCGGGCGACAAGATCCCGATCGTCAGGGGCTCGGCGCTGATGGCGCTGGAGGACAAGCAGAAGGATCTGGGTCATGAGTCGATCCTGAAGCTGATGGAGGCGGTGGACGCGTTCATCCCGCAGCCGAAGCGCGACCGCGACCGCCCGTTCCTGATGCCGATCGAGGACGTGTTCTCGATCTCGGGCCGCGGCACGGTGGTGACGGGTCGGGTCGAGCGCGGCATCGTGAAGGTTGGGGACGAGATCGAGATCGTGGGCTTGAAGCCGACGACCAAGACGGTGGTGACGGGCGTCGAGATGTTCCGGAAGCTGTTGGACTCGGGCGAGGCGGGCGACAACATCGGGGCTCTGCTGCGCGGCACGAAGCGCGAGGAGGTCGAGCGCGGCCAGGTTCTGGCGGCGCCGGGGTCGATCACGCCGCACACCAATTTCCAGGCCGAGGCCTACATTCTCACCAAGGAGGAGGGCGGCCGCCACACGCCGTTCTTCACCAACTACCGGCCGCAGTTCTATTTCCGGACGACGGACGTGACCGGGACGGTGAAGCTGAAGGAAGGCACCGAGATGGTGATGCCGGGCGACAACGTACAGATGGAGGTGGAGCTGATCGCGCCCATCGCCATGGACGAGGGCCTGCGCTTCGCCATCCGCGAGGGCGGCCGCACCGTCGGCGCCGGCGTCGTCGCCAAGATCCTGAAATA
>DATEHQ010000002.1:0-11376 GCA_035279525.1 Candidatus Dormiibacterota bacterium
GTCGCGCTCAGGTTCACGGTCAGCGGCGCCTGGCCTGTGGTCGGCGTCGCACCCGCGGTCGCGCTCAAGGCCGGCGAGACCACCACCGTGACCGTGCCCCTCACCGAGTGTCCCACCGCATCCGTCACCGTCAGCGTCGCCGTGTAGGTCCCCGCGGTGGTGTAGATGTGGCTCGGGTTCTGGCTCGTCACCAGCGCCGATGCGTCGCCGAAGTCCCAGCTGTAGGTGTAGGGCAGCGTGCCCCCGCTCGGCGTCCCGCTGAACGCCACCGTCACCGGCGCGTCCCCCGCCGTCGGATTGCCCGCCACGCTCACCGTCGGCGCCGCGTGCACCGTCACCAGCACGCTCGCCGAAGCCCGCGCACCGTTGCCGTCGGTCACCGTCACCGTGGCCGTGAACTGCGCCACCGAGGCGAAGACATGGCTCGGGTTCTGCGCCGTCGAGGCCGCCGAGCCGTCACCGAAGTTCCAGCTGTAGGTGTAGGGCGCCAGGCCACCGCTTGGCGTCGCCCCCAGGCTCACGCTGTCACCCACGTCCACCACCGTCGGGCTGGCCGAGGCCGCCGCCGAGAGCGCCGGCGACACGGTGATCGTCACCGTCGCCGTGGCCTTCGTCGCCGCCGCGTCAGTCACCGTCAGCGTCGCCGTGTACGCGCCGGCCGAGGCGTAGCTGTGGGTGGGGTTCTTCGCCGTCGAGGCCGCCGAGCCGTCACCGAAGTTCCAGCTGTACGTGTACGGGGCGACGCCGCCTGAGCCAGAACCGGTGAAGGACACGGTCGTCGGTGCATCACCCTTCATCGGGCTCGCCGCAGCGCTCGCCGTCAGCGGAGTGACGCCGCCGGTCAGCGTCAGCGAAAGCGATGCAGACGCGCCGCGGCCGACGGCGTCCACGACGGTGAAGGTGACTGCGTACGTCCCCGCGGCCGAATACGTGTGGCTCGGGCTCTGCGAAGTCGAGCTCGTGCCGTCGCCGAAGTCCCAGTAGTACCAGTAGGGGCTCGACCCGCCCGAGGCGCCGCCCGTGAAGTTGATCCCGAGCAACCCAAGTGCGCTGTGCGCCACCGAAGCGCTCAGGGCCGGCGGGTTGCCGCCGAGCAGACCCTGCATGGTGGCAAAGCCCGCCTTCTTCGTCACATCGTCGTGCTGGACGACACCCCATTGCGCCGCCACCGCGACGGCCGGCGGGCAGCACGTCATCGAGTTGTCGTCGCGCAGGTTGTACCACTGGGCGACGGAGGGATGCCCCGCCTCGGTCAGGCCCAGCGTCATGAGCGCCTGCTGCTGCGAGTCGGAGGTGGTGTTCTCCTGCACCCCGTACTCGCCAAGCCAGATCGGTTTGGAGCCCTGGCCGTTGCCGACCAGGCTGTTGTAGGTCATCACCGCGGCGGCAACGGGGTCCGCGTTGTAGTCGTGGATCGCGGCGATGTCGAAGTAGTTGCCGCCGCCGTTGGAGTAGATGCCGTCGATCCAGCCACAGGTCGCGCACGCCGGCGCGCCCATGATCACCTTCGCACTGGGGTCCGTCGCCTTCACGGCGTTGTAGCCAGGGATGAGGATCGATGAGACGTATGCCGCCTCGGACGTATTCCAGTAGTGGGTGCCGTCGGGCTCGTTCCACATCTCCCAGACGTGGATGCTGGCCTTGTAGCGCGCCACCAACGCATGAACGAAGTCATAGAAATCCTGCGCGTTTGGCGCCAACGTCGGATCCGTGGCCGCCCACGCCGGGGTGTACACGATGGCCGGCTGGAGCGTGACGCCGTGAGAGTTGGCCGAGGCCACGATGGCGTCTGCGCGGGTCCAGTCGTACGTGCCCTTCGTCGCCGGCTCCATCAGGTACCACGGGAACTCGATTCGCACGTTGCCCGCACCCAGGGAGTGCGCGAGGGCCATCTCCGTGTCGATGGTGGTCTGCGGGTTCGCGTTTTGATAGCAGTTGGGCGCGACGCACCACCAGCCATCAGGGTTGGGACCGACATACCGCCACGGACGCATCGACGGCTCGGCGTTGATCCCTCCATAGCGGACGGCGCTCGGCGGCGGAGGTGGTGGCGGCGGCGTCGAGTTGTAGTACTGGCCGACCGCCATGCGCAGATAACCGCCGTCGTTGTCGGCAACGGTCGAGGTGTGGGTGTTGCAGGCGTTGCATCCCCCCAGTGCGTCTGTCGTCGCCACGCCGTTGTTGTTGGTGATTCCGTCCGTCGGGTCGTGGTCGAAGTTGTTGGTCTGACATCCGTTGCCCGAGCCGAACATCACTGCTTCGATCCCCGCGGACCACAGGCTGCTGGGATGGCTCAGGAAGTACTCCGCGCGGTTGTCCTGGTAGTGGCCGCACGTGTTGTTCATGGTCAGGAAGTACTGGTTGCCTTCGGGCACCTGCCAGACGACCAGCGGCCGTGCGGTCTGGGTGTGCATCTCGGTCATCCAGCTCAGCCAGCGCGCGAAGTTGGGGAACGTGACGTTGTTCTTGTCCCACCAGTTCGGAGCGCCGTTCTGCTCGAACCACCCGGCGTCGTGGTCGGCCACATCGTTGAAGACCGTGTCCCACGTGCTGCCGCCGTATGGGTTGCTCGAGATGCACGCGGAGTTGAGAAACGTCGCGGTCTTGTCGGCCTCACCCGTCACGTTCAGATTCGTGCTGGTGTCGCTGCCGACATCTATGCCCGACGCCCACAGCGAGGCGTGGATCCCCATGATCACGTTGCCCCCGCCGTACGCGTCACGGATGTGGAGGAGGGCGCACGCGAAGCCCTGGAGGTTGTTGGCGTAACCGTTGACGTCGGCGAAGCCCGAGCTCTGGACGGAAGCCGTCAGCTGGTTCGCCTGCGTGAAGCCTGACGCGGCGGCGCGCTGCTGCATGAACGCCCAGAAATCGGGTTCGACGTGCACGACCACCGGCTTTCCGTACGCGGCCGCCTGCTGCATGAGCAGCTTGAAGTTCGCGTAGTACGCGGCCATCGTCGAGGTCGAGTTGATGTTGGTCCAGTCCACCGTCGGGTCGTTTCCGTAGCAGGGATTGGCGCCGGCGCTGCCGTTCGACTGGCAGATCTCGTAGTACGTCAGCACCGGCATGTAGTTGGCCGGCGAGGTGGTGCTCGAGGTCATGTAGTCGAGCGCGTAGGCGCCCGCCGGCGAGTTCCATGTCTCCCAGCCGGTGCCGGTGTTCACGCCTCCCGCCAGGTAGGTGTAGCGGTACTTCCACGGCACCCCAGACGAGGTCATCCAGGCGAGGTCGTCCGGAGTCTGGCTGGGGACGCTCTGGATCCCGAAGTGCAGGCGGTCGTTCGGAAGAGGAGGCGCCGAAAGCAGCGCCGTCGCCGTGCTGGCGGGCACGCTGGACGAGCCCAGCGTGAGGAGTGCAAGTGCCCCCACGAAGCTCCCCGCGGCCGCCCGTCGACTAAACGACCAAACCATTGCACCGAAAGATCCCAGCAATAGGCAGACCTCCCCAGGGAGCTCGGTCCCCGATTTCCGGCGACTCCAATAACGGGGTGCCCGGGCTCTTTCTTGCTAAACAGGCACGCCTCGGCCTGCTCCGGACACACTCGGCTCCAACTCGACTCTCCGGACTATCCCCCGCGCCGGAGGCCATCTCCCCGCCCTGGAGCCCTGGCCATTCTGCACAGCCGGGGCTCCTGGGTCAAATGCCCACCCGCGCCCAAGGCGCCTTCTGGGCGTCGCGGGGATGCCCATTCATCCCCCCCGGGCGGCTGGTTACGATCGCCCGAAGATGGGTGAGCTCGCCTCAGAGTCCCGCGCCCGCGCTCCGGAGGTGCGGCGCACCTTCGCACGGTTTCAGGAGGACCCGATGGGGACGCTCAGGGTGGTCCTGGCGGTGCTCCGGGCTCGTCGGGCTTTTCGGCACTGCCAGCGGGTTGGCGAAAGGGCGAGGCTCTTCGGCAGCTGCAGCGTCGAGAACCAGGGCTCGATCACGATCGGCGACCGGCTGCTCATGCACGGCGGGACAGTTCGCTGCGAGATGGTCGCCCAGCGCAGCGGCCGGATCGAGATCGGCAGCCGCGTCTTCATCAACTACGGGACCTCGATCTCCGCGCATCGGCTGGTCCGCATCGGCGACGAGTGTCAGATCGGTCAGTACGCGATCATCATGGACTCGGACTATCACACGCCCGGGCACCTCAAGATCCCCGGCGAGGCCCGCCCAATCGTGCTCGGCAGTCGTGTCTGGCTTGGGGCGCGGGTGACCGTGCTGAAGGGTGTGACCATCGGCGAAGGCGCCGTCGTGGCCGCGGGGTCGGTGGTGACCAAGGACGTTCCAGCCTGGACGATGGTGGCCGGAGTGCCTGCGGTGCCGGTGCGCGAGATAGCGCATTGAGCAGCCGGGCCGCCGCGCTCGCGGCGAGCCTTTCCACCGGCCTGACGCGGGAGGCCACGCACGACGTCCAGGTCGTCTCCGGCCTCGAAGCCTTGCGCGCCCTAGAAGCCGACTGGCGGCGGTTGGCCGCGGCCACGAACGGCGGCAACCCCTTTCTGGCGTGGGAGTGGACCATCACATGGGCTGAGGTGATGATGGCGGGCCACCTCGAGACCGCCGTGGTGCGGGACGGTGGCGAGGTGGTCGCGATCGCGCCTTTCTACCGCAACCGTTACTCGATAGGCCCGGGGGTCAAGGCAACGAGCCTGCAGCTGTATGGACCGCGCGAGCTGCAGACCATCTTCGAGCTACGTCAGATCCCCATGCGTCCCGGGCAAGAGGCGGGCATCGTGCGGCAGCTTCTACGGGGTCTTGCCGAGACCGCCCGATGGGACTGGATCGAGGTCGGCGAGTATGGCCCGCGGGTTGAATGCTGGCGGGAGGTCATGGATGCGATTCCCGAGGGAGTACGCCTGGTCGTCGAGGATCGGTACGCGGTACCCATCCTGCCTCTCCGGACGGACTGGGAAGCCCAGCGCTCAGCCCTGCGGCGCAACGTCAAGGAGCGGATCCGCCGCGGTTACAACACGCTGAAGCGCGAGGGGATCGAATTCGAGCTCGAGGTCGACTCCGAACCCGCGCACTCGGGCGCGAGGCTCGACGAATTCCACCGACTGCACGAGCGGCGAGCGCTGATGACGGAACACAAGGAACATGGCAACAGCTTTCGCCACCCGCGGCTGCGTGCGTTCCTGGCGAAGGCCGTGCCGCGCATGGTCGAGGCGGGCGTGCTGCGGTTCGCCGCGCTGCGTTCCCGCGGAGAGGTCGTCGCCACCCGGCTGGTGTTCGAGAGCGACGCCTCCCTATACCTCTATTACTCGGGCTTCGAGCCCGATTGGTGGGATCGCTCGGTGATGACCGTCCTCGTCACCGAGCTCGTCAAGTCAGCCATCGCCCGGGGCGTCAAGTCGGTGAACTTCTCGCCTGGCCTCGACCAGTTCAAATCTGGCTGGACGGAGCCTGAGTTCAACGCTCCGATCAGCACGTTCATGTTCGGCCGGACCACCGCGGCTTCGCGCGTCCGGCTGGATGCTTTTCGGCGGCGCAAGCGAGCCTCGAGCGCCGTCGCCAGCGGGATCCACAGAATCCGCCTGCGGCTGGGTAGGGCGCGCTAGACCGGTCGGCTTACCGCCGGCGGCCCCGCAGTCGGTCGCGAAAGTTTCGGGCGGCGATTCGGAGTGACTGCTCGCTTCGGCCGACGGCTTCGCGCCAGGGCGACAGCACGATTTCCCACACGCCGGGACGAAGCTCGATCCTTCCACCGAATCCGGTCTTGAACTGCAACAGGCCGTGCATCGGATGCGCCGGATCGTCGTTGGGCGGCACGCCCCACATGTCGTAGTCGCGGCAGCCGGCCAGGAACGCGTCTTTCATCGCCGCCCACTGAACGGCGTGCGATCCGGCGAGCTCGCGATGGGCGTTGCTCGAACCCCCAAAGAGGTAGTAGGCACGCCCGTCGTGGTGTCCGATGACAGCCGCTGCCAACGGCTCTCCGTCGAGCCGGGCGACGTAGGTTCTGCAGTAGGTGAGGTTGTCCAGCAAGGCGCGATAGAGGTCCTCGCCCGGTACATAGATGCGCTGGCGTGCAGCGGTCATTGCGGCGAGCTGCGCCATCACGGCGGCCTCCGCGCCGGCGGTCACGGTCACGCCTGCTTTTTCGGCTCGGCGAATCGCGGTGCGGGCGCGGGTCTTGAACGTCGCGAACATCTCGGCCTCTGGCGCGAGTGCCACCACCAGGGTCCTGCCAGAGTCGTCGCCCGGTCTGTGGCGGAAGCCGCAGGCCGCGAGCTCGCTCGAGTCCAGGCGGCCTTCCGGGCTGATGAGGAGCTTCGAGAAGCCGCCAGCCCGAGCCCAGGCCGCCAGCTCCCGCACGGTCTCAGCGGTGGCCGGCACCGGGCCGCCGAATGCGGTGCAGTGCGCGAACGGCGCGACGCCGTGCGGCACGACCGTCGCCATGGCGCCGCTTGGCAGGGCGACGCGGATCACTCGATGGCCGAGCGCAGCCTCGGCGGCGCCCCAACCCCAGGACTGGACGATCGGCACGGGCGTCGCCAGCCGCGAGAGGGCGGCATCCCAGGCGGAAGACGCGATCGCCGGCTGAGCCGCGCGCGAGGGCGCGACGGAAAGTGCGGTGGCGGCCATGCTGGCGCCATCCTAGGAAGGCCGGGCGTGAAGGGGAATGGCCAACCCCGGACTGGCGCCCCGGGTGGTCCGGACTGGGGGTGTGACAAATTGCCCACTCCGGCCCGGACCGTCAGGACGGGGGGACGGGGATTCCCATCGACCCCGCGAGCGGCCATCCATAGGCTTTGACGCAGGTTCAGCCAATCGATCGATGCATGCCACCGAAACGACGAAACACGCGAGGGTGATGCCGCAGTTTGCGGAGACCGAGCTCTTCACTTCAGGGGCCTACGTGGAGCAGTTCCGGCCTGAAGCGGACAGCAACCCCTTCCGAACGGAATACGAGGCCAAGCGCAGCTGGGTGATCGACCAGGTTCACGGCCGGGGCCGTCGCGTGCTCGACGTCGGCGGCGCGATGGGAAGGATGGCGATCCCCCTCTCGCGGAACCACGACGTCACGCTGTGCGACCTGTCGCCTCACATGCTCGACCTGGCGCGCGGGCGCGCCGAGGACCACATCGAGCTTGTAGTGGCGGACGTGCGGTCCCTCCCGTTTCGCGACGGGTACTTCGACTACGCGATCTGCATCGACGTGATGCCCCACCTGGCCGACCCCGGCCCGGGCGTCCGTGAACTTCGGCGCGTCTTGCGCCCGGGGGGGACGCTGATCATCGACTCCACCAACGCTCTCTCACTCTGGACGCTGGCGTATCCCCGCTACCTGGGCCGCCGGCCGCGGCGGTGGGTCGAGATCTGGCGCACCGGCGGAGTGCTGCCGGAGTGGAGCACGCGCGTCCACCACATGCGTCTCAAGCAGTTCATCGAGGTGTTGGCCGAGTCCGGGTTCCGGATCCAGTCACGCCGCAACTTCGGCCCGGTGTTCTGCCCGAAGTGGCATGCAGTCGAGGCGGTGGCCGCATGATCCGGGTCGCCCTGGACGGCACGCGGATCCTGGTGATCGTGTACGGCCACGTGGCCGACACGATGGCGGCCATCCCCGGACTTCGGACGCTGCGGCGCTCCTATCCGTCGGCGCGGATCGAGGTCCTCGTGCTGCAGGCGTCGGCGCCCATCCTCGCGCACTCGCCATATGTGGACGAGCTCCTCACGTGGGGCGACCTTCGCCGCAAGGGAACCCGCCTGGCCCGCATCGAGAAGGCCAGTGCAGTTGCCTCGCTGACGGTCCGGCTGCGCCGGCGCCGATACGACACCGTGGTCGTTTTCCATCGCAGCTTCGGATTCCTGCGCAAGCTGGCGCACGCGGTCGGCGCGCGCACGGTCGTAACCGCGCCGGCCATCGCGGAGACCGAGAGCTCGCGCGACGAGAACCGTCGAGTGCTCGCCGCGCTCGGTCTCCAGGACGACGGCGAGCCGGTCGAGCTGTGGAACACGCCGGCCGAGTCGCGCGTTGCGCAGGAATTGCTCGGGCCGTCGCGCGAGCAGCCCACCATCGGCCTGCACCCCGGATCCGACTGGTCATGCCAGCAGTGGCTGCCCGAGTCGTTCGCGGCGGTGGGCCGGCGGCTGCAGCTCTCGCTCGGCGCCCGCCTGGTAATCACCGGAACAGCGGGCGAGGAGAGGCTGCAGGAAGAGATCGCCGACGGCCTTCACGAGGCACCGGTGCGTGCCGCGGGCAAGACAACCCTCGGCGAGCTAACCGAGGTGATTCGACGCCTCGATCTCCTGATCTGCGTGAACAGCGCCGCCGCGGCGATCGCGCGTGCGGTCGGCACGCCGGCCGTCGTGCTGCTTGGCGCCGAGGACCCGCGTCTTACGGGCCTCGACGACGATGACAGCGTTCGCATCGTCCAGGGACCGCCGTCCGTGGCCCCGGGCAGCTGGTGCGAGTTCGGTCGTTGGGGATTGCTTTCCTCGTGCGAGTCGCCGATGTGCCGTGGCCTCGGCGGCCTGGCCGAGGTTTCATCGGACCGCGTCTATGCGGCCGCCACTGACCTGCTCGGCGCCACGCCGGGCGCCGTCGATCTTGCCCGCCGATTTCCACAGGAGGTTGCGACTTGAGGATCCATCACGCTGCCCGGATGGCGCGAACGCTTGCGCTCGCGCTTGTCGGAGCGCTCGTCTCCGCATATGCGGTTGCCGGCGCCGGAGTGGCCGCATCGCCGCTCTTCTCCGACAACTTCAGCCAGGACACGGTCGGCAGCCCGGCACCGGGATGGACGACGGTAACGGGAACCTGGGTTGTCGCGGTCGACGGCACCAACGTGCTGAAAGAGACCGACACGGACACGTCGACGCGCAAGTCGATATGGGCGGGCTCGATGTCGTGGACCGATTACAACGCCGTCGCGACCGTCAAGATCGGCGATCCGTCCCAGTCCAATGTCATATCGGCGCGCTACCAGGACGACAACAACGCATACGCGATCGTCCTGAAGAACGGCAACGAGTACTACTTCGGCAAGAAGGTCGCCGGCAACTGGACGACCTTCACCAACGGCAACGTCTCGATCAACACCTCGTCGTGGTACACGCTCGAGATCGACACCGCTGGGACGACGATCAAGGCGTTCATCAATGGAACGTCGATCGGCACGGTCAGCGACTCGAGCCTGAAGAGCGGCGCGATCAACTTCATGAGCCGGACGACCTTCGAGGTCCAGAGCGCGGTCGTGAACCCGGCGGGCTCGCCGCCGCCGCCGTCACCCAGTCCGTCGCCGTCGCCGTCGCCTTCGCCTTCGCCCTCGCCTTCGCCCTCGCCTTCGCCCTCACCTTCGCCCTCGCCCTCGCCCTCGCCCTCCCCGTCGCCTTCGCCCTCCCCCTCGCCTTCGCCTTCGCCTTCTCCGTCACCGTCCCCCTCGCCCAGCCCAACCGGCGGCAGCGGGACGATCAGCGGAACTGTGACGAGCACCGGCAACTCGGCACCGATCGCGGGCGCCAAGGTCACCACCCAGCCCACGACCTCGACCGCGACGACCAATGCCTCGGGCGTCTACAGCCTCTCGGTTCCGACGGGGTCGTACACGGTCCTGTTCTCCGCCTCGGCTTTCAACTCGGACTTCGCCGGCATGGTCAACGTGACGACCTCCGGCGCTACTTCGAACATGGCTTTGATCCCGGTCCCGGTCATCACCGCGATGGACAACTTCAGCCGGCCCGACCAGTCCGGGCTCGGGACGGCGTCGGACGGCCACGCATGGTCAAATGACCTGTCGACCTACCCGACGGCTCAGGCTTCCATCTCGAACCGGAGACTGTTCGTGCAGACCGCTTCCCAGGTCACGGACTTCGACCAGTGGATGGGCAACCAGTACACGAACGAGCAGGTGTCGGTCGACTTCTACATGGTCACCGTCGTCCAGGACCCGAGCTACCAGCACGGCCCCAGGCTGCTCGCCAATGTCGAGGACACCACCACGTGGATCGAGCTTGCCGTCAACCCGATGAACTCGACGCTAGCCCTCTGGGTGTCCGACTCTGACGTGTGGACCGAGTTGAAAGAGGCGCCGCTCAGCACCTCGACCGGAAAGTGGTACCACGCCAAGCTCTACCTCTGGGGCAACACCGTCGCGGCCAAGGTCTGGCCGGTTGGCACCGCCGAGCCCGGATGGCAGATCACCGCGACGCAGAACATCCTCACCGGCCCGGGCGTGGGCGGACTCCGCACCACCGCTTCGGACTGCTACTACCAGAACTTCGTCGAGGTGAAGCAGTAATGACGACCGGTCAAGCCGGCGCGGCCCCGATCGTCCAGGACGGGATACGGCGCGTGTTCGACGAGGCCTCGTCCTACTACAAGGACCTGCGCTGGGAGAAAACGCGGCTTACTCGGTTCGAGAAGTCGCTCACTCAGCGCACGCTCGAAGCGGAGCTCGGCCCGGAGCGCGTCGCCTCCGCGCTCGAGCTCGGGTGCGGGCCGGGCACGTGGACGGGGCTCCTGACCCGCCGCGCCGACCAGGTCACCGCGGTAGACCTCTCTCCGATGATGCTCGCCCAGGCGAGATCGACGCTCGGCGAGGCCGGCATCAGCTACGTCAACGCCGATGCCTCGAAGTTCCAGGCGAAAGAGAAGTTCGATCGGGTCATCAGCGTGCGCGTCATCGAATACATCCCCGAGTGGCGCGAGGTGGTCGCCCGGATCGGCGAAGCTGCGCGCCCGGGTGGGCGCGCGGTCCTGATCACCAAGACCAAGTTCTCGGTGTGGCGGGGCACCGGCCGGGAGCGATGGTTCACCGCGGGACCCCGCCGGCTACGCAATCGAATGCTCGGGAGCCCTCAGCCGGCGCGTGACTTCTGGCAGAAGTACGTGACCACGCGCGAGCTGGCGACGGCCCTCCGCGAGGAAGGGTTCGCGAACGTCAGGATCAGGCCCGTCATATTCGGCCTCCCCATCTTCGTGCGCGGAACCATGCAGTATCCGATCGTCCCCGAGTTCGCCGAGCCCGCCTTCCTCAAGGCATTCGAGGCCGGGTGGAGCTGGGCTTCGGGCCGGGGCAGGGTGGTACGCAAGGCGTCGCTGGTGCTCTCGGAGTCTTACGCGGTGTCCGGCACGCGGACGTAAGCAAACCCGCATGCGCATCGCCGTTGTCTCGCGTGAGTTTCCACCGGCCTCGGGCTCTGGCGGGATCGGCACTTACACGGAGAAGACGGCGCACGCGCTGGCGACGATGGGACAGGACGTGCACGTCTTCACGGAGGGTGATCCGGGCGCGTCGCGAACGACGAGCGCCGGCGCGCACATACACGTCGTCCCGGAGATTCGTGCGCGACCGGATGAGCGCCGGGCCGTGCTCAGGGCGGTCGCGGTGTCGCGCGCGCTGCGCAAGACCGGTCCCTTCGATGTCGTGCAGGCGTGCGAGT
>DATEHQ010000003.1:0-53321 GCA_035279525.1 Candidatus Dormiibacterota bacterium
CGGCTTCAGCCGCGACGACGCCGAGCGCGCGTTCATCGTGCGCTACCTCGAGAACAAGATCCTTCCGCGCAACCCCTTCGAGACGATCGACGCCAACGGCGTCGGCCGCCTGATGTCGATCGCGGTCAACGAGGGACGGAACACGCGCAAGGACCTCGAGGTCGGCATCTGCGGCGAGCACGGCGGGGATCCCGACTCGATCCACCTCTGCCACAAGCTGGGTCTGAACTACGTGTCGTGCAGCCCGTTCCGCGTGCCGGTCGCGAGGCTCGCCGCAGCGCAGGCCGCGATCGGCGAGGGCACCGGCACGAAGTAGGCGCGGAGCGCCTTGCGCCCGTCCGACCAGAAGGGCGCGAGGCACATTAGGTGCGCCGCCAGCAGGGCGCCGTAGGTGGCGGCGAGCGGGGAGTGGCCGGCCCACGCCGCGGCCATGGTGAAAACTCCAATCGCGCCCGGGAGCAGGGGCCCCGCGCAGCTGATGAGCGCCTCCCGCACGCCGCTGTCGAGATGCGGCCTCCGGATCGCCACGCCGCGCGCGCTGACCACGAGACGCACGGGGCGGCGGTCGCCGCTGAGAAGGCGGTACGCGTACGCGTGACCCGTCTCGTGGAGAGCCAGACCGAAGAGCAGGACGAGCGCCGGTGACGCGAGCCCGAGAACGAAGATCAAGGCCCGGTGGCTTTCAACCGCACGGCGTCGACGGTGGACACGGTCAGCGCCGACGCGGCGATCACCGCCACCACCAGCAGGAGGCTGCGCCAGGAGACGTCGGCCAGCCCGAGCTTGGTCAGCAGGTAGAACAGCGGCAGGCCCAGCACCAGGGCGGCGAGGCTCACCAGCGCCGAGGACAGCGGCACGTCCTCGCTGTACGGCACGACGACGCCGATCGCGTGCATCCACGCGAAGGTCAACGCGAAAATTCCTAACGCCGCCGACGCGAGGACCGAGATGCTTCCGCCCGTGCCGGCGGCGAGGAACGGCGCGACCAGCAGCGCTCCCACCGCCGCGCTGACGAGCACGGCGCCGGCCGCATTCGCCGCAAGCCATTCGCCCCTGCGCAGGGGTGCGATGACGGCGATCCAGCGAAGCGCCCGCGTGCGGCCGTACGCATTGAGGCCCAGCGATGCGGCGGCGGCCGCGCCGAGCAGCACCGCGAAGCCGCCCCACTCGCCGGCGATCCGCTGGCTCGCGAGGTACCAGGCGATGATCACCGCGATCGCGAAGTACAGGGCGAACGTCACCCTGTTCTCGGGGTGTCGCGTGGCCAGACGCGTCGCGGTCACGACGACCTGCGGCAAGCCGCGGCCGCCGTCGATGAAGCTCGGGAACAGCGGCCGCAGCCCAACGCCCTCGCTGCGCACGAGAAGCGTCGCCAGCATCAAGATCCACGTGGCCAGCAGCAGCGCCGCCAGCACCGCCGCGGCGATGACGAGGAGACGATCGACAGGCTGCACGCCGGGGTCGGCCGCCAGCGAGAGCACGTTCAGCGGGGACAGCGGCGATTGCAGCGTGTGCATGGTCGCGGCCACGTCGGCCAGCATCAACGCCAGGTAGAGCAGACCAACCCCGGCGGCGCCGATCATGCGGGCAAGCACCTCGGACAGCCCGAACAGGCGGATGAGCGCGACGGTCACGGCCAGCTGCAGCAGGCAGGTGAGCAGGACGGCGGCCACGACCTGGACCGCGAACGCCGGGACGATCCAGCCTGGTCCGGGCGCGGCCGTCGACATGACGCCCGCGACGGGCGCAAACAGCGCGACGAGCGCGACGAGCGCAAGCGCGAGGCTCGGCATGAGGTAGCCCACGTAGCGCTCCGACGGGCGCACCGGCATCGCCGCGAGGTTGCGGTCGAGCACGCTCAGGTTGGGGGCGAGCCCTGACAGCAGCGTTGTGACCAGCGCCGCCGCGAGCGCAATCTCGTCGAACGTGAGCCGCGCGAGGTCGACCTGGCCCTGCGCGCCAAGGTTGGAATGAATTCCGGTCGCGAGCGGGCCGGCGACCTCGAGGATCATGAACTCGATCGCGAGGAGGCAGAAGACGGCGCCGGCGCCGGCGAGGATCGCAAGCTCGCGACTTCTTCCGAGCGCCTCCCAGGCGACGTTGCGCCAGATGACCAGGACGAGCCGCGAGATCATCGCGGCCCGGTCAAGCCTCACGACGTCTTGCGACCTCCGCACTCCGAGAGCGCAACAGCACGCCCGTGACGACGACCGCGAAAATGACGACGATCGCACCCAGACCTATCAGATAGGCGGGCGTGACCGACAGGAGAAATCCGCCGTGCGGCTGCGTCGTCACGACAAACGCGCCGGCCACGTTGACTCCATGCCCCGAGCCGAGGCCGTAGAAGAACACGATGCCCGTCAGCAGCTCGAACAACAGAAATCCGGCGAACGCGCCCATCGCGATTCCTTTCAAAACGACTCGAGTCATTGCGGTTCACCTGTCCTTTCGGTCTGTGAGCTCTCTTCCAGGTCGCGCAGCATCTCCCTGACCTCATCGCGCCGCGCGAGCAATCCGGACACCTCGAGGTAGATGTCGTCGAACGACTTGCCGCCGAACCTCTCCTGCAGCTCGTGTGGATCGCCGGCGACCTTGAGGACCCCAGACGCGATGATGCCGACGGTGTCGCACATGGTCGCGGCCGTCGCGAGCTCGTGCGTGGCCACCAGCGTCGACCATCCGGAACGGCGGCGCGAATCGAGGACCTCGCGCACGATCATCAACGCCTCAGGGTCGAGACCTCGAAACGGCTCGTCGAGGATCAGCAGCACCGGCTGATGCGTGAGGGCTCCGATGATCTGCAGCTTCTTGTGCATGCCGTGTGAGTACTCGCGGATCAGCCTGTCGAGCGCGCCGGCGAGGCCGAAGACCTCGGCCATGGTTTCGGCACGCTCGAGGCTGCCGCTCGAGTAGAGGCGGCTCACGAATCGCAGGTATTCGCGCCCGGTCAGCGTGTCCGGAAGCCGCAGCTCGTCAGGCACGTAGCCGAGCATCTCCTTGGCGTCAATCGAGGTCGAAGGCCGGCCGCAGATGTCGATCGAACCCGACGTGGGCGCCAGGATCCCCGTGACGCAGTTGATCGTCGTCGACTTGCCCGCGCCGTTGGGCCCGAGCAGTCCGTAGATCTCGCCGGCCTGGACGTCGAGGCTGACGTCCACCACGGCGGCGACCTCGCGAAAACGCTTCTCGAGATTCTTGATGACAAGCGTGGGGAGGGACCCGCGGGTCCCTCCCCGGTCGTCGTGTTGCACCAGGGTCAACACAGTACTCATTCGGACGCGATCAGTTGCACCCGAGCTTGAAGGTCCAGGGATTGAGCTGGACCACTGCGTAGAGGCTGCTGTGGGCGTTGATGAAGCACCAGATGAGCGCGCCCACCAGGATGGTGGCCGCCAGCGCCAGCAGCACCCAGATGAAGACGATGAACCAGACGACATGGTCTTCTGTTTGCTCCTCGGCCATTGCTCCAGCCGGGCCGATCCGCACGGGAACGAGCGACGAAAGAAAGTTCATTGGCGATCCTCCAAGCATTTGCGATGTGGTCACCGGCCGGTCGACCCGTCGCGCACGCTAGGGCTCGGATCGCGATCGAACAAGACGGCATTTCAACCGACATCCACGACGGGTGCGTTGGGCATTGACGTCGTGAGCAGGTACACGGCCTGTGAGCGACTGTGCAGCCCATGGGCCGCGAAGAGACGCTCGAGCTGCGTGCGGACCGTACGTGTCGATACGCGCAGCGCCTGCGCGACCTGCTTGTCCGAATACCCCACGGCGATGAGGCTCACGATCTGCGTCTGCCGGGGACTGAAATGTCGCGTCATCGGTGGTGCGCATCAAAGAGCGACGGCCGCCAGGTACGCAACTCGCAATTTCCGATGTCGTCGATTTCGACGACAGGCGCTAGCCGGTCTTGATCTCCTCGGTCGGGGCGGGCCGGCCTTTGATCCACGTCGCGGTCGCCTCGGCGCGGTTGTGGAGCCCGTGCTGCGAGTACAGGCGCTGCAGGTGGGTGCGGACGGTGTAGGGCGAAACGTTGAGCCGGGCGGCGATCTGCTTGTCGGAAAGGCCCATCGCCACGAGGTTCATGATCTCCGTCTGCCGCGGCGACATGGCTAGCCGTTCGAGAGCGACGACGTTGGTGTCGCCGGCCTTCGCGCCGGCGTGCTCCAGGCGCAGGTTGGTCTTGAGGAGCTGCAGGACGGCGACGAAGCCAAAGCCCAGGAAAAGCCACGCCAGCGCCACGCCGAACGCGTTGATCCCGCCGGCGCCGGTCCCCGCCACCGCGAGGAAGATCAGCAGGGCGACCGCGGGGATCGAAAGCATTGCCGGGCGCCACCCGGGCCAGACGGCCGCGACGACCATGCAGTAGCCGAGCAGCCCGTCGTGAAACACACGGGGGTTGCTGAGGGTGAGCGCCAGGCCGATCGCGGTGAGGGCGCCGAGCACCGCGGCGGTGATCCGCGGATCGGATCCGGTCCCGGGCTGGAGCCAGAACCACGTCCAGATCGCGACAAAGGTCGCCATGGCGAAGAGCGACACCGCGAGCTGCGTGGTGGGCGTTTGGCTGGTCACCAGGAGGAGAAGCGGCCAGACCAGGATCAGGATCCAGGACAGGGGCACGAGGCGACCCACACGCTGCCAGACGGTCGCCTCTCGGAGCCAGGCCCCCACCGCTCAGGATTATGGCTGCGGACAGGCGAACAGGCGAGACCCGAAGCTCATAAGGGCCTATTTTTTTCCTCAAGAAACCTTGAGGTTCCCGGGCGATGTAACGGCGGCGGGGATGACATGCGTCACTTCCCACGGCGCAATCCGGGACCTAAGCTGGCCACGTTGATCAACCTCGATCGCTGGCTCCGGCTCGGTCGCTGGTTCATGGCCGTCTGGTTCGTCTTCACCCTGCCGTCCGCGGTGCAGATCCTCCAGACGGGCCACTCCGCCGGTGACATCGCGCTCGCCGCCGGCATCCTGACGTGGGGGGCCGTGTGGATCTGGTTCTGGTTGCGAGCCGCAGGGCGGAACCGGACGGCGGAGATCTTCGGGCTGGCGATCAGCGTGGTCTTGCTGGGCCTTTTCGCGCTCTTCACGCCCGCGCCGATCGACGTGGGCGGCGTGATGGTCTTCGCCTTCATCCTCGCCGGCGCCTGCTTCCCGGTCCGCGAGGCGATCAAGATCATGATCGGCCTCGTCGTCCTGCAGATCGGGCTCGAGGTCCTGCGCCTCGATCCGGTCTCGCTCGCCGCGAGCGGCCTCGTCAACAGCATTTTGGTTGGCGTGGTGGGGATCGGGGCGCGGCTCTTCTGGCAGTCGTACAAGCAGCTGGTCGCGGCGCGCGAGCAGCTGGCCAACCTCGCGGTGACGGAGGAGCGGCTTCGCTTTGCGCGCGACCTTCACGACCTGCTCGGCCAGAGCCTGGCCGTGCTGGTCCTCAAGTCTGAGCTCGTCGCCAAGCAGCTCCCCGAGAACAGCGACGACACCCTTCGGGCCGAGGTCCGGGACATCGCGCTGGTCGCGCGCAAATCGCTCAACGACGTGCGAGAGGCCGTCGCCGGGTACCGGAGGCCAACTCTTCAGGCAGAGATCTCGAGCGCCCGGAGCGCGCTGCGGGCGGCGGGCATCGGCCTCCTCGTCGAGGACAAGGTTGGCGACCTGCCGCCCGAGCAGGACGGCGTCCTCGCCTGGTGCCTGCGCGAGGCCGTGACGAACGTGGTCAAGCACAGCGGGGCGCAGCGGTGCGAGGTGCGCATCTTTCGCGACGACGGACTCACCCGCCTGGACGTGTCGGACGACGGCCACGGCGCCGCTCTGCTCAACGGGGGCAGTGGTCTTGCGGGGATGCGGGAGCGGGTCGAGCTGGTCGGCGGCACGATGAAGGTCGAGTCGGACGCCGGCCTGCACGTGCGCGTCTCTGTTCCTCAGCCCGCTTGATCCGCGTTCTCATCGCCGAGGACCAGGCCATGATCCGGGGCGCCCTCGCGGCGCTCCTCGCGACCGAGGAGGACATCGAGGTCGTCGCCTCCGTCGAGCGCGGCGACAAGGTGCTGGATGCCGCCGTGAAGTCGAAGCCCGACGTCGCGCTGCTCGACATCGAGATGCCCGGCCAGGATGGGATCACGGCCGCGGCCGAGCTGCGGGAGAAGGTGCCGGGCTGCCGCGTCCTGATCCTCACGGTCTTCGGGCGCCCGGGCTATTTGAGAAAAGCAGTCGACGCGGGCGTCAGCGGGTTTCTGCTCAAAGACGCGCCGCCGGACGAGCTAGCTGCGGCCATCCGGCGAACCGCGAAGGGCGAGCGTGTGGTGGACTCGCAGCTTGCCGTCGCCGCGCTGAGCGAGGGCTCTAGCCCATTGACTCCGCGCGAGCGCGATGTCCTGTCACTTTCCACTCGCGGCGCGAGCGTCGAGGAGATCGCACGCTCGCTGCACCTCACCAACGGCACAGTGCGCAATCACCTCTCGATCGCGATCCAGAAGCTGAACGCGCGCAACCGCGTCGAGGCCGCTCGGATCGCTGAACACAAGGGCTGGCTCTAGGAGGCCCCACGATATGCCCCCAGGTGAGAGCTGAGACGAGACCGCACCTCTCGCAACGACCGCCGCACGTATACCTCTCCTTGTGCCGGGGTGGGATCCCTCCCTTCCCGCCAATCGTTGTGGTCGGCGCGCAGGTCAAACGAACGTGGCCGTCACTCGCTATCCGCCTTGGATTCGGGGGCGATTCCCAGCTCGGATAGACGGCGGGCCCGCATCGAATAGCGCACAAAGTCGCCGCCCCCAACCATTCGGCCGATCTCCATGCGCAGATCGTGGAACACGTCGGCATCCGTCAACCCATGTCGGGCGAGCCACGTTCTGTACGCGGCCTCTCCCGTTGAACGTCTTTGCGATGGCACGATGTCGACCCACTCTTCACTCATCTCGCGCAGATGCTAGCCACCTGGCGAGTCTGAAAGCCTGTCTACTACAGGCTCACCTGACACAAGGACTCGCGAGATGATCGGGTTGGAACCCCTCCCTTCCCGCCATTTAGAACCCCCCAGGAAAACCGTCTAGATCCGCACTGGCAGCCCATCCTTCATGCTGCCAACACGCGACTGTTCTCGATAACCGCAATCGTCGAGGCGAAGGACGACCAGGACCTCGATACCGTCAAGGAAGCGATTCAGCGCGCGATCTGCCCGCATCCGAACGATGCCGACCATAGATGTCCGCGCGGTTGGATGACAATGAGCCACGAACTCGACGAGGAAGAGGCTGCTATCTGGGGAGAGCCCGACGCCCTAAATCGTTAGCGTTACGGGATCAAGGTGTAGGCGCGTGCCCTCTCAACTCTCTGGATGACGGAGGCAAGCCCTCCCTTCCCGCCATTTAGAACCCGCCGGGAAAACCGTCCAGATCCGAACTGGAAGCCCATCCTTATTGCTGCCAACATGCGACTGGTCTCGATAACCGCAATCGTCGAGGCGGAGGACGACCAGGACCTCGATGCCGTCCTGGAAGCCATTCGGCGCGCGATCTGCCCGCATCCGGGCGACGTCGACCATAGATGTCCGCGCGGTTGGATGACAATGACCCACGAGCTGGACGAGGAAGAGGCCGCCATCTGGGGAGAGCCCGACGCCCTAAATCGCTAGCAAGGCGTAGGCGCGTGCCCTCTCAACTCTCTGGATGATGGAAGCAACCCCTCCGTCGCCTTCGGCGACACCTCCCCACAAGCGGGGATGACGACCAAGGACCTCCGCAGTCCTTCATGCCCCTCCGGCGCTTCGCGCCACCTCCCCACTCCGTGGGGAGGACGACTGAAAGCCTCACTCAGCCCTTCAAGCCCCTCCGGCGCTTCGCGACACCTCCCCACAAGTGGGGAGGAGGGCCTCATACATCCGACCCTGACCTTTGTCAGGTCAATACCGTGACCCGTGCGACTGGTTGCAAAGCCTCTCTCCACGCAGGCTGATCTCACCGCGGAAATCAGCAATCAGTGAGAGGAAAAACATGAAGGAGATCATTCGCAACCTGACCCGGAGGAAGCTGCGCAGCTTTCTCACGATCAGCGGCATCGTCATCGGCATCGTCGCGTTGACGACGATGGGCGCGCTCGCAAACAACTTCAACGCGCTGCTCGACGGCGGCGCCAAGTACTACGCGAGCTACGTCCCCGTCGGCGACGCCAACTCCAACGGCGTCACAAGCGGCGGCGCCCTTCCGCTCGGCAAGGCCGATGAGATCGCATCGGTGCCCGGCGTCGCGCGCGTGTTCCCGTCGATCACGGTCGACGCCAAGCCGGGAGCCCTTCAGGTCGTGAGCCTGGGGTTGCCGGACCGCATCGTCAGCTACGACGCCGCGGAAAACGCCTACTCGGCTCTCAAGACGTCATTCGCCTCTGGCGGTGACGTCACGCAGAGCGGCCAGATCGTGCTCGGCTCGAACTTCGCCGCCGAGTTCAAGAAGAAGGTCGGCGACTCGATCACCCTCCCGGTCAAGCCGTCGGACGCGACGTCCGACTTTGTGCAGCACACGTACACCGTCGTCGGCATCCTCAAGCCAACCCTCACCGCGCCCGACACCGCCGCGTTCGTCGACCTGGCGGACGCGCAGCAGCTGTTCAAGGAGCAGCTTCCAGTCGCGCTTCAGTCCACGTTCGACGCTTCGCAGTACGCGGCCGGCTTCGACGTCTACGGAACGCCCGGCACCAACCTCGACAGCCTCGCCGACCGCATCAACGCCCTGGTCACCGGCGTCAAGGCCCAGCGCCCGACGAAGATCGTGAAGGCTCTCGTCGCTGGAGGCGCGCTGTTCACCGAGATCACCACCGCGGCCGCCCTGCTCGCGCTCGTCATCGGCGGGCTTGCGGTCATCAACACCATGCTCATGGCGGTCAGCGAGCGCGTGCGCGAGATCGGCTTGAAGAAGGCCATCGGCGCCACGACCCGCGCCGTCCTGCGCGAGTTCATGCTCGAGTCGAGCTTCATCGGGCTGTTCGGCGGCCTGGTGGGATTCGGCATCGGCTTCGCCGTCACGACTTTGCTCAACGCCTCGATGCCCGCGTCGCAGGGCTCCATCTTCCTGGTCACACCAGGACTTGCCGCGCTGTGCATCGGGTTCGCGCTGTTCCTCGGAACCGTCGCCGGCATCGTCCCGGCGTTCCGCGCCTCACGGATGGACCCCGTGGCCGCGCTGCGCGCCAGCTGAACTACTTAGAGGAAAGGAGAGCGAATCAAATGATCGAGATCAACCAGCTCACCAAGCACTACAGCCAGGGCAAGAACGTCGTCCGCGCCCTCGACGGGATCAACCTGACCATCGACGACGGCGAGTTCGTGGCGGTCGTCGGGCGCTCGGGCTCGGGCAAGACCACTTTGCTCGACAGCCTCGGCCTGCTGCTGAAGCCGACGGGCGGAAGCGTCGTCATCGACGGCGTCGACACCACCCGGCTGAAGGACAACGAGAAGGCACGACTCCGCGGCGAGAAGATCGGCTTCATCTTCCAGGAGTACAACCTGCTCCCGACGCTGTCCGCGCTCGAGAACGTGATGCTGCCGCTGCGCTACGCGAGCAAGCCGAAGGGCGACCGCGAGTGGGCGGAGAAGCTCATGGCCGAGGTCGGCCTCGAGGACCGGATGCACCACCGGCCCGACCAGATGTCGGGTGGCCAGCAGCAGCGCGTGGCGATCGCCCGATCGCTGGTCAACAAGCCGTCGTTGGTTCTCGGCGACGAGCCGACGGGCGCGGTCGACACCGAGACCAGCGACCAGCTGGCGGCGATCATGCGCCGCATGAACCGCCAGCACGGCGTGACGTTCGTCATCGTCACGCACGACCTCGACCTCGCGGCCAAGACCGACCGGATCATCCGGCTCAAGGACGGCATCGTCATGGCGGACGAGACCACCGCCCCGCAGAAGGTCGCCGTCTAAGCTCCGTCCGTGATCGTCAACGTCTGTCCGGCGGGTGTCGCCAAGGTCCCGCCGGACCAAGTCTGGAAGGTCGTCGAGGCGACCGAGGGCTACGGCAACTGGACCGACGCGGCTGTGCTGCGAGTCGTGCCGCCTGGGCCCGCGCGACCAGGGCAGGTGGTCTGGATGGGCGGACGGGCCCTGGGCCGCAAGTGGGAGTTTCCAATCGAGGTCCACGACGTCGATCCCCAGCACCGCTGGATCGATCTGGTGGTCCGCCTCCCTTTTGGCATCACCAACTACGAGCACCTCACGCTGACCGAGACGCCCGAAGGCGGCACGCTGGTCAGGTTCAATTGAGACTTCCATCTCCCGCCCGGGTGGCGGGGCCGCCTCGTCGAGCTGCTGCTGGGGCGTGAGATGCGCCGCGGCCCCGAGCAGTCGCTGCGTGACCTCATTCGAACGGCGGAGTCCTAGATAGACTCAGCCCGTGGCAGGGCTGCTGCGCCGCGATCGTGCCCTGGTCTTCGTCGTCCTGCTCGCTGTCGCCGTGCTCGTCGGGATGGCGGTGCGACCGGGCGCCGGCGGGGCCGGCTCGGACGTCGCGCAGGAGCCGATCATGATCGCCAGCCAGACGGTGGTGTGGCTGATCCTGGCCGCCGACGTGCTCGTCACGCTCGCGATCATCGACGCGGTCTGGACCCACCGCACGATGCAGATTCCGGTCAAGCCAAGGCGCTGGACCGAGACGCTCGCGACGTACCTCGCCGCGCTGGTCCCATCGCTCCTGGCTGCGCTGCTGATCGTCTACGTCCGCCGCCGCAGCGGTGGGGGCGCGCTGATGTCGATCCCGGGGATGTTCCTGAACGGCCCGCTGCCCGCGAGCCGTGGCTCGAGGCTTGCCGCCGCCGCGGGAGCGAATGAGGCGACGTGGCTGGGCCTGGTCTTCGCGGTCCTGATCGTGATCCTGTTCCTCGGCTGGCTGTTGTGGCCCGCGCCGCAGCGCAAGAGGGTGGCGGTGCGCGTGGCTCCGCCGCCCGCGAACCCGGTGGTCGCGGCCGTTGAGGAGAGCCTCGATGCGCTGCGGGCGATTCCCGATCCGCGCAAGGCGATCATCGCCGCATACGCGTCGATGGAGGGGTCGATGTTTCGCGCGGGGTTGCCGCGCCGGCTGTCGGAGGCGCCCATCGAGTACGTGACGCGGATCCTCGCGGGGCTCGTCGGCCTGTCCGCCGACCTCACGCGGCTCACGCAGCTGTTCGAGGTCGCGAAGTTCAGCGATCACACGATCGACGAACCGATGCGCTCGGAAGCGATCGGGGCGCTGTCCAGCATCCGCGAGCAGCTGCGCGCCGAGACTTCAGCTTGATCACGCCCATCGGCAAGTTCGACCCGCGGCGCCTGTTCGTGCGCCGCATGGTCATCCGCATCATCGTGATCGTCGCCATGACCACGACGGCCGCCATGATCCTGCTCGCCGTCTTCGCGGACCAGGCGGACCTGATCGCGAGGGCCGCCATCGTCGTGGGCGGCGCGCTGATCGCCTTGACGCTGACCAACGGGCTTGCCTCGCAGCTCGATGTCGAAGGGGAGGCTGCGGGAGGACGAAGCCGAGAGAAGAAGGCGGACACCAACTGGCCCTCCGAATTGCTCGAGATAGAAGGCCGCGTGTCGCTGTCGAAGGTGTCGCTGTTCGACCACCAGAGCCGCCTGCGTCCTCTCTTTCGCGAGCTGGCAGCCGCGCGCCTGGCCGCGAATCGCAACATCGATCTCGCGAGCCGGCCCGACGAGGCAAGGCAGGTGCTCGGCGCCGAGCTGTGGAACGAGGTCCAGCCGCTGCCGGCGGCAGGCGATCTGCGCGAGCTCCCCGGGCCGACCAGCGCCGCGATCCGGCGAATGGTCGAGACGCTCGAAACGATTTGACAGCCACAGAGAGCCTGGCGCGGCTGACCGAAGACGCCTCGCGCGTGCTCGACGAGATGGAGCGCGTGATCGTCGGCAAGCGCGACGTGCTCGAGCTGCTTCTGATGGCCGTCCTGTGCGACGGACATGTGCTGATCGAGGACTTCCCCGGCCTCGCCAAGACGCTGATCGCGCGCAGCTTCGCCGCAGTGACCGAGATGGATTTCAGCCGCATCCAGTTCACGCCCGACCTGATGCCGTCGGACATCACGGGCAGCTCCATTTACGACCAGCGCTCCGGGCAGTTCGAGTTCAGGGCCGGCCCGGTGTTCACCAACCTGCTCCTCGCGGACGAGATCAACCGCGCGCCGGCCAAGACGCAGGCGGCGCTGCTCGAGGCCATGCAGGAGAGGCAGGTCACGGTCGAGGGTCAGACGCGTGCGCTGACGCGGCCGTTTCTCGTGATCGCAACCCAGAACCCGATCGAGTACGAGGGCACGTACCCGTTGCCCGAGGCGCAGCTCGATCGTTTCCTCATCCGCCTGTCGGTCGGCTACCCGAGCCGCGCCGACCAGCACGCGATCCTGCAGCGCCGCGGCGAACGGGCCGCGGACGACGTGGAGCTGAAAAGGATCATCGACCGCGAGACGTTGCTCCGCATGCAGGCGGGAACCGAGCAGGTCTACGTGTCGCGCAGCATCGCCTACTACATCGTCGACATCGTCGAGTCGACGCGGGGCAGCGCAAGCGTGCAGGTCGGATCGAGCCCTCGTGGCGCGCTGGCGTTGTTCAAGCTGTCGCGCGCGAGGGCGGCGCTGGCCGGCCGCGACTACGTGACGCCGGAGGACGTGAAGGCTGTGGCCGTCCCCGCCCTGGCGCACAGGCTGACGCTGCGCCCCGAGCTGTGGGTGCGGCGCGTGCGCGGGGACGACGTGATCGCGGCGTGCCTGGAATCGGTGCCGACCCCCCCGCCGGAACCCGACGAGAGGGCGTGACCCTGGCCGTCCGGCCATCGCCGAAGCTGGCCGGCTACTCGGCGATCGGGGTCCTGTTCCTGATGGGCGGCGTCCTGTTCGGGCGGGTCGAGGCCGCGGAGATCGGGATCGCGTTCCTGGCCGCGGTCGCTGTCGGCCTGGTCGTTTCGCGGCAGCCACGCGCCGAGGTCACGGTCGCCCTGGAGCAGGACGCGGTCATGGAAGGCGAGGCGTTCGATGTCTCTGTGCGAGTGACGGCCGCGCAGCGCGTGCCGTGGCTGGCGATCGACGTCGCGACGCCACGCGCATCGCGTTTGAGTCGCGGTTCGCGGCAGGGCGCCATCAGCCTGGAGGCGGGCGACGTGCGCAAGCTTTCGATGCACCTGGATGCGCTGCGGTGGGGCCTGCTCGAGGTGGGGCCGGTGACGACGCACGCGCACGACCGCCTCGGGTTCTTCGACTACTTCAACGTCGGGGGTCAGCCGGCTGGGCGGCACTTGCTGCGCGTGTTTCCGCGCGAGGAGGTTCTCGCCCGCGCGATCCGTCCGTTCGAGACGCAGCTGTACGCGGGGGACGAGGTGGCGCGGCGCCAGGGCGAAGGCATCGAGTTCGCGAGCGTGCGGCCGTTCCAGCCGGGGGATCGCGTGCGGCGCATCAACTGGTCGGTGAGCACGCGGCTGCGCGAGCTGCACGTGAACGAGGTGCACCCCGAGCGTAACGCGGACGTCGCGATCTTTCTCGACAGCTTCTCGGAGATCGGCGACCGGCACGACAGCACGCTGCTGATGGCGGTGCGCGCCACGGCGGCCGTGGCGCGGCACTATCTGCAGCGGCGCGACCGCGTGGCGCTGGTTTCGTTTGGGGGCACGATGCGGTGGCAGCTGCCGGGCGTGGGATTGCGGCAGGCGTACCGAATCGTTGACGCGCTGCTGAGCACCGACTCGCTGCTGAGCTATGCGTGGAAGAGCATCGACGTGATCCCGGTTCGCACATTGCCGCCGAAGGCGCTTGTGATCGCCATCACGCCGTTGATGGATCCGCGCACGACCACTGCGCTTCTCGACCTTCGCGGGCGCGGATTCGACCTGGTGATCGTGGAGGTGTCGCCGGTGCCGTTCCTGTCGCCTCCACGCACGGAGGACGAGAAGATCGCGTACCGGTTGTGGTCGATGAAGCGTGAGGCGATGCGCCACGAGTACTGGCGCTCGGGCGTGCCGGTGACGACATGGACCCATGACCAGCCGCTGATCGCTGCCCTGCAGGAGGTGGAGCAATTCCGAAAGTTCGGTCGGAACTTGCGTATCTCGTAACCGGGGCCGTCGCGGTTGGGCTTGCGGCGGCAGCGGGCGTGTACGTCGTGGCGTCCAACCCCGAGCAGGCGGGTCTCTTCGCGCTGCCCGTCATCGCGGCATGCGCCCTTTGCCTGGCCGGGATCGCGCTGGGCCGCATGGAGGCCGTGCTGTGGGGCGCGGGGGGCATCGCCGCCACCTACGTGGGTGCGCTGCTCTACCGCTCGGCGCCGCCGGATGAGTGGTGCCCGCTCGTTGCGGTGGGGCTGCTGCTTTCATGCGAGCTGGCGAGCTGGTCGATCGATTCGCGGCGCCGCGGCCTGGACGACCTGACTGTCCACGCCGGTCGTTTCGGCGCGATCGCGCTCGTGACCTGTGTGTCCCTGGCGCTGGTCCTGGTCGTGCAGACCTCGAGCCACGTCGGCGGCGGGGGTACGGCGTCGGTGGCGCTGGCAACGGTCGCGGTCCTGATCGGAGCGGGAGCGATCAGCCTGTTGATGTGGAGGAGCGCCGGCGCGGGCGGTGCCGCGCCGGACTCGCTCCGCCGTTAGCTGCTACCGCTTGGCGGCGGCCTTCGCGGGGATCTGGTGTGAGGTGGACGCGAGCTGCACGACGCGCAGCTGGTTGCCGAAGGGGTCGCGGATGCCGAAGTCGGTGCCGTACTCGCGCTGCGTGAGCTCGTCCGTGACTTCGACGCCCTTGCTCTTGAGCGACTCGTAGGTCTTCTTCGCGTCGTCGGTTGTGAAGCCGGCGGCGAAACCGCTGGCGCCCTTGCTGATCAGCTCGCGGATCTGGGCGGCGGACTTCTCATCGATGGCCGGCGAACCGGGGACCTCGAGAAGGATGTCGTGCGTCGGGTCGCCCGGCGCCCGGACGGTGAGCCAGCGCATGACACCGAGGTCCATGTCGTTGCTGACCTCGAGGCCGAGCTTGCCGACGTAGAAGTCGAGCGCCTTCTGCTGGTCGAAAACGAAGATGTGCGAGATGTTGATCGAGTTGAGCATCGCTATTTCCTCCTGCGATTGATGTTGATTCGATGCTATGAGCCGTTCTTGTCTGCGGCTTCTCCAAAACTGCTGGGTCTCATCCACCGCATGGTGAAGCAGGTGGGCGCGGCGATGATCTGCCCGCGGGCGCGGTATTCGGTCGGGCTGGTGCCGACGATGTCGCGAAACGTGCGGCTGAACGTTCCCAGGCTCGTGAACCCGACGTCGAGGCAGATGTCGGTGATGCTCCTGTCCGATTCTCTCAGCAGGAACATCGCGCGCTCGACCCGCCTGCGCTGGAGATAGCGGTGCGGTGTCTCCCCGAACGTGGCGCGAAACGTGCGGATGAAATGCGCCTGGGAGACGTTCGCCACGCTTGCGATCGCAGGAATGTCGAGCGGCTGCGAGTAGGTGCGGTCCATCGCGTCGCGGGCGCGCAGCATCCGGCGATTGAGCTCCTCTACCACCCGGCTCACGCGCACCCGGCTCACGCGCACCCGGCTCACGCGCACCCGGCTCACGCCGAAGAGCTTAGGCCGCGACCTCGCCCCAACGCCGTCGGGTGGGAAAGGTTCGGTATCGATCCGGCGGGATGAACTTCAGGTCTTCGCCCGCGCGGACGATCTGCCACCCGCCCTCGTGCACCAGGCGGTGGTGGTGGTAGCAGAGAGGGAGGAGGTTGCGCATCGTCGTCGGGCCGCCGTGCGAGCGGAACTCGATGTGATGTGGGCTCGTCCAGCTGATCGGCCGGTCGCACCCGGTCCACGCGCACGTGCTGTGCCTTGCCTTGAGGGCTCGCCACTGCGCGGGTGACACGTTGGGCGTTGCCCGGCCGACGTCGATCACGACCGAGCCCGACTTCACGACGCGGGAGAGCATCCCGTCGCACGCGATGCGCTGCGCGGTCTTGCGCGAGATCGGCATGCCGTTCTGAAGCTCGGCGAAGCCGTCGGTCGTCATGTTCACGCTGATGTGCGGGCGCACTCGGTTGTGCCTGGGCAGCGTGCCTTTGTCGAGCGCGTGCCTCACGACTTCGGAGAATGCATCGGTGCGTCGCTGCTTGGGCGTGCGCCTGTCCTCTTCGCCGAGGCGCTTGCTCAGGCCATCGATCGCGGCGCGCAGCGCGGCACCGGTCTCCTGGTCGAGGACCGCATCGAGCTTGTACATGTTGCCCATCGCGCTGAGGTGCAGGTAGCGCTGCTCGTAGTCCTCTTCGGCATCGTGGTCGAAGCCGTCAGGGTCCACCAGGTAGCGGACGTGCTGCGCGATCCAGCGAAGGTTCTTGACCGACTGTTGTTTTGCAAGTCCGATCCACCATTCCTCGTCGATGACCTCGCGCTTCTCGCCGAGCTTGTCGCGCAGGTGGCAGATGATGGCCGCGGACTGGTAGCCGAGCCGGCCGTCGCGCACAGCGATGGCGACCTGCGGCATGGACTCCAGCTGCTCGCCGACGCAGAGGCGGTCGGACGCGGAGGTGGGGCACATGGAGCATTCGTTGGCGAGCCAGGATACGGGGGTACGTCCTGTGAGGTGGTGCTCGCCCCGTTTCACCGATGCGCGGGCGGCGCGGGCGAAGGTGGCCTCGAGCCGATCGATGAGAGAGCGCAGCCGAACAGGGTCGAGATCGGTGTGTTGCTCAACCTCGCGAACGGCGTCAGCCAGCCGATCCAGCATGCGAAAATCATACAAATGTTCGCTCTAAATGTCAAGCAAAATCTGCAACACAACAACATCCGCCAGGCAACCAAGGCGCACCCCAACCGCCCTCTTCGCTGTCACTTGACCCGCGTGGCCTTGACACCAAGACGTGGAATCTGATTGAATAGCCAACCAATGTTGAATGATCGTTCAACCAAACCCGACACCCGCGAGCGAATCCTCGAAGCCGCGTTCACCGTCCTCTCTCGGCAGGGCTACGAAAACGTCTCGATCAAAGACATCGCCGAAGCGGCGGGCGTGGCCCAGGGCCTGGTCCATTACCACTTCAAGTCGAAGCAGCAGCTCGTGCTGGCAGTGCTCGACTTCGTGTGCCAGAAGGTCGAGATCGCGGCGGCGACAGGCGAAGCGGGAGCCCTCGAGGCCTTCGCGGACATGAAGCGCACGCTGGTGGACAGCCGCGACGCCAACTCCTTGTACGTGCAGCTGATCGGCGTGGGACTGCACGACGCGCTGGTGGGTGGCGGAGTCAGGGACTTCATCCGCTCCGAACGGACTCACATCGAGGAGCTCGCAAAGCAGGTCCTTGCCGAGCGCGGCCAGGACGCTACGCCAGCGCGTGGCATCTCCGCGGTGGTGTGGGCGGCGGTCCTCGGAATCATGATCCAAAGCCTCGTCGATCCGGAATTCGACGCGGACGAGGCGGTGGACACGCTCGCCGCGATGTCACTCTCGGCGGTATATCCCGGCGCGCAATCGCGCCCGGAAGCGTAGGAGGAAAGGGAAAAGTGTTCGCAGCCTGGGGTCGATTCGTCTACCGAAACCGATGGGCGGTGCTGGTCGGCTCCGCCGTCCTGCTCGCCATCTCCGTCGTCTTGCTCCTCGGGGGCGGCACTCTGCAGAGCGGCGGCCCGCTGAGCAGCAACCTCGAGTCGGCGCGAGCGCAGAACATCATCAACGCGCAGCTGAACTCGAACACCAAGCCGACGTCGAGCTTCGACCTGATCTTCAAGAGCAACACGATGAGCGTCGGCGACAGCGCCTACCAGTCGGCTGTCAACGATGCACTGGCTCCCATCAAGGACGACAGCCGCGTCGTCAAGCTCACGACTCCCTACTCGGGGAGCCCGCAGCTGCAGGCCGCGCTGACTTCGACGAACGGCCACGAGGCGCTGGTCATCATCGAGCTGAGCTCGACCGGGCAGAAGGCCTGGACCGACTACACGGACCTGCGCGGGAAGGTGCAGTCGAGCACCCTGCAGGTGACCGGCACGGGATTCGTGCCCATCAACAAGGCGTTCAACACGACGCTCGAGTCAGACCTCCAGCGCGCCGAGTACGTCTCACTGCCGCTGACGTTGATCCTTCTCGTCCTCATCTTCGCCGGCCTCGTCGCCGCCGGCCTGCCGCTCGGCGTCGGACTGCTCACCATCGTGGGCGGAATTGGCGGCACCTTCTTCCTCAACCGCTTCACCGACGTGTCGCAGTACGCGCTGAACATCGTGACCCTGATCGGCCTCGGCGTGTCGATCGACTACTCGCTGTTCATCGTCAACCGGTTCCGCGACGAGCTCGCGAAGGGCGCGAGCCGCGAAGACGCCGTGTCGACCACGATCGCAACCGCGGGACGAGCGATCACGTTCTCCGGATTGACGGTGGCGGTCGGCCTGTCGGCGATGCTGTTCTTCCAGGGCACGTTCATGGCGTCGATGGGCGCGGCCGGCGCGATCGTCGTCGCGGTCGCGGTGGTCTACGGCCTGACATTCCTGCCCGCGCTGCTTTCCGTGATCGGGCCCGGCGTCAACCGCCTGAGCTTCGGATCGGTGGGTCGCGGCGGCAGCGAGCGCGGCTTCTGGCACACGCTGGCGACCTGGGTGATGAAGCGGCCGATCGTGGTGCTCGTGCCCACGGTCGCGTTCCTCGTGATCGCTTCCCTGCCCTTCTTCAGCCTGCGCCTGGCCAACGGCAACGTCGACATGCTGCCGCAGCACCTCGAGGCGAGGCAGGGCTACGACCGGCTGGTCGCGGACTTCCCCGGCCAGGGCGAGACCACGTACGACATCGTGGTCAGCTATCCCGACGGGACGCCGCTGACCGCCAACCGGATACAGGACCAGTACGCGCTGATCAACCGCGTCGCGCAGATCCCCGGGATCATCAAGACGACGTCGATCTACAACCTCGACTCGAAGCTCGGCCTCTATGACTACGAACAGCTGTACACGGGCGATCCCAACAACATCCCCGCGGCGGCGCGGCCGAGGATCGCGGGCACCGTCGGCAAGACGATGATCCTGATGCAGGCGACGAGCAACGCCGACCCGTCGTCTGACACCGCGCGCAACATACTCAAGGCCATGCGCGCCGACCAGGGCGTGAGCGGCGGGAAGGTGTTGATCGGCGGACAGACCGCCGTCGACGTCGACGTGATCAAGTTCATCTACGACCAGGTGCCGCTGGCGGTCGGCAGCGTGGTGCTGGCGACCTACATCCTGCTGTTCCTGCTGACCGGATCGGTGGTGCTGCCGCTCAAGGCGGTGCTGCTGAACTTCCTGTCCATCGGCGCGTCGTTCGGAGCGCTGGTGTTCATCTTCCAGCAGGGCCACTTCTCCGGTCTGCTGGGATTCACGCCCCAGTCGCTGGACCCGAGCATCCCAGTGATCCTTTTCTCGATCGTGTTCGGGCTGTCGATGGACTACGAGGTCCTGCTCGTGAGCCGCATGCACGAGGAGTACGTGCGCCTGGGCGACAACACCGCGGCGGTGGCTTCGGGCCTGGAGCGCACCGGGCGGCTGATCACCGGCGCCGCGGCGATCATGTTCGTGGTGTTCATGGCCTTCGGACTGGCCGAGGTCGTGATCATCAAGGCCATCGGCATCGGGCTCGCGATCGCTGTCGCGATCGACGCGACGATCGTGCGCACGCTGGTGGTGCCGGCGGTCATGCGCCTGCTCGGCGACGTGAACTGGTGGGCGCCGCGGCCGCTGCGGTGGCTGTACGACCGGATCGGGATCGGAGACCTGGGGGTCTCGCCTCGCGTGCCCTCGTCGCTCGGCGCGGTTTTGCCGGCGGTTAAGAGTCCCGAGGAGGTCGCCGTCTAGGCCCGGCGCGACGCATAATCGCGTCGTGCCCACGCTTGGGTCCGACGACGCCTTCGCGGAGGTCAAGGCGAAGGTCGACCTGGTCAAGGTCGTGTCGGAGCACGTCCGCCTCACGAAGCGGAACCGGGACCTGTGGGGGCTGTGTCCCTTCCACTCGGAGGACAGCCCCTCGTTCAAGGTCAATCCGCAGATGCAGTCGTGGTACTGCTTCGGGTGCGGGCGGTCGGGGGACGTCTTCACGTTCGTCGAGCTGATCGAGAAGACGGACAAGCGTGGGGCGTTGGTGCTTCTTGCGGAGCGGGCGGGGGTCGAGCTCCGGAAGCTGTCGCCCGAGCAGAAAGAGCGGGCGGACGTGCGCAAGCGCGTGCTCGAGATGCTCAAGCTGGCGGCGCAGTACTACGAGTACGTCCTTTGGAAGCTGCCGGCGGGCGAGCCGGGGCGGCGGCTGCTGGAGTCGCGGCACGTGTCGGAGGAGACCGCGCGTCTCTTTCAGCTTGGTTTTGCGCCTGCGGGGCGCGGGTTCGCCGAGTACCTGAGGGCGAAGAAGCGATCGCTGGCGGACGCGTCGGAGGCCGGCTTGATGCGGCGCGACGGGACGGACTTCTTCGCGGAGCGGCTCGTGATACCGATCCGGGACGAGCGGGGGGCGGTGGTGGCGTTCACCGCGCGCACGGTCCGGGCCGACGAGCTGCGGAAGTACATCAACTCGCCGGAGACGCCCGCATACATAAAAGGAAGAGTGCTGTTCGGGCTGGACCTCGCGCGGGACTCGATCGCGCGGCTCGGGTTCGCGGTCGTCATGGAGGGTCAGTTCGACGTGATCACGGGCCATCACTACGGCGTTACGAATGCCGTGGCTTCGTCGGGCACGGCGCTGACCGAGGAGCAGGTGCGGCTGCTGAAGCGGTTTACGGACGAGGCGCTGCTGGTGTTCGACGCCGACCGGGCGGGGCGCGAGGCGGCGCGGAAGGCCTCGGTGTTGACTGCAACGCTCGGGATGCGTTCGCGTGTGGCGACAATCCCCGGCGCCAAAGATCCGGACGAGTTCCTGCGGGCGGGCGGCGCGGAGGCGGCGGCGCGGTGGGAGGAGGTGGTCTCACGCGCTCCTTCCGGGTTCGAGGCCGGGGTGGAGGAGTACTCGGCGGGTCTCAATCCCAGCAACTCAAACCAGGTGGAGCAGGTGGGTGGCAGGCTGCGGGAGTGGATCCGGCAGTTCCCGGCAAACCTCCACGAGGCATACGCGGAGCTCGCGGAGCGGAAGACAGGGATCTCGCGGCACCTGCTGTTGGGGGATCCGCCGCCGCCTGTGCCTTTGGCGAAGCCTGCGGTGAACGGAGGGCGCTCTGGTTCTCGCTCGGGCGCGATCAGCAAGAAAACGACGCCAAGTCGGTATCTCGTACAGTTGCTTGCCGTTCGTCCGGCCGCCCTGGATCGCGTGCGCATGCTGCTCACCGTGGAGGAGCTGGACGCGGACGATCGCGACATTTTCATCCGTATGCTGGAGAGCTACGAGCGCGGGGGACCCACCGGGCTCGAGGCCGATCTAGCCGGCTATCCCGCCGAGGAGCAAGACCTGATCAGACGAGCATGGGCGGCCCCGCCGCCGAACGTAGATGACGAGGTGGCGATCGAGCTTGCGGAGAGGATCCGCCTCGAGCACATGAAGGGTATGCACAGTGGGATAATCCGCCAGCTATCCGAGGCCGAAAGGGGCCGGGACTCGGAGTCGGTGGCGCGATTGGAGTCAGAAGCCAGGGAACTGGCCCGCGCCATCACGGATATGGAAAGGAGAGGTTAGAGATCGCGCGGGTTGTGAAGGCGACTGCGACCAAGGTGGTTTCTTCCAAGGCTTCCGCGGCTTCTGCGAAGCCGACGACCGCGAAGCCGGCGGTGGTGAAGCAGCTGGTCCCTTCGAAGGCGGTCGAGCCGGCGAAGCCGTTGGTCACGAAAGCCCCGGGCGCGAACGCCTCGGGGACGAACGCCTCGGGCACCACCGCCTCGGGCACGAGCGCATCGGGCACCAACGCCTCGGGCACCAAACCACTCAAGGCGGCCAAGGCGACGGACAAGCCGGAGCAGAGGTTCGAGGACGAGCTGATGGCCGTCGCCGAGCAGCTGATCATCAAGGGGAAGGACCAGGGCTACCTCACCCCCGACGACATCCTGCAGGGATTCCCGGAGATCGACGCCGAGCCGGACCAGATCTTTCGCATCTTCGCGGCGTTCAAGGAGATCGGGATCGAGGTCACCGATGGCGAGAAGGACTTCGAAGAGGTCGAGCAGATCGACGACGAGATGCTCCTCGACATCGAGATGATGGACTCGGTCTCGCTCGACGACCCGGTGAGGATGTATCTCAAAGAGATTGGGCGCGTCTCCCTCCTCACCGCGAACGACGAGGTCGAGCTCGCGCAGGCGATCGAGGCGAAGCCCCTCCACGACGCGATGAAGGCACTGAGCGTCACTGAAGAGGTGGACGGCCGCCAGCGCTCCGTGGACGAGCTTCTTCCCGAGGTCATCGAGCGCCTGGGCACGGTCAAGCGCAAGGGCCAGCAGGCGCAGATCGCTCAGGAGCTGATCGGTCTGACCGACCTGGCCAAGATCCCCGGCCTCTCCGACGCCGCCGCCGCCGAACGCAAGCGGATCACCAACGGCACGCGCCCGCGCGTGCGCGCCGACTCGCTCGAGCAGTACCGCATCGCGCGCTATCGCCTGACCGAGCGTTACGAGCGCGCGTATGAGGCCAAGCAGCGCCTCACCGAGGCCAACCTCCGCCTGGTCGTTTCCATCGCCAAGAAATACATCGGCCGCGGCATGTCCTTCCTCGACCTCATCCAGGAAGGCAACATGGGCCTGATCCGCGCGGTCGAAAAGTTCGACTACCACAAGGGCTACAAGTTCTCGACCTACGCGACGTGGTGGATCCGCCAGGCCATCACGCGCGCCATCGCCGACCAGGCCCGCACGATTCGCATCCCCGTGCACATGGTCGAGACGATCAACAAGCTCGTGCGTGTCTCGCGGCGACTCCTGCAGGAATTGGGGAGAGAGCCGAGCGACGACGAGATCGGCGAGGAGATGGGCATCACCCCGGAGAAAGTGAGAGAGATCGTCAAGGTCTCCCAGGACCCCGTCTCGCTCGAGACGCCCATCGGTGAAGAGGAGGATTCGCACCTCGGCGACTTCGTCGAGGACCGCGAGGCGGTGTCCCCGTCCGATGCCGCATCCCTCACCATGCTCCACTCCGAGGTGGAGGACGTCCTCGACACCCTCACCCCGAGAGAGCGTCGCGTGCTCCAGCTCCGCTTTGGATTGATCGACGGCCACCAGCGCACCCTCGAGGAAGTGGGCAAGCGCTTCGGCGTCACGCGCGAGCGCATCCGCCAGATCGAGGCCAAGGCTCTGCGCAAGCTCCGCCACCCCTCGCGCTCCAAGAAGCTGAGGGACTACCTGGAGTAATTTCCTCCCCATCATGGGGAGGTCGCGCCTGCAAAGAGCGATCGCGACCGCGGCCGTCCTGCTTGCCGCAGCGTTCATCGCCACCACCCAGTTCGTCCACCCGACTTTCCCGACTGCAGCGGCCAATCCAGACGACCCACCGCCCGGCGTCGACCTCATCTACCTCCTCGGCGCCCAGCCCCACACGCTCGTCGCCTACGACTGGAGCGGCCATCGTCGTGGCTCCATCACCGTCCCGAGCTGGGTCATGCGGCAGACCATCCGGATGGCGCCGGACGGCGATGCATTTCGGATGGATCCGGGCGGCTACGGCGAGACCGACGCCGTCTACCTCGATCGCCTCGGCCACGTCATCGCCCGGGCCAACGGCGACTCCTTCAGCCCGCAGGCGTGGTCGGACGACCTCCGCCACATCTGCCTCAATGGCGGCACCGGCATCGTCGTCCGGCGGCCCGGCGAGCCCGATCGCCTCGTCACGATCCAAGCCGGCCCCGACCTGACCGGCGACGTCGCGCTGGAAGCATGCGGCATGCGCGCCGGCCTGGCCGTGCTCACATCCCGGACCGGTGTCTTCGAGGCCGGTCCCCCGACCATCACCGTCGCCGCGATCAGCCTCTCCACCGGGGCCGTGCTCAACAGCCGCAAGTGGGCAACCGCCGACGCCATCTCGTCCCTCGACGCCGCCTACGTCGCGGTCACCGCGCAGGATGGAGTGGAGCCGACCACGATCTATCGGACGGCGGATCTGAACCACGAGTTCGGCCGGCTCGATCCCGGCCTCAAGCCGCTCGCGTTCAGCGGCGACGACACGGAGATGCTCGTCACAGTCAAGTCCGACACCGGCCAGGCGATCGAGGCTTTCGACTGGCGGACGAAGCGGGTGGCGTGGAGGTACGACCAGAGAGGCATGAGGTTCGGCGCCACCATCGCGCGGCCGAACAGCCACGAGTTTGCGGTCCAGATCGTCGACTTGAACGGCGCGACCCAGGGCGTCGTCATCTCCCGCACCGACGGGTCGACCACGCGGCTGCCGTACGGAATCCCGGTGATGGTCAACAATTAGCGCCAGGAAGAACATGCCGGTCATCACGATCGGGCGGCAGTTCGGGGCAGGGGGCGCCACGGTCGGCCACATGCTGGCCGAACGTCTGCACGCCGACTTCCTCGACTCCAACATCATCGACGAGGTCGCGCGCCGCCTCCAGGTCCCGAAGGAGGAGGTCGAGGCCGAGGACGAGCACCCCGGCTCGCTCCTGGCCCGGCTGCTCGTGGCCCTCGGCAGCGCCAGCAGCGAACCCCTCATCCCTCCCGAGGCGACCGCCTGGACGCCGCCTAACGCGGCGCCCACCTTCGACACGCGCAAGGCCGTGCTCACCATCACCCAGCACGTGCTCCAGGAGGCGGCCCGCGCGGGCAACGTCGTGATCGTGGGCCGCGGCGGCGCCTACATCCTCAGGGACTTCCCCGGCGCCCTGCACGTCTTCCTGAGGGCGTCCGAAGCCAACCGGGTCAAGACGATCATGGCCCGCTTCAACATCACCTCGGAGGACGAGGCCAGAAAGCGCATCAAGCAGACCGACGAAAACTGGACCGCCTACATCAAGCAGGTGTACGGCCACGACCGCAACCACCCGGGGCACTACGACATGGTCCTGGACACCGGCCGCCTCGGCTACGACACCACCGTCGAGGCGATCCTGACGGCGCTCAAGACGACCAAGCCGATACGCTAGTCACCCTCAAAGTGGTCCACTCCCTGGGTTCCCGCACGTCCGGCGTCGACGGCTCGAGCGAAGGCGGCCGGATCAACACGGTCAACCTGCCCGCCAACCTCATGCTGTTCGGGGTCGGCCTCCTGCAGACGCTCCAGAAGGCCAACCCGAAGTCGAAGCTCAGCGTGGCGCCGGTCCAGGTGGATGGGATCTGGTGCCTGCAGCTCAGCTACGAGGGCGACGAGCCGAAGGACGTGCCCGCGACCTGGAACGGCCATCGCGTCGTGCTGAACAAGATCGAGCCACCGAAAGCGCCGAGTGCCTGACCCCTTCGCCCCCGACGCCAGCATCCGCTCCATCATCTCCCGCCTGGGCGACCGCGGCCGCGATGCGCTGCGACGACATGGCTACGAGGTCGGCGAAGGATTCGTCGACGTGCTTTCCCAGTACCAGACCCTCGAGCATGCCGCCCGGACCGAGCGGCTGCGCGACCTGGACGGCTTGCTGAAGGAGCTCAACGCGACCTAGCAAACCTATTTACACAGTTTTGACGTTCCAATTGGAAAGCCCCAGGTGTAAGCTGCCACGAAATTCGGATTTCCATCGTTATAGAGATCGAGGTACACGTCATTGCAAAGGTCGAGGCTAGAGTCGGACAAGGGCAAGTGCTCGTGCGGACGCCGCATGAAGGACGCCGCCATCTACACCTACCGCTCGCACACCGACCGCTACCTCTTCCACCGTTGTGACTGCGGCACGGAGTGGACGGAGCACCTCACCGACGTGGACCCGACCGACCCCGTCAGCTCCGACGAGGTCCTAGAGGTGCACACGCAGCTGGCCAAGTTCGAAGGCTCCATCGCCGAGCTGCTCCAGCCTCACCCTACGCAATAAGAAAGAAGCCCTCCCCGACGCCGGGGAGGGCTGAAAACGCGATTCAAACGGCTTGATGGGCTACGCCGCCGCGGCGTGCACCTCCGCCAGCAAGTGGTTTGCGCGCTCGACCAGGTGCTCGGATCTGCCATCTCCGATCTGCCGGCCGCCGAACTCGGCTCCGGCCAGGGCGGTGAGCATCTGCCGGGCGAGGTCATCGCGCTGCGCGCCGAACTTCATGAGCTTGCTCTCCAGCTTGGTGTACGTCTCGTCGCCGGAGCTCTTGCTCGCCAGCGCCTTCGTCGAGATCTTCAGCGTGTCGAGACCGAATTCCCCAACCGGGGCGTTGATCTGCGAATACGCCTGGGCCAGCTTGACGAAGCTGTCCTGATCGTCGGTGATCGCTTCCGGAAGCGCGCTCGCCTTCAGGTCTTCGGCGATGACCCGACCCTCGCTCTTGTAGTCGTCGCGGAGATGGGTCAGGGCGAGAATCGTTGGCCGCGTGTCGGCGTGGCTCACCCACGTGCTGTTGTCACGGCCGAGGTGCTTCACTCCCGGACCGACCAGACCAAGAAAGCTGGTGACGATGTCCGGCTGGAAGTCCCCGTGCTGCCACGCGAATCCTGAGCTCTGCTGGAAGTCGGGCCCACCGAAGTTGTTGAAGAAATAGTCGGCGTTCCCGAAATAGATGAACGTCGGCGTCCGCAATGGATCGCCGGTGATCATGTGGAGGTTCTTCATCTCCACCGGGTCCGCCATGCGCTGCATCAGCTGCGTGCGCAAGCCGGTGTTGTTGTTCCTCGGGTCGACCAGCGTCGCCGACACCTGCTCGAAGTTGCGCGTCGCCGGATCGGTCCGGCCGGTTCGCGGCAGCAGGTAGATCGCTGGAGCGTCATCGTTGTGGAGGTCGAAGTTGGTCGTGACTCCTGCCTCCTGCATCAGCTGAGGCAGGTTGGCCGTGATCTCGCCAAGAGTCACCTTGGTGTTGTCCGCGGCGCCGCCGACGGGGTCGGTCGTCTTGTCGAGGACGTAGGTGCAGGGGACCGTGATCCCGTCGCAGTTCGCGGGCGACCCCGGCCTTCCCGCGTAGTGGTCGTTCTCGTCGGAGCTGAAGTTGAACAGCGTGTTCTGCGGCGTGATGCCGTCAGCGGCAAGACGCGTGAAGAACTTGGCGAACGCGGCGTCGTACTGCGCGAGCCTCTGCACGTAGCCCGCCTCTCCTGGACCGAATGCGCGGAAGGGGAACGTGTGCTTGTCGTGCGCGTCGGAGATGTAGGAGTACGTGACCGGCACGGCGTGCTCGAGCATCGCCGCCGTGTAGGCGAGGGACTGGTCGGCGGTGATTCCGCCGAAGCCGGGGAAGCCGTTGATCGCGCTTCCGCTCAGGTCCTTCAATCCGCTCGGCGCGATGACCGGTGCGACGTACTTGTGGCCGAACAGGCCCATGAAGCCGTTGTAGCCGCCGGGTTCCTGGGGAAGGACGTCGGGCTTGCCATTGTTGGCGGCCGAACACAATGCGGAGCCTTTGCCGCAGTGGATGGCGATGCCGATGAAGTCTTTGGTCGCCTGCGACGAATTGGTCTGGGCCTCGATCGCTTCCGGAGAACCCGCTCCGAAGACATTCGTGATGTTGCCGTTGTTCTCGAGCTCGATGTTGGCTGTGGAAACTCCGCCGACGTTGCAGCCGGCGCGCGTGAAGGCGACCCACGGTGCGGGTGTGTTCTTGCCGCTGGCTGTGACGTTGTTGTATGCGCCGTCGCCTATCTTGTCCGTCCAGTACTGGAAGGCGCTCGGGAACCCGCCTTCCGTCCCATTCGGGTTGTAGAAGGCGTAGCTGTTCGAGACCGCGAGGCCCTGCTGGTCCGGGTACAGACCGGTAAGGGTGGTCACGATGTCGTTGGCCGTGTGCGAGATGAGCGGCGTGTAGTTGTGGCTGATCATCGTGCCGTTCTGCTCGATGAAGTTGAGAAGGTGCGGCATCTGCTCGAGGTCGGAGGGCACGTTCGGGTTGTCGCGCGTGAGGTGAACGTTGTCGAAGACGACGTTGACGACGTGCGAGATGCCGTTGCCGAGCTGACACTCGGTCGTCGAGGACGCGCCCTCGCTTGCATGCGCGCCGGGTGACGCGCCTACTTGAGTGCCGATCGCCAGCGCCACCACGGCCACGAGTCGGACCAGTCGTTTCATGCCAAACCCCCTACATCAACGACTGCCAAAGGGAGGCGAGCCCCCTCGCTCGCCGCACCCGACGATAAACCCCGCCCGGTTATCGACCGGTTACGCCTCGGTTAGGAAAAGCGAGGTCTAGCGCAAGAGCTTAACGCTGCTCGGGGGGCCACACCCAGCGCGTCGGTCGCACGGCGTCCAGGGGTCGGGAGTCGGCGCCGAAGAATCCGCCCAGCAGGCAGAGCGCTGCGAGGATCAAGACCGTCATGAAGACCTCCATGCCCTAATTGTTCCCATGTGGAATGTCCGGAGCAACAGGAGTTTTCCTCGATAAAATATCGCCGTGGCGAATAATTGGGCCAGCGTCGAGCTCAAGCACCTCCGCGCGCTGGCCGCGGTCGCGGAGACCGGCACCTTCTGGGCGGCCTCGCAGGAGCTGAACAGCTCGCTCTCCACCGTCAGCGACCACATCAACGAGCTGGAGACCCTGGTGGGCCAGCGCCTGGTGGAGCGCTCGCGCGGCAGGCGCACCGTGCAGCTGACCGAGGCGGGCCGGCTGCTGCTCGGCCACGCAAGGGCGATCGAGTCGCGCGTCCACGCCGCCGAGGCCGACCTCCGCGCCTACGCCGGCGGCCAGGCCGGCACGCTCAGGGTCGGCGTCTACCAGAGCGTCGAGAACAAGATCCTGCCCGAGGCGCTGCGGCGCTTCAGGGCCGGCTGGCCGAACGTCGACGTGCAGCTGACCGAGGACTCGCAGGACGAGTCGCTCGTCGAGTCGGTCGAGCGCGGCGCCGTCGACCTCACCTTTTCCATCGAGCCGATCGCCGACGGCCCGTTCACCGTCCGGCGATTGATGCGCGACCCGTACGTGCTCCTGGTGCCGGCCACGTCACCGAAACGCGAGACTCGGGTGAGCCTCTCGGTGCTGGACGGCGCGCCGATGGTCGCGTACCAGCACCTCCGCCACCAGGACCTGGCCGAGGATTTCCTCCGCGCGCGCGGCGTGCGGCCGAAGATCGTCTTTCGCTCCAACGACAACGGGACGGTGCAGGCGATGGTGGCGTCAGGTCTCGGCGTCGCCCTGGCGCCGCTGCTCACGGTCGACGAGAACGACCCGCGGATCAGGCTCCAGGTGACCGCCGAGCCCGTGCCCCCACGCGTGCTGGTCGTCGTGTGGCACCGCGACCGCTACCGCCCGCCGTCGGCGCATGCCTTCGTCGACACCGCCGTCGCGGTGGCCGAGGAGATGGAGCGCTCGCATGCCCGTCTGCTCAGCCGGCTCGGATCACCACCCCGGATAGCCCGGACTATCCGGGATAACGAAAGACGAGCTCGAGCCCGTCGACCTCGTCCTCCTGCGTCCCGACCTGCGTGAACCCCAGCCTGCGCACCACCGCCAGCGACGGCGCGTTCTCGGGCGAGACGGTCGCGTAGACCTCGCGCTCGCCGTGCGCAAAGGCCCAGTCGATGAGCCCTCGCGCGGCCTCCCTGGCGTAGCCGCGGCCCCGGAACTCGGTGAAGACGGTGTATCCGATCTCGGCCCGCCCGACTGTGTCCGGCGGCCCGTGAAACCCGCAGTGGCCCACGATGCCCTCGGCGGCGTCGACCATCAAGCGCGCCATCCAGTCGCGGCGCGCCGGCTCGGCCTCCATGCGCTCGAGCTGGACGGAGAGAAAGCTCCACGGGCCGACGTCTCCCGCGGCGGGAAACTCCGCCGGCAGCGTGCGGCCCAGGATCCGCTCCGCCTCCTCGCGTCGACCCGCGATCAACGCTCGCACGGCGTCGGGCTCGAAGGCCACGAGCTCGAGTCGCTCGGTCCGGATCGGCGGCACGGTCATGGGGGCTGGCATCTCGGGCACCAGTACGCCAGGCGTGCCAGCTCGCCCAGTGCGCGAACTTTGATAGGTGTCCCGCAGCGGGGACACGGCCGCCCGCCCCGTCCGTGCACAGCGCCGCGGCCGTATCCCGGGAAGCGGCGATGCACGTCGTTCCCGAGGTTGGCGCGCATCGCGGTCCGCGCGGTCTCGAACAGCGCGACCAGCTCGTCGTCGGCCAGCTCGCCGACGGGCTTCCACGGATTGACCTTGCTCTGCCACAGCGCCTCGCACCGATAGACGTTCCCGATCCCGGCCGTCACGCGCTGGTCGAGGAGCAGCTCGCCGACGGTGGCAACCGGGGACGACCTCGCCCGTGCCAACACCGCCTTCACGTCCCAATCGTCGCTGAGGATGTCCGGACCGAGATGTCCGACGTGTGCGGACTCGTCGCGCACGAGCTCGACCACCGGCGCGGAATAGCACGCGGCGACGACGTCCTCGGTCTCGAGCAGGACCTTGAGCTGCCAGGCAGGCCGCGACGGGTTCGCTCCGCGCGCGTACACCTGCCACGTCCCGCGCATGCGCATGTGCGTGTGCAGCGCGAGCCCGTTGTCGAAGCGGATCATCAGGTGCTTGCCCACCGGCTGCACGTCGCTGACGGTGGTCCCGGCAAGTCTCCTCAAAGCATCCGGGCGCGCGTTGACCACGCGCTTGCCTCGCAGCGCCGCGCGCAGCCGCTCCGCGGTGCGAAAGATGGTGTCCCCTTCCGGCATGTCGTGTTACGCCATCATGAATCTCGATGAAGCTCGGCGACCTGGCCATCGCCCGCATCGGCCTGGGCACCAACCGGTTGACCCACACGCCCGAGCACGTCGAGTTCATCAGGTCGGCAGTCGAGGCCGGCGTGCAGATGATCGACACCGCCCACCTCTACACCGGCACGCAGAGCGAGAAGACGATCGGCGAGGCGGTGACCGGGACTCCCAACGTTGTGGTCGTCGCAACCAAGGGCGGCTTCAATCCGGGCGAGGGAAAGCCTGACGTCCTTCGTGCCCAGATCGAAGAGAGCCTGCGCAACCTGCGGACCGAGGCGATCACGCTCTACTTCCTGCACCGCGTCCATCCGGATACGCCTCTCGAGGTGAGTCTCGGGGCCATCCAAGAGCAGGTGGACCGCAAGAAGATCCGCTTCGTCGGAATCTCGGAGGTCGACGTCGACCAGATCGAGCGTGCGCGCAAAGTCCTGCCCATTCACGCCGTGCAGAACCGCTACAACCTCGCCGACCGGAAATGGGACGCCGTCGTCGACTACTGCGATGAGGAAGGTATCGTGTTCGTCCCGTTCTTTCCCCTCCGCGAGGGCCACAGCGCAGCGGTCGACGAGGTTGCCCGCAAGCATCGCGCGACGCCATCGCAGGTGATGCTCGCCTGGCTGCTGAAGCGGTCGCCGGTCATGCTTCCGATCCCTGGCACCCTGTCCCTCGAGCACCTGAAGGAAAACCTCGCCGCGCAGAAGATCGAGCTGACGAAAGCGGAGTACGAAAGCCTGGCCTGATTCTTGCGGGTCAGCCGGCGTTATGAGACGCCCTATCTACGCAGGCTGCTGGCCAGTTGCTTTCGGTGCCGCACGAACACTGCGCTGTATACCGTCCACAGCATTGCCTTGACCATCCCGGTTCCGAGCACCACCCAGCCAAGCCAACTGGGAATGCTTGTCGATCGCTGAATGACAAGTGGCAGTCCCAGCCAAATCAGAAAGGCGGCGACAGCGTAGCTGACCACTACGACCGCTAGAAAGCGTCCGAGCCGCCACGACATATCTCGTCAACGCTCGAGAGGATGCAGCGGTGGTTAGTAGGAGAATCTGCCCGAACGAATGGGATCAACGTCCCACACGTAGCGCGCCCTAAGCGCCCACGCCAGCGCTAGGCTAACCGGGCAAGACGGGCGTCGGAGCCGAGGTGCCGCTCGTTGCGACCAGGGAGGGGGCGCCCGTCTGACTTCGAATCTCGGATAGTCCGGACTATCCGGGGTTTTGAACCCTCCGAATGCCTGATAAGCCGGACTAACCGGCCTGCCCGTCGGCCGACTGCAGCACGATGACCGACCGCGCGCGCGTCAGCACGCGCCTCTCGACGACGACCGGCTCCGACTCCGGCGCCAGCCGCTCGGTGTCGACCACCGCCGTCCAGGGGCCGGCGAGGTCTTCCGGAATCGTCCAGTAAACCGGCCTCGCCTGGCCGTTGAAAAGCAGCACGAACGAGTCGTCGACGATCGCGTGGCCGCGGTCGTCACGCCCGGGAATGGCTCCGCCGTTGAGGTAGACGCCCAGTGAGCGGGCGTGCCGCGACACCCAGTCCTGGTCGGTCATCGGCTTGCCGTCGGGCTTGAACCACGCGATGTCGACCGCGCCGCGGATGGGGCGACCCTGGAAGAAGCGCCGCCGCCGAAAGACGGGATGGGCGTGGCGGAAGGCGATCAGCCAGCGGACAAAGTCGCACAGCGGCCAGTCGACCTCCGACCAGTTCACCCACGAGATCTCGTTGTCCTGGCAGTACCCGTTGTTGTTGCCGCGCTGCGTGCGGCCGAGCTCGTCGCCCATCAGCAGCATCGGCACGCCCTGGGCCAGAAAGAGCGACGAAAGCAGGTTGCGCTGCTGCTTGGCCCGCAGCTTGCGGATCTTCGGGTCGTCGGTGTCGCCTTCTACGCCGCAGTTCCAAGACCGGTTGTGCGACTCGCCGTCGGCATTGCCCTCGCCGTTGGCATCGTTGTGCTTGCCGTTGTAGGACACGAGGTCGCGAAGGGTGAACCCGTCATGCGCGGTCACGAAGTTGATGCTCGCGACCGGTCGCCGTGTGTCGTTCTGGTAGAGGTCGGAAGAGCCCGTCAGGCGTGAGGCCAGCTCGCCGACCGTGGCCGGCTCGCCGCGCCAGAAGTCACGCATGGAATCACGGAAGCGGCCGTTCCACTCGCTCCACAGCGCGGGAAAGTTGCCGACCTGATAGCCGCCCTCGCCGATGTCCCAGGGCTCGGCTATGAGCTTCACGCGGCTCACGACCGGATCCTGCTGGATGAGGTCGAAGAAGGTGGACAGCCGGTCGACCTCGTGGAACTCGCGCGCCAGCGTCGCCGCGAGGTCGAAGCGAAAGCCGTCGACGTGCATCTCGGTCACCCAGTAGCGGAGCGAGTCCATGATCAGCTGCAGCGTGTGCGGGTGCCGCACGTTGAGGCTGTTCCCCGTACCGGTGGTGTCGTAGTAGAACTGCGGCGATTCGCCGACGAGCCGGTAGTACGCGCGGTTGTCGATGCCGCGGAAGCAAAGCGTCGGGCCGAGGTGGTTGCCCTCCGCGGTGTGGTTGTAGACGACGTCGAGGATCACCTCGATGCCGGCCTCGTGAAAGGTGCGCACCATCCAGCGGAACTCGTTCACCTGGTCGCCCTGGTGCACCGGGCTCGCGTACTCGTTGTGCGGCGCGAAAAAGCCGATCGTGTTGTATCCCCAGTAGTTGCGCAGCCCCATCTCGACCAGGCGCTGGTCGTGCACGAACTGGTGGACGGGCATCAGCTCGATCGCCGTCACGCCCAGCGACTTGAGGTGATTGATCACCGCCTGGTGCGCGAGGCCCGCGTACGTGCCGCGTAGCTCTTCCGGCACCTCGGGATTACATTTCGTCATCCCCTTCACGTGCGCCTCGTAGATCACGGTCTCGTGCAGCGGCGTCTCTGGTCGCCGGTCGCCGCCCCAGTCGTAGTGCGGATGCTGAACCAGCGACCGATAGACGTACGGCGCGCTGTCGTCGTCGTTGCGCTCGGCGGGGTCGCCCAGCTGGTAGCCGTAGCACGCCGGGTTCCACCGCACCTCGCCCTCGATGGCGCGCGCGTACGGATCCAGGAGCAGCTTGTTGGGGTTGCAGCGCAGGCCGTACTCCGGCGCGTACGGTCCGTGGACCCGGTACCCGTAGCGCTGCCCTGGACCGACGTTGGGCAGGTAGGCGTGCCATGAGAACGCATCGACCTCCTCGAGCGCGACCCGATGCTCCTGGCCGCCGTCGTCGAACAGACACAGCTCGACCTTCTCGGCGAGCTCGCTGAACAGCGCAAAGTTGGTGCCGGCGCCGTCGAACGTGGCGCCGAGCGGATATGCCCGCCCGGGCCAGACGCCGGCCTGGACCTGGTCAGACGCGGCCGGATCGTTGGCTGAGTTCATGGGCCCGGGTGCTGAGTCTAAGCGGCCGCCCCAAACGATTTTGATACTGGATTTGAGACCGGGCTGACACTGCTATTGAGACCGCCTCCGCGGGAAGTTGACGCGCATGAATCGAGCCGCCGGTGGCTCCCAGAACATGTGGAGGTGGTCCATGTTGCGCATCCCCGTTCGCCGTTTATCGCTCGTCCTCGGCTCCCTCGTCGCGATCTCGTTTGTGCTCGCGGCGTCGCCCTCAGCGGCCGGCCCCGCGCCCGGCAAGGGCGGAGGCGGGTTCCTGCCCGCCGGCAAGTACGACTTCAAGACCCAACGCGCGAGCTTCAACCTGTTCGGCCCGGACCCGTCGCAGCCGCAGATCGGCCTGTTCGTGTCGGGCGGCCCGAGCGTCTCCAAACCTCAGGGCGGACGCACTACGACCACGAACACGACGACGATGTTCTTCAACGTCTTCAGCTACTCGGGCGTCAGCGGCGGCGGCTGCGTGATCCTGTCCAACCCCGCCGACTTCGCCGTTGCGTCGGACGTGCAGAGCGCTTCGCTGCACACCACGATCACCGACGCGACCCAGCTGTGCGGCGGACCGATCAACCTGACGCTCCCGATCCAGATCGACGCCACCTGGACGGGCATCGGCCCCATCGAATCGACCAACGACGAGAGCACGTTCGCCTGCAGCGGCTACACCGCGGAAACGCACAGCACAGACACCAGCAACAACGCGAACGCAACGATCTCGATCTCCTCGCTCACCGGCTCGTTCTCTGCCACCTCTGCCGGGATGGGCATCCGCAACCAGGAAGTCCACGCGCATGGCGCAGTCCCGCCGGACAGCTGTGGAGGCGGCATGGGCGGTAAGGGTGTGGGGCGTGGCCTCGCGGCCGCGGGCAGCTACGTCTTCACCCGCAGCGAAGCGGACGCCAGCCTGTTCTCATCCGACCCGTCGGCGCCCCAGGGCTTCATCTCCGCCAGCGCCAACACGAATACCTCCAAGCCGCAGGGAGGACCATCGACCTCGAGCAACGAGATTGACGTCCTGCTGTTCCTCAACAGCCCGACCGTCAACGGCTTTGGCTGCTTCGTGGTCAGCTCGTCCGACCTGACCATCAGCACCAACCTTTCGAGCGCGAGCCTGCACACGACTCTCACGGCCGATACGCCGGCGTGTAATGGCGGCTCCAACTCGCTCGCGCCGCTGCCTCTCACCGTGGACGTGGCGTGGGTGGGGACCGGTCCGATCGCGACCACGCGGGACGACGGCCGGCTCGCGTGCGGCGGCTACCACACTGAAACCAATTCCCTGCAGACCATCAACAACGGCGGCACGGCGACCGTCTCGATATCCGGCCCGATCTCAGGATTGACCGGCTCGATCAGCGGCACCGGCACCACCAGCTCGAGCACGGCGCGGGTCCACGCGGAAGGCGTGGCCGTCCCGGCGTGCACGTTCCGCGGCTGATCCTTCTTCCCAAGAGTCCGGCGCGGCCCTCCCCTGCCGCGCCGGCACCTGGATCGAGTTAAGCCGCCAGTTAATCCAAGCGATTAACGGCGGCTACCCGATCGGGCAGTGAATTCACCCACTCGGTGCACTTGTATTCGATTTGTCGTCGTTAGCCTCCTCAGGTAGGAAGACGGGGTGCGACATTTCGACGCAACCAAACCCGAACAGCGCCGAGGCGGCAAGTCCGCCGCTCGCTGGCTGCCCGCATGGGTCGTTCTCGCCGGGGCGGTGATGATCCTCGCCGCGGCGGCGGGATCGGCCCTCGTGGAACGGTCGACCGACGCACGCGCCGCGATCGGTTTGCTCCCGTCACCCACGCTGCCCACCCTTCCGGCGCTGCCCACGGCGAGCCTGCCGGCCCTACCCAGCCCCAGCCTGCCGGTCTCGCTCCCGACGCCGAGCCTTCCCGTCAACCTCCAATCGCCGCTCCCAACTCCGCCGCTCCCAACTCCGACTCTGCCGGCCCTCGGTGGCTCGCCTTCGCCCTCGCCGTCAGCGTCACCGTCGACTGCACCGGGCAGCGCCGGCACGGGCGCGGGCGCGGGCGGAACTGGAGCCGGCGGCGGCGCGGGTGGCAACGGAGGTCCAGGCGGTGGAGGTGGGGGTGGTGGCATCCAGATCCCGCTCACCGGGATCGTGCTGCACTCGGCGCTCGACGTCGCTCTCCTCGGAGCGGTCGCGGTCCTGCCATTGCTGTTCGGCGTCTGGCTCCTGTTGTTCGGTCGGACCTGGACGGCGGCTGTCCGCTCGCGCGACGCGCAGATCCGCCTCGCTCTTGCCCACGACCTGAGACTGAGCCCCCGGGAGCTCGAGTCTGTCACGACCAAGGGCCTGTTCAAGCTCCGAGAGGAAGCTGCGTTCGACGAGCTGACCGGCGTCCTCCGCCGCGCCGCTGGGGTGGCGGCACTTGACCGGGAGGTGGCGCGCGCGCGCCGCCAGAAGACGTCCCTCGCGGTCGCGTTTGTCGACGTCGACGGCTTGAAGCAGGCGAACGACACGCGCGGCCATCGCGCCGGCGACGAGCTTCTCAAGGGGCTGGCCAGTTCGTTGCAGTCGGGTCTGCGCGGCCAGGACCTGGTGATGCGCTACGGCGGCGACGAGTTCGTGTGCATCCTGCCGGACACCGCCGCCGACTCCGCGCGAGCGAAGCTGTCGTGGATCCAGGAAGAGGCCGGCAAGGCCGGGATCTCGTTCAGCAGCGGCGTCGCCGCGCTCGAGCGCTCCGACGACGTGGTGAGCCTGCTGGCGCGGGCGGACAAGGAGATGTACGCCGTCAAGTCTCGCCGCGGCAAGGTGCGTGACCTTCGTCTGGGCACCGTCGGCGCCCGACGGGAAGCCGCCAACTGAAGGGCAAACAATTCTCTTGACAAACTGACCTCTTTAGGGTTTAGTGGGTCGTAACCCGACAAACCGGAGGTACAGAGATGTTAAAGCCCGCGATCCGAGCCCTCGTCCTGACGGCGGCCGCCCTGGTGCTGAGCACCGTGCAGGTGATGGCCGCCAATCCCTCGCCTCCGCCAGGTTCCGTCCAGGTTCAGCCGATCTCCACGTCCGCCGGCACGCCTTCGCAGAGTGGCGGCACCGCTTCGGTGTCCACCGGCCAGGCCTGGGCCGGATCGAACAGCCAGGATGCCGCGGCCGCACACTGCGGGGTCAACGCCACCGCGGGCTCGGCCAGCCAGTCGGCGCAGCCCCAGCAAGTGAGCACGTCGGGCTCGTCGTCTCCGAACTGCGCGAGCGCGTCCAACACCGGAAGCCAGGCGGCGACGGGTCCTTCTACGCAGCAGGTCCGCCAGGGCACCTCCGGCAGCACCCCAACCCAGGCGGGCTCGGGCTCTGGAGCCGCAGGCACCGCAGCAGGCGCCACGCAGCTCACGCTGAAGCCCGCCGCGTCGGTGAGCGGCTTCGCGCGCGTCGCCCAGTGGTTTGGGTGGCTGTTCCTGCTCCTGCTCCTTGCAGCTCTGTTTCTTCTGCTCGGTGTCGCCATCGGTCGCCGGCGCCGTGAGCCGGTTGCCGCCTGAAATGCCAACCCCCCTCCCCTTGCCAGACCGGCCCACACCCGCCGGTCTGGCCCCTCCCTTCGACGATTCGACCGCTGAACGAGGAGCAGGCAGCGCCATGGAAAGAGCGCTCGGCGCGCTCCGCGACTTCACGAGGCGCGACATCCTTCTGCGCTTCTTCTCCGACCCGCGTCCGCGCAGCGTGGACGATGTCGCCCGCGCGGCAGGGATCCATCGATCGGTTGCGTTCGATCACCTCGAGCGCCTGGTCGCGCTCGGGTACCTCGACGTCGAGCGCCGCCGCGGCCTTCCCGGCAAGCCGGCCAAGCTCTACCACCTGTCCTCGGGGCCAGTACAGATCAGCCATCCCATGCGCCGGTACGACGTTCTCGCCGCGGCGCTCGCGTCGGCGCTGGACGTGGCGTCCATCACGGAGGCAGGGCGCGTTCTCGGGCGGAGCATTGCCAGGCCAGGCGTCATGTCGCTCACGGCCGCAGTCGAGCCCATGACCGACCTCGGTGCCGAGTACGACATCGATCGTTCCGGACGGATCGTCTGCACCAACTGCCTCTTCGCCGAGGCATGCCGTCGCGTCCCGACAATCTGCGGCTTTCACGCGGGCGTGATCGAGGGCCTGGCCGGTCTTGAGGGTGGGATCCGCTCCCTCGGCTTTCACGGCGCCGGTGGCTGCGCCTACCTGCTCATCGGAGGCTGACATGAGCCTCAAGCCGGGCACCCGCATAGGGCCGTACGCGGTGGTGGAGCGCATCGGACAGGGCGGTATGGCGACGGTTTATCGCGCCTACCACGATGGGCTCGACCGTGACGTGGCCATCAAGGTCTTGCCAGAGTTTTTCGCGGAGGACCCGGAGTATCGCGAGCGCTTTCGGCACGAAGCCCGCGCGGTGGCCCGTCTCAAGCACCCGAACATCCTCGAGGTGTTCGATTTCGGCAACCAGGACGGCGTCGCCTACATAGTGATGGAACTGGCCGAGGGCGGGACCCTCGCCGACCTGCTCGGAGGGCCGATGCGGCTCGAGCAGGTGCTCGGTCTTCTGGAGCCGCTTGCGGCCGCGCTCGACTACGCGCATTCGCGCGGAATCCTCCACCGCGACATCAAGCCGGCCAACATCTTTCTGCGGGACGGCGGCGCGCCCGTGCTCGCCGACTTCGGCCTCTCGAAGCTGGCCGGATCTCGACTGCGGCTGACGGCGTCGGGCGCGTTGATGGGGACGCCGGAATACATGTCGCCCGAGCAGGTGAGCGGCGGGATGCTCGGGCCGGCATCCGATCGCTACTCGTTCGCCGTCCTCGCCTACCAGATGTTCACGGGACGAGTCCCGTTCGAGTCCGAATCGTTCGCATCGGTGCTGGTGTCGCAGATGACGCGTCCGATGCCGCCTGCTCGCGAGCTGACCGGGCCTTCGTCGGCGCACGTCGAGTCGGTGTTGCGCCGGGCGCTCGCCAAGAATCCTGAAGAGCGCTACGCGAGCGCGCTCAGCTTCGTCCTCGCCCTGAAGCCCGCCGCGTGGATGGACAGGCCTGACCCGATCACGTACCTGACGCAGCAGCCCCCGCCTCGCCGGTCCTCCAGGCGCCTGCCGGTGGTGCTCGTGGTCGACGACGTAGAGGCGAACCGTGAGCTGATCAAGGCGTGCCTCGCCGAGGTCGAGTGCGAGATCCGGATGGCCGAAGACGGCGCCGAAGCTCTTCTGTCGATCGAGCGAGAGCGGCCCGACCTGGTTCTCCTCGACGTCCAGATGCCGGGCATGGACGGGTTCGAGGTCTGCCATCGGATCAAGCGGCTCGAGGGCGGGAGCCTTCTCCCGGTGGTGATGATCACCTCCCTCAACGACACGTCCGACCGTGTGCGCGCTCTGACGTCGGGCGCGGACGACTACATGTCGAAGCCGGTCGACCGTATCGAGCTCGTGGCTCGGGTGCGGTCGGCGCTGAAGCTCAAGCGCGTCTACGACTCGCTCGACAGCGCGGAGCGAGTCATCTACGCGCTGGCCGCCGCGGTGGAGGCCAAGGATCCGTTCACCGAGGCGCATACGCTGCGGGTCGCGCAGGCGGCGCGGCGTGTGGGCGAGAAGATGGGATTGCCGGACGACCAGCTCGATGCGCTGTATCGCGGCGGGATCATCCACGACATCGGCAAGATCGGCGTGCCCGACAACATCCTTTTGAAGCCGGGCGAGCTGGACCGAGAGGAAGAGTTGCGGATGCACCTGCATCCGATCATCGGCGAGAACATCGTCGCGCCTCTGCAGACCGGCGGTGAGCTCCTGCCTCTTATCCGCCATCACCACGAGCGCTTCGACGGCAGCGGCTATCCCGACCGTCTCTCCGGAGACGACATCCCGCTACTCGCGCGAATCCTTTCCGTGTGCGACGCATACGACGCCCTGACCAACGATCGCCCTTACCGTCCGCGGCAGTCCCACGACGCCGCCCTGGCGATTCTTCGCCAGGGAGCGGGGCGGCAGTGGGACCCGCGGGTGGTGAGGCTCGTGCTCGAGGAAGGTGGGCGGCCGCTGCAGGAAGCCAGCTCGCTATGACGGAAAGCGTCGGGTGGCTGCAAAACGTCAACGCCGATGCGTTCGCACTGCTCGGGGTGGCGACCGCGGCCGGCTGGCTGCGGCGCCGCGACGCCAGCACCGGTTTCCTCGCGCTTGCGATCGTGCTGCTGTCGTCGGTCACGCTGGTCTCCCGGGTTCCGGCGCTCCTCGGGTCCGCGCCCCCGCTGCTCACGGCGCTCGACGTGATCCTGTTCATGGGCTCGGGCTATGCGTTTCTCCGTTTTCGTGGGTCGCTAATCCCCCTACCCCGCCGCTGGCATGTCGGCGCGTGCATCTCAATGCTGGCTGCCAGCGGCCTTTTTCTCGCGGCGCGGGCCGCGGGATCTCCGGGCCTCGCCGGCGCGCTGGGGTTGGTGTTGATCGGCACCTGGTCCGTGTCGGTGGTCGAGCCGACCGCGCGTTTCTGGCTGATCGCTGGAAGCCTGCCGACCATCCAGGCATGGCGGATGCGGACGCTCGCGCTCGGTCTGGCCGGACTGGTGGCCGTTCTCCTGTTCGCGGTCGCGGCGAGCGCGCTGACCCGCAACCCCGCCGTGCAGATCGCGACCCAGCTGCTCGCGCTTGTGATCGTGCCCCTCCTGTACGTGAGCTTCTCGCCGCCCACGTGGCTCCGTCGCGAGTGGCGGGCCCGCGAAGAGGAAGGGCTGCGTGCGTTCATGGAGGAGCTGATGCTGGCGCGGGATCACGACGGCCTGGCGCAGCGCGGATTGGGCTGGGCGACACGATTGGTCGGCGGAGCAGGCGCCGTGCTGTTCGACGGCGCAAGCGCGCCCAAGGCTTCTCATCGACTCGAGGAGAGGCAGGTGGTGGAGCTGTCTTCGATCGCGCCGGCGCTTGCCGATGGCGTCGTTCGACTCCGAGTAGGCGCCGCCGATCGTGCCTTGCTCGTGATTCGCGTCGCGGGCCTCGAGAGCTTCGCCACCATGGTCATAGTCGGCGGCCCGTTCACACCGGCCATCGGCGGTGATGAAGTGCGAAGGGCGCGGCAGTTCACAACAGCCTTCATGACCTCGCTCGACCGTCTGCGTCTCATCGAGCAGCTGGGCGAAACCAACCGGCGCCTGCACGACGCGAGCAACCACAAGAGCATGTTCCTGGCCAACATGAGTCACGAGCTGCGGACGCCCCTCAACGCGATCATCGGCTTCTCAGAGCTTCTGCTGGACTCCGGGCCTGACCAGTACGACGACGCAACGCAGCGGCGATTTCTCGGCCAGATCGTCACCGGCGGAAAGCACCTGCTGAGCCTGATCAACGACATCCTCGACCTGTCCAAGATCGAAGCGGGGCAGATGGAGCTGCACCTCGAATCCGTTGACGTGGCCGATGTCGTGGAGCAGGTGACCCGAACGGTCGAACCGCTGGTGGCCAGGAAGCGGATGCGTCTCGTCGCAGACGATGTCGCCGCCGGCGCCATCCGTGCCGACGCGGGCAAGCTCAAGCAGATGCTGCTCAACCTGGTCTCGAACGCGATCAAGTTCACCCCGGACCGCGGAAGCATCACCATCTCCGCCCGCCGCGTGGCCGGCGGGGTGGAGGTCTCCGTCGCCGACACGGGCGTCGGCATAGCCGCAGCCGACCACGGCCGAGTGTTCCAGGAATTCCAGCAGGTCGACGCCGGACCCGGCCGGCGGCAGGAAGGGACGGGTCTTGGACTCGCGCTGACGAAACGATTCGCCGCGCTACACGGTGGCGATGTGAATTTCACGAGCCGGCTTGGTCGCGGCAGCATTTTCACGCTGGCGCTCCCGTTCGAGCCGCCACCTTCCAAGGCTGAGGTCGAGGCCGGCCCGGTCGAAACGTTGGAGGGCGATGCCCCACTGGTCCTCGTTGTCGAGGACGATCCAGGTGCGGCCGAGCTCCTTACCCGGCAGATCGCAGCCGCCGGCTATCGCACGGCGCTGGCACGCACCGGGATCGAGGCGCTGGCCAAGGCGAGGGACCTCAAACCCGCCGCGATAACGCTCGACATCATCCTGCCAGGGCTGGACGGATGGGATGTGATTTCGAGGCTGAAGGCGGATCCGTCGACTGCTCACATCCCGATCGTGGTCGTCAGTGTCATGAACGATCCGGAGCTCGGCATGGCGCTGGGCGCGATGGACTACCTGGTCAAACCGGTCGACACGCAGGTCCTGATCTCGCGCCTGAGGGCGCTCGCACCCTTGAAGGAGCGACTCCAGGTGCTTGTGGTCGACGACGAGGAAGCCAACCGGGAATGGCTGAGGCGGGCCCTGGAGCCGCAGGGATTCGACGTCCTTTCAGCATCGTCGGGGAAGCGTGGCATCGCGATGGCCCGCAGCCGGAGGCCGGACCTTGTGCTGCTCGACCTGATGATGCCCGAGGTCAACGGCTTCGACGTGGTCGAGGCGCTGCGAAGCTACGAATCGACGCGGGAAATGCCCATCCTGATCCTCACCGCCGCGACGCTCAGCGACAAGGACAAGCGCAGCCTCAATGGTCAGGTCTCGGAGATCCTGAGCCGGGGCAAGGTCGGAGCGTCGGCGATTGGAGAACACCTACGCGCGGTAGCGGTCCAGGGTGGCGCCCGGTGACCGGCGGCGGCGTGGTGCTCCTCATCGAGGACAACGAGGCCAACTCGATCCTGGCCACCGCGGTTCTCGAGCGCGAGGGTTTCCACGTCGAGGTGGCGGCTTCGGCCGAGCAAGCGAACCGGGTCCTGTGCGCGGTGGTTCCGGACGTGATCCTGATGGACGTCCAGCTGCCGGGTGAGGATGGCCTGACCTACGCACGCGAGCTGAAGGCGGGCCGTGGCACGTCGCGAATCCCGATCGTGGCGCTGACTGCGCACGCGATGCCCGGCGACCGGGAGCTGGCCATGGACGCGGGATGCGTCGCGTACATGTCCAAGCCCATCGACACGAGGACGTTCGCCGGCCAGGTCCGAAAGGTGATCGACGGGGGCTGAAGTCAGCCTCGTCCGATGTAGGGCATCTTCGTCGCCATCACCGTCATGAACTGCACGTTCGCGTCGAGCGGCAGGCTCGCCATGTAGACCACGGCGCGCGCGACGTCGTCCACTGACATCTTCGGCTCGTTCAGGCGTTCGGTCATTTCGGTCGACGCATTTCCAATGTCTATCTGTCCGCAGGCGATGTCGTAAGCGCGGCCCTCTAGCGACGTCGATTTCGTCAGGCCGGTGATCGCGTGCTTGCTGGCCGTGTAAGCAACCGAGCTCGGGCGCGGGACGTGCGCGGAGATCGAGCCGTTGTTGATGATCCGGCCGCCGCGAGGCTGCTGCTCCTTCATCAGGCGGAACGCCTCCCGCGTGCACAAGAACGCGCCCGTGAGGTTTGTGTCGATCACGGTCCGCCATTGCTCGTAGGTCAGCTCCTCGAGCGGCGCCGGAGCGTTGGTGCCGGCGTTGTTGAAGAGCAGGTCGACACGCCCGTGCAGCTCCTTGACGCGGTCGAACATCGCCGCGACCGAGGCTGGGTCCCGCACGTCGACCTCGATGGGAGTCACTTCCGGGCCGACCTGCTGCAGGCGCTCCAGGCGCCGGCCTCCGATCACGATCGCGAAGCCCTCCCGGGCGAGCGCCAGCGCCACCGCCCTGCCGATTCCGGTGCCCCCGCCGGTCACCACGGCGACCCTGGTCACGAGAAAGTTGTACTCCTCCGCTCCACCCCACGAAGTGGTGGGTCCTCCTCCCCACGAAGTGGGGAGGTGTCGCCGAAGGCGACGGAGGGGCGCCGATAAAGAGGGGCTCAGAGCGTAACCGCCATCAGTAACCGTTCTGTTACCGTAACCACACAGTTACGACAGGGAGGACACGCGGTGAAGTACTTCGAGGCGCGATCGAGCATCAAGTCAAGCCCACAGAACGTCTGGCGGGTCCTCACCGACGGCGAGCGCTTTCCCCAGTGGGACTCGGGCATCGAACGGTTCGAAGGCAAGATCGCGCAGGGCGGCACGGTCAAGCTCTACGTCAAGGTGAACCCGGGACGAGCGTTTCCGCTCAAGGTGACCGAACTGACCGCGAACCGGCGGATGGTCTTCTCCGGCGGCATGCCGCTCGGCCTGTTCAAGGGTGTCCGCACGTACACGCTCGAGCCGGGCGCGGCCGGTGGGACAGATTTCCACATGCGCGAGGAGTACACCGGGCCGCTGCTCGGGATGATGTGGAAATCGATCCCCGACCTCGGCCCGTCGTTCCAGCAGTTCGCCGACGGCCTCAAGAAGGAAGCCGAGAAGAGCTAGGGAAATCGCCACCGCGTCGGCAGCTTCGATTCGTCGCCGTCGACGATCGCGACCACCGAGCGAGGGCGCACAGCGAACAGCGGCGAGTCTTCGATGAGCACGCTGCTTCCGTATTTGGCCCTGTACGCGACGTCCGCGGCCGCGATGGCCGCATGGTCGCGAACCTCCAGGGCCGAGCCCTGGACGATCACCGCTTCCGCGCCGCTCTCGGTGGCGATCGCGCACCCCGGCCGCCCGCCCAGGTTGACGGCCTTGCGGGTTCGCCGGCCGGTGCTGAACACCAGCGCGCCATCCGACCAGACGCCCCAGACCGCCGCAAGGTGCGGCAAGCCCGCCGACCCTGCGGTAGCGAGCCAGTAACGCCGCGACTCCCTTAGCCGCTCCACCGCCCAGTTCCACTCGAGAAGCCTGCGTCCACCGGCCGGCGGCTCGTAGCCCGGCCACCGCATCCGCTCGGCTTTCGGCTCGACCGGCTCGTGCACCGGGCCAGTATGGGACTACTCTGTTGCGGTACCGATGAGCGACCCCAAGGTCGAGATGCTCAAGAAGGTGCCCCTCTTCGCCCACTGTTCGCACACGTCCCTCGAGTCGGCGGCGGCCAACACCGACGAGGTCGACGTCGCGGCGGGCCGCGAGCTCATCAAGCAGGGTGAGCCGAGCGACACCTTCTATGTTCTGCTCGATGGCGCCGCCGACGTCGTCATCGACGGCAAGAACCGCAGGACCCTCGGCCCGGGCGACTTCTTCGGCGAGATCAGCATGCTCGACCGTGGCCCCGCCACCGCCACGGTGAAGACGACCAAGCCGTCGCGCATGATGGTCATGAGCCACCTCCAGTTCCGCGATGCCATCAAGGGCAACCAGGACCTGCTGTTCCAGGTGCTGCAGTCCGTCGCGGAGCGCCTCCGTGCCGACGCGGTCGCAGGCCTGAAGACCCGCTAGCTCACGCGCCGGTTGCGAAGCAGCCGATCTTAGCCCTCCCGCGAGCGGGCGTCACCCGACGGCCCGAAACGCTAGCTTGTGCCGCGCGCCTTCTCGGACGATTGTCTACGTTGACGGCTTCAATCTCTACTACGCAATCAAGACCACAGCGTTCAAGTGGTTGGATCTTGTGGCCCTAGCAGCGCGGCTGCTACCCAACAATCAGGTCGATCTCGTTCGCTACTTCACTGCCCGGGTAGGAGCTTTGCCACACGATCCTCAGGCACCCACGCGGCAACAGACGTACTTCAGGGCACTAGCTACGCTGTGGCCGCTACTTGAGATCCACGAGGGACATTTCCTTTCCCATTCCGTTTCGATGCCACTCGCAAAGCCGTCCAAGAAAGGCGCGAAGACCGTGCTTGTCATCAAGACTGAGGAGAAAGGTTCCGATGTCAACCTCGCCACCATGTTGCTTGTCGACGGTTTTCAGAACCTATACGACGTTGCCGCAGTGATAAGCAACGACTCCGACCTAGCTCTGCCGATTCGCATGGTTCGCCAAGTTCTCCATAAGCCTGTCGTCGTATTCAATCCACATGCGATGAACCCGAAAAGCAAGCCCAGCAAGACACTTCGGCAAGTAGCCAGCCAATACCGCCCCATCCGAGCGGGTGCCTTAGTCTCGAGCCAATTCGCGCCAAACCTTGTTGACGCGAACGGAGGATTTAACAAACCGGCGACTTGGTGACTAGCCCCATAACTAGCTGAGGCCGCCCCGAAAGGCGGCCTCGCACCCTACCGCCGAAGCGATAGGGGGGTTCGATGGAATTATGCCCTATCAGCTGTTGCCTGAAAACCTCGATTGATGGACAGAGCCGCTAGCTCACGCGCCGCAGCCGATTCCGCACTTGTTGGCGGAAAAGGGCGGAATCACGGACCGAATTCCGCACTTTTTGGCCGAAAGAGGCGGAATCCAGCGTAGCGATCGCTAACTCGGGGTCAGTGCGGCCCGGCCGACTGCGCCCGTTCGGACCGCTGGAGCCGCGCCTCCGCCTCCGTGCTGTCCCCCCGGAGCTCTGACACCCGTGCCAGCGCCCGCCACGTCCACGACGGCAGCTGCCGATCGCCGAGCTCCTCCGCCACGCGCACGGCGTACTGCAGGTCGTCCTCCGCCGCATCCAGGCGGCCGAGGTCGCGCAGCGCGATACCCCGCGCGGCGGTCGCGTCCGCCTGCTCCCAACGAGCGCCCAGCTCCGCGAAGATCGCGATCCCCTCGTCGAACCACGGCAGCGCCTCCTCATGCCGGCCGAGCTCGTCCAGGACCCGCGCCTTCTGCACCGCCGTCATGGCGACGCTGAACTGGTCGCCGCAGTCCTCGGCGAGCTTGCGCGCATCCTCGACCAATCGCAGGGCGCCCTCCGGATCGTGCATCTCGCTGTGGTTGATGGACAGCGCGTTGAGCGCGCGCACGCGCGCCCAGGTGTCGTTTGGCTCAGCGCTCGCGAGCGCGCGCTGCCACATCGCCTCCGACTCCTCGAAGCGCTCGCGCGTCCACGGCACCCAGCCCGCAAACAAAAGGCTGCGCGTGATCGCACGCTGCTCGCCGAGGCGCTCGGCCTCGGCCAGTGAACGCGCGAGCAGCATCTCTCCCTTGTCGACGTCGCCCTCGTAGTTGATGGCGATGTCCCCGAGAAAGCGCAGGGCCAGGGCCAGCGCAAATGGTTCGTCTTCGGCGTCGGCCAGCTCGACCGCCTGCTCCAGCGCCTTCTTCGCGCCGGGGTAGTCGCCGAGCCAGTACAGCGACTCGCCCATGCCCGCCAGCGCACGCGCCTCGCGCGCGGCCCAACCGGAGGGCGGGCCCGCCATGGCCAGGCAGCGCTTGTAGCGGTCCACCGCCGACCAGCTCTCCATGCGGCGCCGCGCACGGTCGCCGGCGACGAGCAGGGCGTCGGCCGCTTCGTCCGGCGCGGTGCGGTCGTCGGGGTCGAGGTCCAGCGCAGCCTTGGCCGCGAGCTCGAGGTGGTCGGCGGCCCAGGAGCGGTGGCCGTCGGCGAGGAGGCGCTGCGCGACGATGCGGTGCAGCCGCAGCCGCTCGCGCTTGGGCAGGCTGGCGTACGCGACCTCTTTCAATGTCGCGTGGCGGATCTGCCAGTGGCCGGTCGTCGATTGCGGATCGGTCACGACGACTTCCGCTTCCTCGAGCTGCAGCAGCTCCTCGTCCGTGGCCGCCGCGTCGACAACCTGCAGCTCGTCGAGGTCGAAGCCGTACATGAACACAGAGGCGTGCCGCGCCAGCTCGCGCAGGCGTGCGGGCAGCGCGTCGAGGCGTGCCTCGATGATCGCCTGGACCGTCGGCGGAAGCTTCGGTCGAGCCCCGGGCACGCCGTTGCCCGACTGCAGCAGCATGCCGGTCGTCTCGATGATGAAGAACGGGTTGCCGCCCGCGCGCTTGGCGATGATGGCCGCCTCGCGGTCGTCGACGCGCCCACCCGAGGCGTGCCGGGCCAGGCGGCGCGACTCGTCGGGGGACAGCGGCTCGAGCCTGATCACGACCGCGCCGCCCGCGGTCGAACCCCACGTCGGTCGCAATTCGAGCAGCTCTTTCCGCGCCAGCGCAACCACCAGCGCGCGACGCGGTCCGCGCCTTCCCGGCGATCCGAGGCGCTCGACCAGGTCGAGCATCGCGGGCCGCAGCGTGTGCGCGTCGTCGAAGATCAACAGCACGGGGTGGTCCTTGGCGAGGCCGTCGATGAGCTCGAGGAAGCCGGCGTGCACGTCCTGCACGAACATCGCCTCGTCGCGTGCGGTGCCGGCGCCGAAGAGCAACGAAAGGCGCTCGGTCGTCCGGTCGACCTCGCCCGCGTCGCAGCACTCGAAAGCCAGCGCGCGCAGCTTGCGGCGCACTACGTTCGGCGCATCCTCGTCCGCGATCCCGGCCAGGTCGGCGACGATCGCCGCCGCCGGCGAGAATGTTGCGCTGTCCGTGAAGCTGCGGGCGTGGCCGCGCAGCACGCGGACCGCCGCGCTCAGCCCGGCCGCGAGCTCGTCGGCGATGCGCGACTTGCCGATGCCCGGCTCGCCCAGGATGGTGACCAGCACCGGCTTGCCGCTCGTGCTGGCGAGGCCGAGGCTCTCGCCGAGCATCGCCTGCTCGTTCGTCCTTCCGACGAAGGGGATCGTGCGGCGCGCCGACCGCGCGGTGATGCTCTCGACGGGGTAGGCGTCGAGGGTGACGTCGAAGCCTTTTGCTCGCACGTGTCGCTTGCGGCCGTACAGGACTTTCTCGGCGGTCAACGCGTAGGCGGTCGCACCCGCGAGCAACTGCCCCGGCTGGGCCGCGGTCTGGAGGCGGGCGGCCGTGTTGACGACCGGCCCGGTGACCAGCAGCTGGCCCGCGGGCCCGATCCCGGTCGCCGCCTCGCCTGACTCCACGCCCATCCGCACCTCGAGGGGCATGCCCGACTCCATGTCCAGGCCGATGCGATGCGCCCGCGCCCGAATCGCGAGGCCGGCGTGGATGGCGCGCAGCGCGTCGTCCTCGTGAACCTGGGGCAGGCCGAACACCGCCATGACCGCGTCGCCGATGAACTTCTCCGGCCGCCCTCGCAGCGCCTGCAGCTCCTCGGTCGCGGCGTCGAAGAACCGGCTCAGGATCTCCCTCGTGCGCTCGGCGTCGAGGCGGCGGGCGAGGCCGGTCGAATCGACCAGGTCGGCGAACAGGACCGTGACCATCTTCCGCTCCTCTGTCTCGAGGAGCGGTCCGACGGCGGCCCCGCAATTCGGACAGAAGCGCGCGCCGGCCGGCAGCGGATTGCCGCAGACCGAGCAGGACATCGGCATGACAGTTCGATGCTAGCCCCGCGCTCTCCTCCCCACGAAGCGGGGAGGTGTCGCCGAAGGCGACGGAGGGGCAGGGCCCCCCGAGCCTTCAGCGCGCCTCAGCGTCTCTCGAGGATCTGCTTGAGCCTGGCCAGGTCCTTCAGGTTGGCTCGCCGCATCGCGCCGGCCATCACCGGCGCCGTCACCGCGGCGAACCCCTGAGGCTCACCGCGGTTGCGCAGCGTCATCCTGGTCCGGCCTGGGCCCGAGTCGTGCCACGCGTACGTGGTCTCCATCGCAAACGGGCCCTCGGCGGTGCTCATCACCAGTCGCTCGCCCGGCACGAGCTCGACGATTTCGTACGTGTATTCGAGGCGCCGGCCGAGGAACCTCGCCACGAACGCCATGCGCGAGCCGACGCGAATCGGCGGCTGTGTCTTCCAGTTGACCGACTCGATGTTCGAGTACCACTGCGGAGCGTTGGTCGGGTCGCCTGCGTAACTCGACACCTCGGCCCGCGGGCGCTCGATCACGGCCTCGGTCGTCATATCCACCTTCATGCGGCTTCGCCCTCGGCCGCCAACCATTGCCTGAGGGTCGGCACGAGGTCGGGCGGGAGCCCTGCCGACTGCGCATCGTCGGCCACCATCCCGGTCGCATTGACGAGCAGCGCGTGACCGGTCGGGACCAGGTGCACGGTGAAGTTGGATTTGCGCAGGGCGGTCAGGACTTCGACGCAGATCGTCGTGGGCACCGTGCGGTCGTTGGTGCCGAGGACCCACAGCGCCGGCGCCGTCATCGCGTGGAGCGCCGCGGCGGGATCGTAGCCTCCGCTCGCGCCGCGGACGTCCGCCTGCATCTGCTCGCTCGACTCGCTCGGCGCAGTGGTGCCCCCGCTCGTGAAGCCCGCCCACAGGTCGGTCTGGTCGACCGTCGTCGCGGGGGCGGACACGAGGACGGCGAACGCTCCGCCGCCGTGGCGCGTGATCGCGAGCGGCACCGTCCAGCCGCCCTGGCTGCCGCCGTGAAATCCCACCCGCGCCGGATCCATGCCGGGTTGACGGGCGAGGAAGTCGCGCGCGGCCGCGGCGTCGGCGGCGTAGGCGTCGATGGCGCCCGGCGTCAGCGAGTCACCCGGATATGTGCCGCTCGATTCGCCCACGCCGCGCTTGTCATACGTGAGCACGGCGAACCCGAGGCGGGCGTAGATGCCCACCCAGACGTCGTAGAAGTGACGCTCGCCGCGCTCGGAGCCGTGCACGATGACGATGCCGGGGTGAGGACCGGCGGCGAGCGGCATCGTCAGTGCCCCCGCGAGCGTCGCGCCGCCGGCCGGGATCGTCACGCTCGCCTCCGGATACGCGACCCGCTGCCATTTGGTGACCTGCCCATCCTCCGAGATTGTCAATCTCTGACCGGTGAAGGTCAGTGCGGCGAACGTCGGGCTCGGCTCGAGAAATCGCGGACCGATCGTGAAACGCCCGGCGTTGGAGGTCGTGTAGATCGTGCGATAGGCCGCGGTCTTCATGTCGAAGAACCAGCCCAGCCGCGCGATGACGACGAAGTCACCGGACGCATCGCCGTAGCTGCCGTAGTAAGGCATGAGCTGCTGGACGCTTGCCGGCGCGGGCGCGGCAGGAGACGGCGATGGGGAAGAGGCAGGTTCGCATGCGGCCAAAAGAGCTGCGATGAGCGCCACGAACCCCAGGCGCATCGGCCGACGATAGCACGGACCCGTGGTAGTTGCCACGACTCCGTGTGATCGATATAGTCGCGGCATCAGTGCCGAGAGCTGACATCTCGCTCCTGTTCGACTTCTTCGTCACTTCCCAACGCCTGCGGCGCCATCTCACCGACGCGCTGGCCGAAGCGGGCATGCGCCCAGACGAGTACGCGGTCTACAGCCTGCTTCTGGACGAGGGGCCGCTGACCGCGTCGCAGATGGCGGAGATGCTCGGCATGCCGCTGACGACGCTGCTCGACTACGTGAAGGCCCTCGACCGAGCCGGCCACCTGGTCAGGACGTCGCACCCCTTCGACGGGCGGGCGGTCGAGCTGAGCCTCAGCCGGTCCGGGCTCGCCGCGCAGCGGCGCGCAAACCGGCACTGGGAGGTGGCGCGGAAGGGAATCGAGCACGGCCTCGACGTGCCACTGGATCAAGTCAGGCGCTCGCTCCACGCTCTCGACGAATCGGCGCGCCGCGCCATGGTTCGGCAGCGGCGAGCGCAGGTTTCACGCAGCTCCCGAGGCTAACCGCCCACCGCCTCGCGGATGCTCTGGAGGTGCCGCTGCGGGTGGCGGATCGACTGCCGGACGATGAACGCGAGGTCCTGGTCGCCAAGCCAGCCGAACTTCTGCGTGAGGTTCATTTGCTCGTCGCTCAGCCCGCGCAGAAACTTCGACGCGCGCGCCGTGGTCTCCCGCAGCGCCTGCAGGGTCTCCTCGCGTGGACGGCTGCGCGCCTCGCGCGCGTGGGCGGCGTTCTCCGAGTCGATGATCCCGGGGTCGACCTCGACCGCGCGGCCGCGGAGAAACGAGGTCGCCCACGCGACGCCCTGGTCGTTGCCGGCGGCAATGTGGTCGAACAGCACGCCGACCGTGCGCTCCTCGGCGATCACCCGGATGCGCCACTGGCCGTCGTCGCACGACTCGGCCAGCTGGATGACGCCGGCCAGCACCGCGTCGAACTCGCCGGCCAGCTGCGCGGCCCCTCCCGTCACCTTCATGCCGTCCTGCACGCCGCGACCGTACGCCGCGGGCGGCGCAACAGCTCCCCTCCGCAGTTCTTGCACCGCCGCTCGAGGTCCTCGTAGCAGCCGGAGCAGTACGTGCACTCGTAGCTGCAGATGTAGGCGACGTCTTCGTCGCGCAGTCGCATGCCGCATCGCTCGCACGTGGCGCGCATCTCCAGGCCGGTCATCGGGGTCCGCTCACTTGCGCATCCGCGGATCGAGGGCGTCCCGGAGCCCGTCGCCGATGAACGAGAAGGCGAGGAGCGTGAACCCGATGGCGAGCGCCGGAAAGACGACCGACGTCGGGTTGGCGTAGACGGCCTCGTAGCCGTCGTTGACCATCTGCCCCCAGGTGGGCGTGGGCGGCTGGATGCCGACGCCGAGGAAGCTCAGCGTCGCCTCGAGAAAGATCGCCTGCGGAATCCCGAACGTGAGCGTGACGATGATCGGCCCGAGAGAGTTGGGCAGGAGGTGGCGGAGGATGAGCTTGAGCGGCGGCGAGCCGACCGCGCGGGCGGCGTCGATGAACTCCTTCTCCTTGATGGCCAGCACCTGGCCGCGCACCAGCCTCGCGAGGTTGACCCAGTTGACGAGCGCGATCGCCCCGAAGATCGAGAGGAGGCTCGGACCGAACACCGAGACGAGCACGAGCACGAAGATCAGGTCGGGGAACGCGTACCAGACGTCGGTGAAGCGCATCAGGAGGTTGTCGGCGCGGCCGCCGAAGTAGCCGGCGGCCAGGCCGATGGCGAGGCCGATCGGCAGGATGATCGCCTGGACCAGGATCCCGACCGACAACGAGATGCGGCTGCCGAAGACGAGGCGCGCCAGGGTGTCGCGGCCGAGGCCGTCCGAGCCGAGTGGATGCCCTGCCTGTCCGGGCCCGACCTCGATGTTCGCGACGTCCAGCTCGAGGGGATCGCGGACGAGCCCGAGGTGCACGAGAAGCGGCGCCGAGATCGCGATCACGATCAGGAGCGCGATCAGGAGCAGGCCCGCCATCGCCACCCGGTTGCGGCGGAAGCGTTCCCAGGCGTCGCTCCAGAGCCCGACCTGCCGCTGCGCGACCTCCCAGTCGACCGGCTGCTGGACCGCGTTTGCCGGTACCGCCATCAGTCGACCTTGACCCGCGGGTCGATGAAGACGTACGCGATGTCCACGATCAGGTTCGCGAGCGCGATCACGACCGCGAAGAGGATCGTCGTGCCGAGGATCATCGGGTAATCCCGCGACGTCACCGCGACGACGAAGGCGCGACCGATGCCGGGGATGTTGAACACGGTCTCGACGATCACCGAGCCCGTCACGAGGTAGGCGAACGTGGGCCCGAGCGTGGTGACCACCGGGATCAGCGAGTTCTTCAGCACGTGGCGAATCACGACCAGGCGTTGGGACAGGCCTTTGGCCCACGCGGTGCGGACGTAGTCCTGGCGCAGCGTCTCCAGCGTGCTGGCGCGCGTGAGCCTCGCGGTGTAGGCGATGGGGAGGAGGGCGAGCGTGACGACCGGCAT
>DATEHQ010000004.1:0-51759 GCA_035279525.1 Candidatus Dormiibacterota bacterium
ATCGACGCCGCACCGCCCAGTGGGCGGGTGGAGCTGACAACCGGCCGGCGCGGCAATGGATGGCCGTACTTCAGCGTCGCGGACAATGGTCCAGGCGTCCCAGAGGACCACCGCCATCACCTCTTCGAGCCGCACTTCACCACGAAAGAAGGCGGAACCGGGCTCGGCCTGTTCATGTCCTACGGAATAGTTCGAGAGCACCAGGGCGAGCTGTTGTTCAGCAACAACCGGCCGCGCGGCGCGGTCTTCACGGTGGTGCTTCCTCCAATTAGCGGATGACGACTTAGAAGGAGCGGCGTCGAGGGCTACCGCCAGGTCCTCCAGTCGACCCGCTTGAGCAGGCAGTCGGTCGGGTCGGTCTGCCGGCGCGGCGATTCCGAGGGTTGCTAAATGAAGGCTCCGCCACTACCCTTTGCGTGCCAACCGCACGACGGGCGCGGGAGATAGGAAGCAGTGGAAAGCGATTACCTCGATGTGACGACTGACCGTCAACTGCACGGTCGCATCGGCCCACTCGCTTATCGGCGCCCTGTAGCTGTCTTGGAGGGCAGGTTTTGCTTTCGAATCGGTCACGGATTCGGATGCGGCTCTTCGGGCGGCTTTCACCGTGGTCAGAAAACCACGTTGAGCCTAGGGATCAGTGGGCCACTTCAAGCTGCGACGCTGTCGGGCACCGTCGCCGTTGAACATAGCTTTGACGAGGACTGGTCGCATGATTCCCGTGACTGCGAGTACTGCCGACCGACCGCGTGCTACCGGGGAGCGACAGTCGAGATATGGGAACACTCGTATTTGGTGCTGGGCGGTTGGAAATGGAGCGTGTTAAAGACCAAGTTTCAGTGCGATCAGCCTCCAGACATCTATGCGAACTGCGTGCCAAGCCCCGATGACTGCAATTGTCTTCAGGGAGACCCTTTAACCTCATCAGACGGCACGAAAATCCCGGTGGCCGCTCACGCAACCGTGCCCTCTGCCGTAATTCAGACCGTGTCGATAGACGCCGATTCGTATATGCAACCCTCTGACGTCGGCTTGCCCATAGCGAGCGTCATCGAAGATCTGGTCGACGATGACCTGCGCGAGGCCAACCTTGGCATTCTGGGTGATGGCGGGAGAGTCTTGTGGCTGCCTGGTAAGGAGCCTCGGGAGCCGACCCTTGATGGACTGGTGATGTTTTCAAGTGGGCTGCCGCCATTGGCAAGCGAGCCGTCGCTTCGGCGCCCGCTGCTAGTTCTCGCAGTTGCACCAGAGCTTGAGAGTCCTCACGCGCTTCTGACCCTGACCGCAATGAGCGGTTCGCAACATCCGACCAGTACGGAAGTCGCCGAAGCGACCGTGGTTAAGAGTCGTGGGAGCTGGATTTGGGCTCCCATTAGCGTCCCTATCGCCTCCACCCTCGAAGATACGTTCGTTCTTCAGATTGCCCTCTTCGACGGCGATCGCCTTGCCGCGACCTACGCTCGCACATTCCATGCGACGGCCGTGGATTCGGCGGGGGTCGCCAGCCCTCAGCATTAAGGACCAAGGCGCCGAATAGCAAATGGTCGTGCGCGAGCACCAGGGTCGCCTGAGTTACGAAGGAAGTCGCCGCGGAGGGGTGTTCACCGTGGAGCTGCCGCCCTACTCCGTTTGATGGCCCGGCTCAATCGATCTTGACCAACCGTGAGGAGCTGCGCCTCAGCGCTCGGACGCGCGGGCTTTGATCGCCGCCGCCAGCTCAGCCAGCTCAACCGGCTTGAGCACATAGGCGCTCGCATCGAGGCCTTCCGCCAGCGCCCTCGAAGCCGGATCCGCCGCCCCAGTCACGACGATTGGGCGGGCCGCCTTCACCAGCTCACGCTGCTCCGACGTGAACGACGCCGACGCCCCGAGGTCGAGCACGACGACCTCTCGCGCTCGCAACGGACGAGGCGCGCCCTGGAACTCGGCCTCGTATCCGAGCCGGCGCAGGCCTCGGGCTGTCAGCTCGCCCAGCCTCTCGTCATCGTCGATCACGAGGACCGGGATGATCGAGTAGGCCGCGGACTCGATCGACTCGAGCGTCGACAGCGCCTCGCGCAGGTCGCTGAGCAAGGCGTCCACCGGCGGAGCGACGCCGTCGTCGTGGGCCAGCTCGACCTCCGCCTTGATCCTCGCCAGGGTCGATCGAAGCCGGTGCAGCGATCCCGCGAGCTCCGGCCCGCGATCAGCCCTGGACGACAAACCGATAACCGATTCCGCGCACGGTTTCGATCCAACCCGGCTCCTTGAGCTCCCGCCGGATCTGGTGCACGGCCTGTTCGAGGCTGTGCTCGAACCCGGCGTAGGTGCTGCCCCACACCCTGTCGAGAATCTCTCCGCGCCGCACCGCCTCGCCCGGCCTGCTCGCGAGCAGCTCCAGCATCAACAGCGGACGGCGCTCCAGCTTCAGCACACGCTCGCCCAGGCGCGCCTCTCCGCGCGATGAATCGATCCGCAGACGACCCCGGACCACCGCTCCAGCGACCGGCGACCGCTCGCGCAGCGCGCCGCGCACGCGGGCGAGCAGGACCTGGCGATCGGTGCCCTTCACGATGTAGTCGGTCGCTCCGCGTTCGATGCCGAGCACCTGGTCGCCCGGCCCGTGCCGAGCTCCGGTCAGGATGATCACAGGGAACGAGATGCGATTCGCGCCTGAGCGGAGCGAGTCGAGCACCTCTGGCGCCTCCATGTCCGGCATCTCGTAATCCAGCAGCATCAGATCGGGCGACGCGCTGCGCACGCGCTCGAGCGCCTCTGTGCCACTGCCCGCGACATCGACCGCGTAACCGGCGCGGCGCAGCAGCTGGGCCGTCACCTCGGCGGTCCGCGGCTCATCGTCGACCAACAGCAACCTGGTGGTCACGCCACCTATCCCCAACCGCAAAGTATCAGGTTCAAGGTTTCTTGAGGAAACCTTGAATCAGCGGTGAGGTCAGATGGCCGACGCAGCCATAACCTCCCGGCATGGGCCAGCTCTCAGACCTCCAGCAAGCCAGGCGCCGGCTGGGACTGGCCCTCGACCCCCTGTGCCACGACCGGTGGCTGATGGGCTTTCTGCGGGACGGCCTCCTGCAGCCCATCGCCGCTTCAGAGGTTTCGCGTCGACTGCTGCAGATTCGGGCGTTGACGCCGCTGTCGCGCCGCGCGCTCTTCGAAAAGCGGCCGCTCGTCGTCAACTCCGTGATCGAGACTCCCGACCACTCGAACGCCTACGACTGGGAGCTCGACTGGCCGGCGATCCTCTACGCGCCGATCACCGAAGTCGGTCGCAGGCCGATCGGTCTGCTGGTCCTCGGCTGCCGCCGCGACCACTGGTACAGCGAGCAGGACGTCGCCTACGCGCACAGCCTGGGGCTGACTCTCGCGCCGATGGTCGCGGCGCTGCGCGGCCCGCTGGGGAACTTGAATGCGAATGAGGGAGAGGTCGCGCAGCTCCTCAGCCATGGCTTGTCCCTCACCGAGATCGCACATGCGATGCACGTCGACGAGCGTCGCGCGCGGGCGCTCGTGGACGACGTGACGCGGAAGCTGCAGTCAGTGCGGGCAGAGCTGAGCTTTCCGCTCATTCCGATGAAGAGGAGGGCCTTCCGCCTATGACCTGGACCTGACGAGTTCGGCCCTAGTTCGGGCCGAAGAGAAACACGGTCGTGCCGCGGCCTTCGGTGCTGACGACTTCGAGCCGGCCACCGATTCCCGCGGCCCTTTCGCGCATGCCGACCAATCCGTAACCCGCCCGCCCGCCTGACACGAAGCCTCGTCCTTCGTCGGAGACCTCGATCAGGAAAGGACGCGCCGCAAAGCCCAGCTTGACGCGGCAGATCGTCGAGCCCGAGTGCCGGCGGACGTTCGTGAGCGCCTCGCGCACTATCTGGGCCACGACCTCGCGCTGCTGCAGGGTCAGCATGTCCTCGGTTCCGTTGCTCGAGAGCTCGACGCGGATGCCGTACATCCGCGCGAACTCATCACCCTGGTTCCGCAGCTCGCCCACCAGGCCGTCGGGGCCGACCGCGGCCGGCCGGAGCTCCGCCAGGGCCTCGCGAACGCCCTTGAGCGAACGCTCGAGGATCTCGAAGACCGCCTCCAACGTCTCGTCGGCGGGGCCCCGGTGGTTTTCCAGGTAAACCTTGAAAAGCGAAAGAGCGCCGGCCAGGTCGGTCGCCACGCCGTCGTGGAGCTCGCGCGAGATGCGCGACCTTTCGCGCGCGACCGCGTCACCGACCGCCTGCTGCGCAAACCCTTCCGAGACGCCGGTGCGCTCCGAGGGCTCCGCGCTCACCTGACCGCCGTCCTGCGACGGACGAAGGATTGCAGCAGCGCGATCACCAGCGGATGCCTCAACCAGCGCAGGGCACGGCGGTACGGCTGCCACAACCTCTGGGTCTCCTCCAGGCTGATCCGCAGCCTCTCCACGTCCTGTTGCAGTCCTGCGCGCTCCGTGACCAGCCACTCGCTCAGGACGCGCGAGCGCTGCGCGATGCGCAGGGTCCACATCCCCGCCAGGGCGCCTTCGACCAGGATCAGGGCGACGCTGATGATGAGAAGCCAGACGCCGATCCAGGCGAGGTCAGACAAGCCGCGTCACTCCTTCCCGTCACCCTCTTCGATCCCGGCCACCGGTGCGATGGCCACTATCTGGTCGTCGGGGGCGATCCGCATCACGATCACACCCTGGGTCTGGCGCCCGATGCGCGAGATCGCGCCGACCTGCGTCCGCAGGACCATCCCGCTGGCGCTGATCACCAGGACCTCTTCTTCGGGATCTCCGACGACGCGCATCGCCACGAGCTTGCCCACTCGGTCTGTGACCTTGAGCGTGAACACGCCCTGGCCCGCCCGGTGGTGCATCGGGTATTCGGCGACCGGGGTGCGCTTGCCGTAGCCGCGCGAGGTTATGACGAGCAGGTCACCCTCCGGCACCGCCGTCGCCATGCCGGCGACCGCGTCGTCCTTACCCAGCTTGATGCCGATCACGCCCTGCGTGTCGCGACCCATCGCGCGAACCTCGGTCTCGCTGAAGCGAATGGCCTTGCCCAGCTCGGTCGCGATCAGGACTTCGTCCTTGCCGGTGGTCGGTGTCACCCAGTCCAGCTCGTCGCCTTCCTGCAGGTTGATCGCGATGAGGCCGTTGCGACGCACGTTGGCGTACTCCGCCATCGCCGTCTTCTTGATGTAGCCGTTCTTCGTCACCATCAGCATGTAGTGCGCTTCGCTCTCGGTCTCGGGGCGCACGAAGACTGCTGTGATGCGCTCATTCGCTCCGATGTCGATCAGGTTGTTGATCGGCACGCCCTTGGCCTGGCGCTCCCGCTCCGGCACCTCGTGCACCCGCAGCTGGAACACGCGACCGCTCTGCGTGAAGAACAGCATCGACGCGTGGGTGTGGGTCGTCAGCAGGTGCGCCGCGTAGTCCTCCTCCCGCGTGCCGCTGGGCGCCTCGCTGCTGGCGGTCGGGCGCGCACCCTTGAGGCCGACGCCGCCGCGCTTCTGCGCGCGGAACACCCGCAGTGGCTGTCGCTTGACGTAGCCGCGATGCGTCAGCGTTACGACCACCTCTTCCTTGGGCACGAGGTCCTCGGCCGACAGCTCGGTGGCCTCCTGGTCCGTGATCTCGGTGCGGCGCTCGTCCCCGTACTTTTTGACCACCTCGTCCATGTCCTGCTTGATCAGCATCCGGACCTTCTGGTCGCTGGCGAGGATGCTCTCCAGGTAGGCGATCGTCTTGATCACCTCTTCGTACTCGGCGTCGATCTTGCCGCGCTCGAGCCGTGTCAGCCGGCCCAGGGTGAGGGCGAGCACGGCTTTGGCCTGGCGCTCGCTCAACCCGAACTTCGTCTGCAGCTCGGTGCTGGCCGTGTCCTGGTCGGACGCTCCGCGGATGGTCTTGATCACCTCGTCCAGGTGGTCGAGGCAGATCTTCAGACCCTCGAGGATGTGGGCCCGCTCCTGCGCCTTCTCGAGGTCGAAGCGCGTGCGCCGGAGGATGACTTCGCGGCGGTGGTCGATGAAAAGCTGGAGCGCCTGTTTCAGGCTGAGCACGACCGGCCGGCCGTCGACGATCGCGAGCATGATCACGCCGAATGCCTGCTGCAGCTGCGTGTGCTTGTACAGGTTGTTGAGCACCGTGTAGACCTGTGCTTCGCGCTTGAGCTCGATCACGACCCGCATGCCCTGACGGTCCGACTCGTCCCGCAGGTCGGCGATGCCCTCGAGTCGCCGGTCCGAGACCAGCTCGGCGATCTTGGCCACAAGCGAGGCCTTGTTCACCGCGTAAGGAAGCTCATCGATGATGATCCGCTCGCGTCCGTTGGGCGCCTGCTCGAACGTGTGGCGGGCGCGGACGATGATCCTTCCGTGGCCGGTGGAGTAAGCGGCCTTGATCCCTGCCGTACCCATGATGATGCCGCCAGTCGGGAAGTCCGGCCCCTTCACGAAGCCCAGCAGGTCCTCGCCGGTGGCTTCGGGATTGTCGATGAGCTGCTTGACCCCCGCGGCGACCTCGCCCAGGTTGTGCGGCGGGATGTTGGTCGTCATTCCGACTGCGATCCCCGTCGCCCCGTTGATCAGGAGGTTGGGGATGCGGCCGGGCAGCACAACCGGTTCCTGGTCTGAGCCGTCGTAGTTCGGGCTCATGTCGACGGTCTGCTTCTCGATGTCGTCCATGAGCTCGCCGGTGATCGCGGAGAGGCGCGCCTCCGTGTAGCGCATGGCCGCCGGCGGGTCGCCGTCGACACTGCCGAAGTTGCCCTGTCCGTCGATCAGCGGGTACCGCAGCGAAAACGGCTGCGCCATGCGCACGAGCGCGTCATACACCGCGGTGTCGCCGTGTGGGTGATAGAGCTTGAGCACGTCGCCGACGAAGGCCGCGCACTTGCGATAGCGGCTGCCGGACGTCGCGCCCGCCTGCTGCATCGCGTAGAGGATGCGGCGCTGAACAGGCTTCAGCCCGTCACGCACGTCGGGCAGCGCCCGGCTGATGATGACGGACATCGCGTACTCCATGTAGGAGGTCTGCATCTCCTCCTGGAGGTTTCGCGTGAGGACCGTGCCTATCGTGTCGTCTGCCATGACTCTTCCTTATTGATCGGGTTGGTGGACTTGATCTCTAAGCCTCGTACTTCCCCAGCACGACCACTGCGTTGTGGCCGCCGAAACCGAAGCCGTTGGAGATGGCGATGCGCACTTCGTGCCTCCGCGCCGTGTTGGGCACGTAGTCGAGATCGCACGCCGGGTCGGGGTTTTCGTAGTTGATCGTCGGGTGGATGATCCCGCGGTTGATGGTGAGCAGAGTCGCGATCGCCTCCACCGCGCCGGCCGCCCCGAGCAGGTGGCCGATCATCGACTTGGTGCTGCTGATCGCCACTTTGTAGGCGTGCTCGCCGAGAGCGATCTTCAGAGCCTTCGTCTCGCCTGCATCGTTCAGCTGAGTCGACGTGCCGTGGGCGTTGACGTAGTCGATGTCCTTCGGCTCGATGGCCGCATCGCGTAGCGCCAGCGTGATCGCGCGGGCCGGGGCTTCTCCTGTCTCGTCAGGTGCGACCTGGTGATACGCATCGTTGGTCGTCGCGTAGCCCAGGACCTCGCCGTAGATGCGCGCCCCGCGCGACTCGGCGTGCTCGCGTGATTCGAGAATCAAGGTGCCCGCCCCCTCGCCTGGGACGAACCCGTCCCGATCGCGATCGAACGGCCGGCTGGCCTTGTCCGGCGCATCGTTGCGCGTCGACAGCGCCCTGATCGCATTGAAGGAAGCGATTCCAACCTCGCAGAGCGAGGCCTCGGTCCCTCCCGCCAGCATCACGTCGACGTCACCGCGCTCGATCATTCGCGTCGCGTCCCCCAGCGACTGCGTCGAAGCGGCGCACGCGGTGGTGATCGTGGTGTTGGGGCCACGAAGATGGAACTGCATGGCCACCGACGCGCCGGCCATGTTCGGAATGATCATCGGCGCGTAGAGCGGGTTGAGCCGGCCCTTGGTCATGAACGAAACAGCGCCTCGCGTCATGTCGTCGAAGGCGCCAATGCCGGTGCCCATCGCTACGCCGACCCGGAAGTTGTCCTCCCTGGCCAGGTCGAGGCCAGAGTCCTCGAGGGCCATCGCGGACGCGGCAACCGCCATCTGAGAGAAGCGCGACATGCGCTGCGATGCCTTGCGCTCCATGAACTCAGCCGGGTCGAAGTTGGTCACCTCGCACGCGAATTTCGTCGTCAGCTTCTCGGTGGGGAAGCTTTCTATGACGCGCGAGGTGCTGCGTCCCTCGACCAGCCCGTCCCAGTATTCGACGAGGTTCTTGCCGAGCGGATTGACCGTGCCCATCCCGGTGACGACGACGCGGGGCCGGCCGCCCTTTTTCACCTGCCCACCTCAGCGCGAATCTTACCTACGAGCTGATTCTCGACCGCATCGCGCGCAACGCGGATCGCGTTCTTGATCGCCCTCGCGTCAGACCGGCCGTGGGCGACCACCGCGACACCGTCGATGCCGAGCAGCGGCGCACCTCCGAACTCCCTCCAGTCGATCCGCGCACGCATCTGTCGCACTCCCGGCCGGATCAGCATGCCGCCAACCTTTCCGAGCGTCGTTTTGGGGATCTCGTCACGCAGGTTGCGGAACAGGAATTCGGCGGTGGCCTCCGCCATCTTGATCGCGACGTTGCCGACGAATCCGTCGGCGACGACCACGTCCGCGCGCGCTGCGTAGATGTCCTTCGGTTCCACGTTGCCGACAAAGCCGCGGAGGCTCCCCTTGAGCCGGCGGCCGGTCTCCTTCACGAGCTCGTCGCCCTTTCCATCCTCTTCGCCGTTGCTCAACAGCGCGACCCTCGGCTCCGTGCGGCCGAGCATCTCGCGCGCATAGACCGCGCCCATCTCGGCGAACTGCACCAGGTACTCGGGCCTCGAGTCCACATTCGCGCCGACGTCGAGGAAGTACGCGAAACCGTCCTGTGTCGGGACGATCGAGCCGAGTGCGGGCCTCTCCACGCCTCGGATCCGGCCCTGGATGAAAAGCGCGGCGGCCATGACAGCACCGCTGTTGCCGGCCGAGACCCAACCATCGGCTCGCCCTTCTTTGCAGAGTCGCGCGCAGACCGATATCGACGAGTCCGGCTTCGCGCGCACGGCTTGCGCCGGATGCTCGTCCATGCCGATGACCTGAGTGCACGGGACGATCTGCAGCCGAGGATGGCCGTCGAGCATCGGCTGTACCGCGGTGGGAATGCCCACCAGCGAGATGTCGACTCCGTACTCCGCCGCGGCCTGTGACGCGCCAAGCACGACCTGGGCCGGCGCGTTGTCGCCGCCCATGGCGTCAACCGCTATGCGCATACCTAGATGTCGAGGTTCCGGACGCTCTTGGCGTGCGCCTGGATGAACTTCTTGCGCGGCTCGACCTCAGGTCCCATGAGCTTCTCGAAGATCTCGTTCGCCGCGGCCGCATCGTCGACGGTGACCCGAAGCAGCACCCGCGTAGCCGGATTCATCGTCGTCTCCCACAGCTCTTCCGCGTTCATCTCGCCCAGCCCCTTCATGCGCTGAACCTCGGCGTTCTTGCCGAACTGGCGGAGCGCTTTGTCGCGGTCGGCGTCGGATCGGGCCCAGACGACCTGCTTGCCCTTGGACACCTTGTAGAGCGGTGGCTGGGCCATGTAGAGATAGCCGCGGTCGATGACCATAGGAAAGTGCCTGAAGAAGAAGGTCAGCAGCAGGGTGCGGATGTGGCTGCCGTCGACGTCGGCGTCGGTCATGCTCACGATCCGGTGGTAGCGCATCTTCTCGATGTTGAAGTTGTCTCCGATGCCCGCGCCCATCGCCGTGATCAGGTCGCGGATCACCTCGAAGCTCAGCACCTTGTCGAGGCGCGCCTTCTCGACGTTCAGGATCTTGCCGCGCATCGGCAGGATGGCCTGGAACCGCCGGTCGCGGCCGCCCTTGGCGGTGCCGCCTGCGGACAGGCCCTCGACGATATAGAGCTCGCACTGCGTCGGATCGCGCTCTGAGCAGTCGGCGAGCTTGCCCGGCAGCGTGCTCGACTCGAGCAGGCTCTTGCGCTGAACCAGGTCCCGCGCCTTGCGCGCCGCCTCGCGGGCGCGCGCCGCGGTGAGCGACTTCTCGACTATTCGCCGCCCCTCGGACGGGTTCTCCTCGAGGTACTGCGTCAGGCCTTCGGTGAGTGCCAGGGACACCTGGCCCTGGACCTCGGCGTTGCCGAGCTTGGCCTTGGTCTGGCCCTCGAACTGCGGCTCCAGCACCTTCACGCTGATCACCGCGGTGAGCCCTTCACGCACGTCCTCTCCCGTGAGGTTCGGGTCGGATTCTTTGAGGATGCTGGCCTTGCGCGCGTAACGGTTCAGCACGTTGGTCAGCGCGGATCGGAAACCTGTCAGGTGAGTGCCGCCTTCAATCGTGTGGATGGTGTTCGCGAATGCGATCACGTTCTCGACGAACGTCTCGTTGTACTGCAGCGCGATCTCGACCTGGGTGCCCTCGACCTCGCGGTCGACGTAAAACGGCGGACTGTTGACGATCGTGTGGTCGCGGTTGAGCGCGCGGACGAAGGACACGATGCCGCCCTCGAAGTAGAACGTGCTCGAGAGCCCCGCGGTCTCGTCGACGAGGGCGATCTCCAGGCGCTTGTTCAGGTACGCCATCTCGCGCAGCCTGTGCCGGATGATCTCCGGGTCGAACCTGGTGTCCGGAAAGATCTGAGGATCGGGCCAGAAGCGGACGACGGTCCCGGTGCGATCGGTCTTGCCCACCACCTTGACAGGGGCCATCGGCACACCACGCGCGTACTCCTGGTGGTGAACCTTGCCGGCCAGGTGCACCCAGACCTGCAGCCGCTCGCTCAGGAAGTTGACCGCCGACACGCCGACGCCGTGAAGGCCCGAGGAGACCTTGTAGCCGCCGCCGCCGAACTTGCCGCCCGCGTTCAGGCGGGTCATCACGAGCTCCAGGGCCGACAGGCCCTCCTTCTTGTGGATGTCGACAGGGATGCCGCGCCCGTCGTCTTCGACCTGCACGCTGCCGTCCACGAAAAGGGTCACCACGATCCGGGTCGCGTGGCCGGCCAGCGCCTCGTCGACGGCGTTGTCGACCACCTCGTAGACCAGGTGGTGGAGGCCGGTCGAGCTCGTCGAGCCGATGTACATGCTCGGACGCCGCCGAACGTGCTCCCGGCCCTCGAGGACCTGGATCTGCTCGGCGGTGTACGCGACATCCGCGCCAAGGGATTTGGGCCTACCCGTCGAGTGCGCGCCGCGCGCGCCCGGCGCAGGCTCAGGAAGGGGTTTCCTAACCGCCATTACCGGTGAAGAGGCCCTCCCAGCGCGGAGAACTCGTAGGGGTCGACTGGGCAGAGGTTCAGGTGCCCAATTCTACCGGATTTCGAATTCAAAATGGGCTCCGGAGGAGCCCTTAACAGGCCTCCTAGGAGGGCCGTTTCCAGCGCAGGATCGGGTCGTCGCTCTGGCCTGCGAGGTACGCGTTGATCCGCCTCGCCGCGGCCAATTCGTCGAGCCTCCCGACGGGGAGGTTTCTGGGCTCCTCGTGAAGGGCCCCGGGGTTGGTCTTCGCCTCCGCGACGATCTCCTTGACGGCCCGGGCGAAGCGGTCGAGCGTCGGCTTGCTCTCGGTCTCGGTGGGCTCGACCATGATCGCTTCCGGCACCACGAGCGGGAAGTAGACGGTCGGGGCGTAGAAATCGCGATCGAGGAGGGCCTTGGCCACGTCCAGCGCTCGCACCCCGTTCTCCTGGAGGTTGCGCGCGCTCGCCACGAACTCGTGCATGCACGGGCCCTCATGGGGCATCTCGAGGTCGTGCTCGACCTGTTTCTTCAGGTAGTTGGCCGAGAGCACCGCGTCGCGCGACGCCTGGGCCAGGCCGTCGCCACCCATCGCGACGATGTAGGTGTAGGCGCGGACCAGCATGCCGAAGTTGCCGTAGAAGCTCCGCACGCGCCCGATCGACTGCGGCCGCTTGAAGTCGAGCTCGAAATGGCCGTTCGCCCGCTCGACGGTCGGCCGGGGCAGGAACGGGACCAGCTCGGCCTTGACGCCGACCGGACCGGCGCCGGGTCCGCCGCCACCATGGGGCGTGGTGAAGGTCTTGTGGAGGTTCATGTGGACGGCGTCGAAGCCCATGTCGCCGGGCCGGCAGATGCCCATGAAGGCGTTGAGGTTGGCGCCGTCGTAGTAGAGCATGGCGCCAACCGCATGCACGAGCTCCGCAATATCCAGTATTTGCTTTTCGAATAGCCCCAAGGTGTTGGGGTTGGTCAGCATCAGAGCTGCGGTTCGGGGCGACAGCTTGGACTCCAGGTCGGGGAGGCTGATCCTGCCATCGGGACCGGAGCGCACCTCGACGACCTGGAAGCCGCTGAGCGCCGCGCTAGCCGGGTTGGTGCCGTGGGCCGAGTCGGGAACCAGGACCTCGCTCCGGGCCTCGCCTTTGGCGTGCTGGTACGCCTTGATCATGCGCAGCGCCGTCCACTCGCCGTGGGCGCCGGCGGCCGGCTGCAGCGTCACCCGATCGACGCCGACCACGGCGCACAGGGCCCGTTCCAGGCGCCACATCAGCTCGAGCGCACCCTGCGCGGTCTCCACGTCCTGGTATGGATGGAGGTGGGCGAAGCCGGGCACCGACGCGGCGGCTTCGTTCGCCACGGGGTTGTACTTCATGGTGCAGCTGCCGAGTGGGTAGAACTGCTCGCTGATGGAGTAGTTGAGGGACGCCAGCTTGCTGTAGTGGCGCATGATCTCGGGCTCGCTGAGCCGGGGAAGCTCCGGGGCACGGCTCCGCAGCAGGTCCCTGGGCAGCAAGTCGCCCGGGCGTTGGCCCCTGGCGTCGGCGCCGGGGAGGCGCGGCGACGGCGCGTTGGGGCGGCTGAGCTCGAAGCTGAGCGGCTCGGTCATGAGGCGAGCGCCGCCACGAGCTCATCGAGCGCCTGCGAGTCGTTGACCTCCGTGCACGTGAAGGTCAGCACGCCCCTGAGCTCGCGGAACCAGCGCGAGACTTCGAGCCCGCCGAGGATCCCCTTGCGGGCGAGCTTCCTGGTCACGGCGCGTGCGTTCGGCACTCGCATCGGGAACTCGTTGAAGAACTGCCTTTCCGGGAAGGCCGGCTCCCAGCCGGGGAGCGCGGACATCCTTTCCGCGAGGTCGTGGGCGCGCTGGAAGCTCACCTCGGCCACCTGCCTCATGCCCTGGGCGCCCATGTAGGTCATGTACACGCTCGCCGCCAGCGCGCACAGCGAATGGTTGGTGCAGATGTTGGAGCTCGCCTTCTCGCGCCGGATGTGCTGCTCACGCGCGGCCAGGGCGAGCACGAACCCGCGCCGGCCGGCGGCGTCGTGGGCGGCGCCGACCAGCCGTCCCGGCAGTCGCCGGACGAGCTCGCGACGGCACGAGATGAACCCGACATGGGGTCCGCCGAAGCTCATCGACAGGCCCAGCTGCTGGCCTTCACCGACAGCGATGTCCGCGCCGTACTCGCCGGGTGGTGCGAGCACGGCCAGGCTGATCGGGTCGACGCAGGCGATCGCGAGGGCGCCGGCCTGGTGCGCCGACTCGGTCACGGCGCGGGCGTCGACCAGGAGACCGAGGAAGTCCGGCTGCTGAAAGATGACGGCCGCCGTCCGGGCGTTCGGCCGCCCTCCCTTCCGTACCTTGATCTTCCGCGCGTCGGCGAAGGTCTTGAGGACCTCGAAGTACTCAGGGTGCAGGTAGCCCTCGACGACCACCTCGTCGCGCCCCGTGTGGGTGTGCGCCATCATCGCCGCCTCGCCGACCGCGGTCGCTCCGTCGTAAAGCGATGCGTTCGCCACGTCGAGCCCGGTCAACTCGGCGATCAGGGTCTGGAACTCGTAAATCGCCTCGAGCGTGCCCTGGCTCGCCTCCGGCTGGTACGGCGTGTAGGCGGTGTAGAACTCGGGCTTCGACGTCACGGCCGCCACAGCCGACGGGATGAAGCGCCGGTAGACGCCGCCGCCGCGGAACGTGAGCCGATCGGCGAAGACCCTGTTGCGCGCGGCCAGGGATGTGACCTCGGCCATCGTCTCGAACTCGGACAGCCCTGCCGGCAGGTCCAGCTTTTCCAGGCGCAGCGGTCGAGGGATGTCGACGAGCAGGTCGTCCATCGCGCCCACACCGATGGCCTCGAGCATCGCCTCGCGCTCTTCGGGGGAGTGGACCAGGTACGGCACTAGTGCGCTGAGGCCTCGGTCACCTTCTTGTAGCCCTCCTCGTCGAGGAGGTCGGACGGCAGGTCACCCGCAAGCTCGATCTTCAGGATCCAACCATCCCCGTACGGGTCGGAGTTCACGAGCTCGGGCCTGGTCGAGAGCTTCTCGTTCACAGCCGCGATCTTGCCGGCGACCGGCGAGTAAAGGTCGCTCGCCGCCTTGACCGACTCGACGACGCCGAAGCCCTCGCGCTCGGCCACCTTGCGACCGACGGCCGGCAGCTCGAGGAAGACGACGTCGCCGAGCTGCGCCTGCGCGAAGTCCGTGATGCCCACAGTCGCGGTCTTGCCGTCGGTGGCGACCCACTCGTGCGTCTTGGTGTAGCGGCGATCAGCCATGCCACTCTCCTTCTCTCGCTGCCTGCCGGGTTGACGTCAAGGCTTGCCGGGCGCGACGCCTGAGCGTGCGGAGCCTCGGTAGAAGGGCAGCTTGACCACCTCCGCTTCGGCTTCGCGACCCCGGACTTCGACGGTCGCCTTCTCTCCGATCCGCAATGATGCGACTTCTACCAGAGCGAGCGCGATGGGGTGCCCGAGGAAGAAGGAGTGCGTGCCGCTGGTGACGGTCCCGACCGGACGGCCCTGCGCCTTGACCGTGGCGCCGTGACGGAGGATGCTGGCCGGCTCGCTCTTCATGCCGACCATGGTCCGCCGCGGCCCGCTCTCCTTGATCGCGGCCAGCGCCGGGCGGCCGACAAAATCCGACTTGGCGAGCTTGACCGTCCAGCCCAAACCGGCCTCGTACGGGTTGACGGTCTCGTCCATGTCGTTGCCGTAGAGGCGCAGCGCCGCCTCGAGCCGGCAAGCGTCGCGGGCGCCGAGGCCCGCGGGCAGGACTCCATCGCCCCGGCCGTGCTCGAGGATCGCGTCCCACACGTCACCGATCCGGGCCGCAGGCACGAAGAGCTCGAAGCCGTCCTCACCGGTGTAGCCCGTGCGCGAGACGAATCCATCCACGCCCGCGACCCGAGCTTTGGTGAAGCCGAAGTAAGGGAGGGCGCGCAGGTCATCCGTGCCGGGCGGCAGAAGCTCTTCGGCGCGCGGACCCTGGAAGGCGAGGAGGCCGACCTCTTCGCTCCTGTCGCGCATCGTCACGCCTTTCGGCCGGTGCTCTTCGAGCCAGGCGAAGTCCTTCTCGCGGTTGGAGGCGTTGACCACGACGATGAAGTCATCGGGCGCGCTCCGATAGACGACGAGGTCGTCGATCACGCCGCCATCTTCCAGGCACATCAGGTTGTACTGGGCCCGCCACGGCTCGAGGCTCGACACGTCATTGGTGAGCACGCCCTGGAGGAAGGCCTCCGCGCCGGCGCCGAAGACGTTCAGCCGTCCCATGTGCGACACGTCGAACAGACCTGCGACCCTGCGCACCGCGAAGTGCTCGTCGCGGATCGAGGTGTACTGCTGGGGCATGTCCCAGCCGCCGAAATCGACCATCCGCCCGCCGAGCGCTACGTGGCGCCCGTGCAGCGGGGTGCGAAGCGCCGCGCTACCCGTCAAGGCCGGCCGACTCGTCCTCGTCGCCGAGGTCGAGATCGATCGCTTCCGGGTCGATGAACGAAAGCAGCTCCTCGTCGTGGCGGCGTCGCGCATCGGCGACCACCTGGGCCACGTAGGCGGTCCGCTCGACGGTCCACTCGAGCTTCTCGGCGACCTCCGCCAGGGTTGCCTCCCGCTGGAGCGTTCTGCGCAGCACCACCTGGGCGCGCTCGTAATCGGTGGCAGCGGCCACGAGGAGCTCCGCGTCGCGCACGGCGGCCGCCTCGGCTTCGATCGCGGCATCCATCTGCCCGCCGATCCTCTGCTCCGCGAACCTTGCGAATTCGACCTCGCCGCTGTCGGCGAAGGCCCGCACCGCTTCGACGAGCCCGATCGATCCTTCCTGGACCAGGTCGGAGACGGAGAGTCCGCGTTCGGCCCGCGTGTCGGCGAGCCGGATGATCAGGCCGAGGTGGGCGGCGACCAGCCGATTCTCGCTGGCCCGGTCACCGAGCGCCGCGCGCTCGAGCAGCCGCCCTTCATCTTCTGGCGCAAGCGGTCGGGTGGCCCTGGCCTGGCGTCGAAACTCGCGCATGGCTGTGGAGTCGCCGTCGTCGAGGAGGGCCATGTCGCCCGATTCTACGCCCGGCCTGGAGGCGCTCTTCCGGTGCGCTGGCGGCTCCGATGTTCCACGTTTTACATCGGCAATCGCGCCCTGGGATCGCCATACTCGACCCATGCGGCGACGGATCGCGCTGCGGATGGTGGCGGCTGGATTCGCCCTCTCGGCGCTGCTTCCCGCGGCCGTCATCGCCTCGACGCCCCACGTCGAGCAGGCGGACCTCAACGGCGATATCAACACAATCATGGCGTCGTACATCGAAAACGCGGTCAGCCGTGCCGAGGCCGACCACGCCGACGCGCTACTCGTGGTCATCAACACCCCCGGTGGGATCTCGACTTCGATGGACGACATCGTGACCAGCTTGCTCAACTCCAGCGTGCCCGTCATCGCCTACGTCTACCCGAGCGGCGCCCGCGCCGCGTCCGCCGGCCTGTTCGTCGCGCAGTCGGCTGACGTGCTGGCCATGGCGCCCGGCACCAACATCGGGTCCGCCCATCCGATCGACGCCTCGGGCGCCAACCTCACCGGCGACCTCGGTGCCAAGGTGCTCAACGACGCCGTGACCCGGGTCCGCAACCTGGCTGCCATGCACGGGCGCAACGCGGACTGGGCCGAGCAGGCGGTCCGCAACAGCGTGAACATCAACGCCGAGCAGGCCGTCAGCCTCCACGTGGCGGACCTCGAGGCGCCCGACATCCGGACCGTCCTCGACCGGGTCGACGGCATGAGAGTGCCGCGCTCGAACGGGGCCAGCCTCGTCCTGCACACGGCGGGGGCCACCGTCGACGACTCCCCGATGCCCTTCTGGCAGGTGTTCCTCAACGCCCTGATCGATCCGACGATCGCCGCCCTGCTCATCATCGTCGCGGGCTACGGCATCATCACCGAGCTCTCCAACCCGGGCGCCATCCTGCCCGGCGTGATCGGAGGCCTCGCCGCGATTCTGGCCATCGTGTCCCTGGCCAACCTGCCGCTGAACATCGCCGGGGCCCTGATGATGCTGCTGGCCCTCGTCCTATTCATCGCGGACCTCAAAGCCCCCACCCACGGAATCCTCAGCGTCGGCGGCGTGGTCGCTCTCGTGCTCGGCATGGCCTTTCTCGTCAACACCGGTCCCATCGGGCTGGGCGTGAACCTCCTGGTCGCGGTCGCCGTGGGGCTGATCACCTTTGCTTTCTTCTTCTTGTTCATCCGCAAGGTGTGGGCGGCGAGGCACCGGCCCGCCTTCGCCGGCCCGGAGAGCATCCTCGGCGCGACGGGTGAGGCGCGCGAGGAGCTCGCGCCGGAGGGGCTAGTCTTCGTAGCGGGGGCGCTGTGGAACGCGGTCGCGACGCCCGAACCGATACACGCGGGCGCCCCGGTGAAGGTGGTGGGGCGCAAGGGCCTTCAGCTCGAAGTGGTTGCCGGCGAAAATGGACAGGCTAAGGAGAAGACATAGTGGACGTCGGCACTCTGATCGTGATCGCGGTGGTCCTGGTCCTGGTCCTGGTCGCGCTTTTCTCGAGCCTCCGCATCGCGAACGAGTACGAACGAGGGGTCGTCTTTCGGCTCGGCCGGCTCATCGCCCTCAAAGGTCCGGGCCTTTTCTTCATCATCCCCTTCGGAGTCGACCGGCTGGTCAAGATCGATCTCCGCACCATCACGCTCGAGGTCCCTCCGCAGGAGGTGATCACCAACGACAACGTGACGGCGAAGGTCAACGCCGTTATCTACTTCCAGGTCATCGACGCGAGGCGGGCCGTGACCCAGGTCCTCAACTACATCAACGCCACGTCACAGATCGCGCAGACCACGCTTCGCGCCGCCCTCGGCCAGGCCACCCTGGACGAGCTGCTCTCCAACCGGGAGAAGATCAACCAGAACCTGCAGAAGATCATCGACGAGCAGACCGAGCCCTGGGGCATCAAGGTCGCCGTGGTCGAGATCAAGGACGTCGAGCTGCCGAGCACGATGCAGCGGGCGATGGCCAAGCAGGCCGAGGCAGAGCGGGAGAAGCGAGCCAAGATCATCAACGCCGATGGTGAGTTCCAGGCGTCCCAGACGCTCGCCAACGCCGCCCAGGTGATCTCCTCGCAGCAAGGCGCCCTCCAGCTGCGCTTCCTGCAGACCATGGTCGAGATCGGCTCCGAGAAGAACACCACAGTGGTGCTGCCGCTGCCCATCGAGCTGTTCACGCCCCTGATCGAGTGGGGCAAGTCGCTCCACGGCTCGCCGCCGGCGCCGCGACCTCTGCCGGAACAGGGCACCAAGTCGGGCTGACCCCGATACCACTCGTCGACTGGGCCTCGATCCTCGAGATCCTGCTGCCCGTTCCGCTCATCGTCACCGCGAACGCCGCGGTCGGCAAGCCCTGGTCGACGATCACCGCCGAGCTGGTGTGCCTGATCGCCGCGGCGGCCGCTCTGCTCTACGGGATCGGGATCCTCGCCGGCTGGCTCGCCCCCGCCACAGCGTCAGGATCGGTGGCCTACGCGCAGCAGCCGCTCGGTGTGGGCCTGGTCGCCCTGAGCGCCGTCGTGGCGGCCGCGACCTGGCCGCCGGTCATGCGCCGGCTCGCCCGCTGGATCCCGATCGACGCCGACAACCCGGTCGACGCGCTGGCGCTCGCCCTGGCGGTCCTGGTCATCGGTTCGCAGTTCGCGTTCGCCTTTTTCGTCGACCTGCTGGCGTTCGAGCAGGCGCAGCCGTCGCTCGATCTGACCGACCTCCTCAGCGAGCAGGTCCCCCTCCTGGTCGTCGCCGCGATCGGCGTCGGCATCTTGCTGCGCCGCGACTTGCGGACCACGGCGCAGCGACTGGGCCTGGTCCGACCGGCGTGGTGGCACCTTGTCGTGGCGCTTGCGGCGGCGGGCGTGTTCATCGCCTTCGCGGGCGTGATGACCTCTTTGAGCCAGGCGCTGACTCCCGACGTCGCGCACCGTCTCGACACCACCACCAACCACCTCTTCGGCGGCCTGGTCGCGAACCCTGTCGGTGTGGCGGCGATCGCGATCACACCCGCGATCTGCGAGGAGATGCTGTTTCGCGGCGCGGTGCAGCCCCGCCTCGGCGTGATCCTCACCGCCCTCCTCTTCGCATCCATCCACACCCAGTACGGCTTTTCGTTCGACACGCTCGCCGTGTTCGTGATCGGCGTGGGCCTCGGTCTCATCAGGAAGTACACCAACACGACCAGCTCAGCGGTCACCCACGCGACCTACAACCTGGTCACCGGAGTCGGGCTCGCGGGCACGGCGCTCGGCGTCGCGGGCCTGGTCGAGCTCGGGCTCATCCTGGTTTCCGTATATGCGATCAAGGCGAATCGCCGGCCGGCGACGTCGACGGACACGCCCTGACAAGCGGGATGGCCAACCCGGGGCGGTCAGGTTAGAATCGCTCGCATGGCCCAAGATATAGGATCAGCCAGCCGGGCCAGCCCCAAGATGTTGGCGGCCGGATCGCCGCCCGTCATCGCGGTGGTCAATCAGAAGGGCGGCGTCGGCAAGACGACCACGGCGATCAACCTCGCCTCGGCGCTGGCCGAGCTGGGCCACCCTACCCTGCTCGTCGACCTCGATCCACAGGCGAACTCGACCTCTGGGCTCGGCCTGGACCCCGCCCGGGCCCGGCTCAACGTCTACCACCTCCTCACCGGGGAGGCAACCGTCGAGCGGGTCGCGCAACCCGTGGGCGTGGCGGGCCTCCAGCTCGTTCCCTCTCACATCGACCTTGCCGGCGCGGAGGTCGAGCTGGCGGTGCTGGACGGCCGCGAAACGCTCCTGCGCCGTGCCCTCGACGAGATCCCGTCCGAAATCGAGACGGTGCTCATCGACTGCCCGCCTTCGCTTGGCCTGCTCACTCTGAACGCCCTCACCGCTTCGAGCGGCATGTTGATCCCCACCCAGTGCGAGTACTTCGCGCTCGAAGGGCTGCGCCATCTCATGTACACGCACCAGCTCGTGCGCTCGCGCCTCAATCCACGCCTGGCCATCGCGGGCATCCTGATGACGCAATTTGACGCACGCACCACGCTCGCCTGGGACGTGCTCGAGTCGGTCCGGCGAACCCACCCCCACCACGTGCTCGAAACCTTGATCCCGCGCAACGTGCGCCTCAGCGAAGCGCCGAGCCACGGCAAGTCCGTGCTCGAGTACGACCCCACCTGTCGAGGCGCGGCCGCATACCGCGCGCTCGCGAAGGAGCTGCTGGAACGATGACCCAACCACGACCACGCGGCCTTGGCCGCGGACTCGACGCCCTCATCCCGATGTCACGCGATGGCGAGGCGATGGTGCCGCAGATGGTCGCCGTCGACCAGATCCGGCCCTCGCACCAGCAGGTCCGTTCACGCTTCGACGCCGAGCCGCTCGGCGAGCTGGCGGAGTCGATCCGCCTGCACGGCGTCCTGCAGCCGATCCTCGTCCGAGGGCTGCCCGACGGTTACGAGCTCATTGCCGGCGAACGGCGCTGGCGAGCCGCGCGCCTCGCCGGCCTCACCTCGATCCCCGCCGTCGTGCGACCTGGCGCGGCCGACGACGAGCAGCTCGTGCTCGGCCTGATCGAGAACCTTCAACGCATGGACCTCGACCCCATGGAAGAGGCGCGCGGCCTCAAGCGTCTCATCGACGAGTTCGGATTGACCCACGACGAGATCGCCCGGCGCCTCGGCAAGCACCGCGTCTCGGTGACGCAGTCGCTGCGATTGCTGGGTGCTTGTCCTGCGATTCAGTCGGCGGTCGCCGCGGCGGTCATCACCGCAGGCCACGCCCGCGCGCTCATCGGGCTCGAGAGCCAGGCCGCCCAGGAGCACGGCCTGAAGGCGGTGGTCGCACGACACCTCTCCGTCCGTCAGACCGAGAACTGGGTTCGCTCGTACCGGCCGCGCCGCAAGTCCAGGCACGACTCCACGGCCGAGCTGCGCGCGCTGGCCGCCGACCTAGAGTCCTCGCTCGGCGTCCCCGTCGCGCTCAGCGGCAGCATCAACCGGGGACGGATCGAGCTGCGGTATTCCAGTCGTGAGGAGCTGGAACGCGTCTGCGCTAAGCTCGTTTCCTAAATCGGATGGTGGCCCCCCAACCAGCGGCTAGCGCCGCCACGCCTGCGCGTTCGACCGCCTCGTCGCTGCTGCGCGAGGTCTTCGAGGTGCTCGTCCTGGCGACCATCCTCTACTTCGGGATCAGCTTCGCGGTGCAGGCGGTCCACGTCGAGGGCCTTTCCATGTTCGCGACGCTCGACGACCAGGACTACCTGATCGCCAACAAGATCGACTACCGCCTGCACGCGCCGCAGCGCGGCGACATCATCATCCTGCGGCCGCCCACCAACAACTCGCAGGACTTCATCAAACGCATCATCGCCCTTCCCGGCGAACGCCTCCTCATCCGCGACGGCGTGGTTTACATCAACGGCCACAAGCTCGACGAGCCGTATCTGCCGGAAGAATGGACCCAGTTCAACAACTGGGGAGGTGACAGCGGGACCGTCATGCCGCCCAACCAATACTTCGTCATGGGGGACAACAGAAACCGCTCGCAGGACTCGCGCAGCTTCGGCCCCATCACACGCGATCGCATCGATGGGAAGGCATGGTTCCGCATCTGGCCGCTCGACCATTTCGGCAGCATCTACGCCGAGACACCGTCCCTGGAGAGCTCGACCACCTTCGTCGGCTGAGGCCGAGACGATCCGGTTCCTGAGCTAGGCGTCCAGCGCGCGGCGGAAGCCCGCGTCCCGCGCGAACGGTCCGATCACGGCCATCTGCAGCGGGCCGGCGAGGATCCGCTCGGCGACCCTCTGGATGTCGCTTGCCTCGACGCCATCCACGGCTGCCACCTCGTCTTCAATGGTGCTGATCTCGCCGAGGAGCAGCTGCTGGTAGGTGAGCCAGAAGGCAACCCCGTTGGTGGTCTCGAGCTCGAGCCTCATGCGGCCCTTGGTGAACTCTTTGGCGCGCGTCAGCTCGTCGGGTGTGACCTCAACCGCAGCGAAACCGCGCAGCTCCGCCACCGCCGCCTTGACGGCGTCGACCGCCTTCTTGGGCTCGACGCCGATGTAGATCCCCAGGTAGCCCGTGTCCGCATGCTTCTGCGTGAAGCTGTGCACGTCGTACGCCAGCCCAAGGCGCTCGCGCAGGTTCAGGAACAGCCGTGAGCTCATGCCTTCGCCCAGCACTGTGTTGAGCAGGTCGAGCGCGTAACGATCAGGGTCTCGGTAGCCGACGGCTCGCGTGCCGAGGCAGATGTTGGCCTGCTCGATGTTGCGCCGGCGGACCAGAACGCGCGGCACCTCCAGCGAAGCGGGCGACGTCGCCTCGAGCCCACCATTGCGCACATCGGGGATGGTGAGGCGCGACTCGGCGACGCCGACCAACGCCGTGTCGTCGACCGGTCCAGCCACTCCGATCACGAGGTTGGGCAGCCTGTAGTAGGTGTCGGCGTACTCGAGGATGTCGTCGCGACCGAGCTTCGCCACCGACTCGAGGGTGCCCGCGATGTCACGACCCAGCGGATGCCCGGGCCACACCAGCTCCTCGAACAGGTTCTGCACGAAATCCTGCGGCTGGTCCTGGTACATACGCAGCTCTTCGAGGATGACCATCCGCTCGCGCTCGATGTCGGCCGGGTCGAGTCGCGAGTTCGAGACGATGTCGAACAGCACGTCGAGGCTCAGGTCGAGGTGCTCGGACGGGACGCGGGCCCAATAAGCCGTCAGCTCCTTGTCGGTCGAGGCGTTGATGAAGCCGCCCACGCCTTCGATCGCCTCGGCGATCTCCTTCGAAGACGGCCGGCGCCGGGTGCCCTTGAAGAAGAGGTGCTCGATGAAGTGCGACACCCCGGCGAGGCGATCGTCCTCGTACCGCGAGCCGGTACCGAACATGAGCACCACGCTGGCCGACAGCCGCTCGGGCATCGTCGTCGCGACGAGGGTGGCGCCGCCTTTCAGCGCGTGGACGCGATGTGGAGAGGACATGGGCCAGCCAGTCTAACGCCGAAAGTCAGACTCCCTGGCCACCCTCGCGTAAAGCGCCCAGCGCGGCGTAGAGCGTCATCGCGACGAAGTCGGCCGGCATCCCGTCTGAAACCGCGTCCAGCCCCTCGCCCAGGTAGCGCCGCACGTTCGGCACCCCGTCGATCTCATCGAGCTCGAGGCAGTCGCGCACCGCTTCCGCGATCTCGGTCGGCGTGATCTCCTCGTCGCCTGCACCGTCGGCCACCGAGTTGACCAGCGCGATCGCCCTCCGGATCCGCTCCGCAGCGCCGCGATGCGGGTCCCGCGCCGGCATACGCCCTACTCGGCGGCCGGCTTGCGGGGACCGACGACGACGCGCCGCTCCGGCTCTTCGCCGATGCTCCCGCTGGTCACATCGGGGTCACCTTCGAGCGCGAGGTGGATGGCGCGCCGCTCAAAGGGCTGCATCGCATCGAGCGTGATGGCGTCGCCCGTCATCTTGACCTGCCGCGCGGCCCGCATCGCGATCTCCCGCACCGTGTGCTCGCGGCGCTGCCGGTAGCGCTCGACGTCGACGATGATGCGCTCGCCCTCCGCGAGGTGCTTGCCCACCATCACGTTGGTCACCGACTGGAGCGCGCGCAGCGTCTCGCCTCGCCAGCCGATCAGCGCCCCGAGGTCCCGCCCGCTGATATCGAGCGTGATCGGCTCGGCGCCGGGACGGACGTTGACCTGGGCCCGCACCCCCATGTGCTTGAGCAATCCCTCGACCAGGGTCCGCGCCATCTCGGCTTTGCCGTCGACCGGCCCGGCTGCGACCGCGGCCGCAGCGGTGGGATCGATGACGCTCACCTCGACCACCGTCTCGTCGGGCGTCTCGCTCAGCACCTTCACATCGACGTTGCGCCGGCTCTCCTTGAGCTCGATGAGCGCCGCGTCGACAGCCTCGTCGAGCGTGCGGCCGCGGCCTTCAGCGGATGTCATCTGCACTCACTCCTTGCTCTCACTTCTTGCGTTTCTTGTGGTTCGGTGGATCAGCGCCTTGCGGCGGATTCGAACCGTTTGCGGGTCTCAACCTCGGCTGGTTCGGGCCCCCCAGCTGGCCTGGTTTCGGCCGCGGCTGGTTGCCCTGTGGTCCGGGCTTTGGTTTCTCGGGTCCGGGCTTCGGAGGGTTCGGGCGCGGAGCCGGCGGCGACGGCGGACCTGTGCCGGCCGCGGGCCTGAAACGCGCGGGCAGCACATTCCCCCAGCCGACCACGAAGCTCTGCTGAATGATACTGACCAGGTTCCCGACGAACCAGTAGAGGCCCAGGCCGGCGGGCACGTTCAAAGCGAACCAGCCGATCATCAGCGGCGACAGCCAGACCATCGTCCGCTGCATCTGCATCGTCTGCTGCTCCTGGTCGGTCGGGTTCGGCGCCGGCGGCATCTGGAGCATCCGCGACTGAACCAGCGTGGTCAGCGCCGCGAGCAAGGGAAAGACCAGGTACACCGGCTCCGGGATGGGAAGGCCGAGCAAGGGCAGCACGTGGTGATTGGGGTTCTCGTTCAGGCTGGGGATGAAGAGGAAATGGAAGACGACGTTGTGGTGTGTTCGCGTGAAGCCTGTGAAGACGTAGTACAGCGCATAGAGGATCGGCATCTGGATGACCAGGGGCAGGCAGCCCACCAGCCCACCTAGCGGGTTCACGCCGTGCTCCTTGTAGAGCTTCATCATCTCGGCGTTCATCTTTTGCGGGTCTTTCTTGTACTTCTTGCGCAGCTCGCCGACCTGCGGCCCGAGCTTGCGCTGCTCCGCCATCGACCTTCGCTGGGTCACCAGCTGGAACTGCTGAAGGGGGGCCAGCAGGAGCCGGATCATGATCGTCAGGACGATGATCGCCACGCCATACGCGCCGATCGTCGCCAGGATCGGGACGCCCGAGATGTGCGTGTAGAGGAATCCCAACAGCCAGTTCAGAGGCTGGAAAACGGCGGCATCCCAAAGATTCTTGAGCGGCAGCAGAAAGCTGAATGCGTCGGTCCAGGAGCTCAGGTAGATGTCAGCTTCTCCTGTCAGGGGACGGGGTCATAGCCGCCCTTGGCGAACGGATGGCAGCGGGCGATCCGGGCCGCTCCCATCCCGCTCCCTTTCCACCAGCCGTACCGCTCGACAGCCTCGTACGTGTAGTGCGAGCAGGAGGGGTAGTAGCGGCAGGAGGGCGGCAGGATCTTGGAAAAGGTCATCTGATAACCACGGATCAGGGCGAGCAGGAGCTTTGTCATGTGTTCAGCTTCGAGAGCCTGAGCGCAGCCGTCGACGCCTCGGCCGTCAGGTCGGCGAACGACACCTCGAGCGCCGCCGGGCGGGCGATCAGGACCACGTCATATCGTATTCCCACCCCACGCAGCGGCGAATCAGGCCCATGAAAGCGCTGCCGGGCCACCTCGCGCAGCCGGCGCCGGGCCCGGTTGCGCTCCACCGAGCCCTTGATCGCCTTGCTGACCGTCACGCCGACGCGGCCGCCCTCTGTATCGCCGGGCACGGCAAACCCGACCAGTGCCTTTCCGCTGTGGAATCGCTTACCGCTGATGGCCGCCTGAAAGTCGGACTGCCGCCGGAGCCGCATCCGCCGCTTCACCGCGGAGACGGTCTAGCTGGTCAGGCGCTGACGGCCTTTCCGGCGCCGGTTGCGCACAACTCGCACGCCGCCGCGGGTGCTCATCCGGCGCAGGAAGCCGTGGACCCGCCGGCGGTATCGCTTTTTGGGTTGATAGGTTCTTTTGATCGCGGTAGTGTACCGGACGCCCGGCTCGCCAACTGTGATATCAGGTCTATAACTTCATCATGCTTCACCGTGCCTTGCGGTATCCACAGGCCGGTGCTACACTCCCCCGCCGGAAGCCAGCCAGACCAGAGTGCGTGCGACCGCGCAGTACGGATCGAATGTACCGGTCTAATCAATAGTATAAGCATTGCCAGGATAATAGTTATAGGTAGGCTTCCATATTTCGGGGTAGACCGGATAGGGGATTTCGGATAGGTCGGCGCCGCCAGCCTGTGGAAATCCGGTCCGCTCTTTTCCACAGGTAGTAAGGAGGCGGAGCTCGTGGAACGGGAGCTTCGATTTGTACTTGCGCCTCGCGGCAGCGCATCTCGGTGGCGCGACCACGGGCGGGGTGGGGAGGTTCGGATGGGGGGACTCGCCGGCCTGAGGTTGTCCACAGCATTTGCAGAGGGTCGGGGACAGGCTTGCACAGGGTCCCAAACGCTGATCTCTTTGGGTGCCGCGGGCATGAGAAGGAGACGTTGAGGTGAACCAGGACCAGATCTGGTCTCAGGTGCAGGAAGAGCTGCGTTTCCAGCTCGCCAAGCGCACGTACGACATGTGGCTCAAGAACACTTCGGTCATCTCGGCCGACGGCGCCATATTTCGAATTGGCGTGCCGAGCAAGCTCGCCAAGGACTGGCTCGAGGATCGCTTCTCGGGTTTGATCCAGGAGACGCTGCAGGCGGTGACCGGGGCGGAGGTGGACATCGACTTCGTCATCTCCCCGAGCGGGCATCGCCCGGTCGTGTCGCCACTCGACGAGGACGGCGGACACGCGGCTGAGAACGGTCACGAAAACGGCGTGGAGGCGGCGGCCGAGGTCGCTGCCGTCGCGCCATCCGAGCTCAACGCGCGGTTCCGCTTCTCGTCGTTCGTCGTCGGCCACAACTCGCAGTTCGCGCATGCGGCGGCCAAGGCCGTGGCCGAGGCGCCCGGCGACAGCTACAACCCCCTCTTCCTGTACGGAGGCGTGGGCCTGGGGAAGACGCACCTCATGCACGCCATCGGGCACGAGGTCCACGACCGCTTTCCGCGCAAGCGCGTCGTCTACCTGACCTCCGAGCAGTTCACCAACGAGGTGATCAGCTCGATCGCCACGGCCCGCATGGGCGAGTTCCGCCACAAGTACCGCACCGTCGACGTGCTCCTGATCGACGACGTTCAGTTCCTCGCCGGCAAGGACCGGACCAAGGAGGAGTTCTTCCACACCTTCAATGCGCTCCACGAGATCAACAAGCAGATCGTCATCTCCAGTGATCGTCCGCCGAAGGAGATTCCCACCCTGGAGGACCGGCTGCGTTCGCGATTCGAGTGGGGCCTCATCGCCGACATACAGCCGCCGGACTTCGAGACCCGCCTCGCCATCCTCCACTCCAAGCTGGGCGACAACAGCAGCTTGATTCCCGAGGAGGTCCTCAACTTCATCGCGCACAAGGTCCAGCGCAACATCCGCGAGCTCGAGGGCGCGTTGACGCGCGTGCAGGCCTTCGCCGCGGTGCACCAGCGTCAGGTCGACGAGGAAGAGGCGGCGCGCCTGCTGGCGGACATCATCCCGGCCGGGACCCGCAAGCCGATCAACGTCGAACGCATCCAGGCCCTGGTCGCGGATTACTACAACGTCACGCTCGATGACATGAAGGGGAAGCGGCGTGACAAGCACATTGTGTTTCCGCGGCAGGTGGCTATGTTCCTGGTCCGCGAAGAGACGCCGTCGTCACTTCCCGCGATAGGCAAAGCCTTTGGTGGACGCGACCACACCACCGCCCTGCATTCGATCGAGAAGATCGCGAACGAGCTAAAAGAAGACGAGCGCTTGCGCTACGAGGTGCAGGCCATCCGCGAACGGCTCTACGTCCAGTGACAGGTCTTTCCCCAGTTTGTTCGAAACGTCTTGGGACGGGCCTTTCATCCATGGTCGGCGGCCGAAACGTCCCCACTCATTCCACAGGCCACCCTTTCCCGCCCCCGGCTTCCCCACCCCTTATCCACCGCGCTGTCCGATCTGTAAATGATCTCGACATCCACAGTCCGCACAGCGCTTACTGTTATCGATTACGGATGATTTCAATCAAGAGAATTTCTTTCAACGGGGGACAACTTTCGTGAATGCCAAAGTTCTTGCAACCCAGATGAAGGTCACTTGCAGACCTGCGGTGCTCGGTCAGGCGCTTCAGGTGGTTTCTCGGGCGATCTCGAGCCGGACCACGTTGCCGATCCTCAACAACATCCTCATCGAGACGACGGCCGACGGGTTGGCGCTGACCGCCACGAACCTCGAGATCGGCATCCGCAAGGTGGTGCCGGCCGAGGTCATGCAGGAGGGCGCGACCACGGCGCCTGCGCGATTGCTCACCGACTTCGTGGGCACGCTGCCGGACCAGGACCTGGAGCTGACCCTCGACCCTTCCAACCAATCGTTGAACCTTCGCTGCGCGCGATTCGACACCCACATCAAGTGCATCGAGGCCGAGGAGTTCCCTCCAGGACCACGACCTGACGACGGCGACCGGCTCGAGGTCGCGCTGGACGACCTGGTGAGCGCCGTCGAGCAGACGCAGATGGCGGCCTCGACCGACGAGGCCCGGCCGGTGCTGACGGGTGTGCTGGTCCAGGTGCAGGGCGGCAATCTCACGCTGGCGGCGACGGACGGTCACCGGCTGGCGGTGCGCAAGCTGGCGGCGTCAGGCGCTTCTGAGCTGGAGGCCAGCCTCATCGTGCCGGCCCGTGCCCTGGCCGAGCTCTCGCGTGTCCTCAAGGGCGAACCCGGCAAGGTCGAGGTGATCATCTCGAAGGCTCGCAACCAGGTCTTCTTCCGCGCCGGCACGTCCGAGCTGACCTCGCGGCTGATCGACGGGAAGTATCCCAACTACGCACAGGTTATCCCCAGCAAGAGCTCGACCAAGGTCGAGGTCCCGACCGCCGAGCTCACGCAGACCGTGCGGGCCGTTTCGCTCTTCGCTCGCGACAGCGCGAACGTCATCCGGCTCAAGGCTCAGGCGGGGGCCCTCGTGCTTTCGGCCACGACCAACGAGGTCGGCGACAGCAAAGCGGAGCTGGCCGCCGCCGTCGATGGTTCCGAGATACAGATCGCGTTCAATGCCCGCTACGTCCTGGACGCCCTGGGTGTGATCGGCGCCGACCACGTCGAGCTGCTGTTCGACGGCCCGCTGAGCCCAGGCTTGCTGAGACCGCCGGGTAAAGAGCACTACCTGTACGTGATCATGCCCGTGCGGGTGGCGATGTCCTGAAGCGCATCGGGTCAAACGATGCGCCTCCGCAGCCTGCGCCTGAGCAACCACAGGAACTACGGTCGCCTCGACCTGGTTCCAGGCCCCGGAGTCAACGTGTTCATCGGCGCCAACGGGCAGGGCAAGACCAACCTCCTCGAGGCTGTGGCGATGCTTGCGCTGTCCTCGTCTCCCCGCGCGCGTAAAGACGGTGAGCTCGTCGGCCCGGTCGCCCCGTCATCGCGGCTCGAAGCAGAGATCGAGACCGCGGGCAAGACCATCCAGCTCGCCATCACCCTCCACGTGGAGGGCGAGCGCACGCGGCGCGTGATCGAGGTCGACGGTGCGCGCCGGCGCGCGTTCGATCTCCCCGGCCATTTTCGGGCGACCCTGTTCTGGCCTGACGACCTCGGTCTCGTCAAAGCGGGTCCGGAGCTGCGCCGCCGGTACCTCAACCAGATGCTGGTCCAGGTCGAGCCCGGCTACGCGCGAGCCCTGGCCGGCCTGAGGCGGGTGCTCGAACAGCGCAACAGCCTGCTCAAGAAGATGGCGGCCGGCGAGGGAGGCGAGGACGTGTTGGAGGCCTGGGACCAGGAGCTGGTGCAGCTCGGCGGGGAGATCGCCCGGGCGCGGGCGCGTGCGGTCGACGAGCTCCAGCCGGAGGCGGCGCGCTGCCACGCCGGAATCGCGGCCGGCGAGCGGCTCGAGATCGGCTACGAAGGCCCTCCGGAGAACCTGGCCGAAGCTGTGCATAACTCGCTGGCCGAAGACCTCCGCCGCGGCTCGACGAGCGTGGGTCCGCATCGCGACGACCTGAGCGTGCGGCTCGACGGCCAGGAGGCGAGATCGTTTGGCTCGCAGGGGCAGCAGCGAACGGCCGTGGTCAGCCTCAAGCTGGCCGAGGCGGCCCTGATCGCCCGCCGTACGGGGGAGCGGCCCGTGCTGCTCCTCGACGACGTCCTGTCCGAGCTGGACGGCGAGCGGCGGGCGGCCCTCCTGGACGAGGTCGCCGGCGAGGGCCAGGTGATCATCACCTCGGTCGAGGCCGGTCCGTTTCCGCCCGAGCTGATCTCCAGGGCGATGGTCTGGGCGGTGGAGAGCGGGAGCATCCAGCCCTGTGGATAAGCTGGGCAATATCCTGCCGAGGGTGCTCCGGCGTCAGCCCGGCGGCGGGCGCATGCTCGCGACCCAGGTGGCGGGCGCGTTCCGGACCGTGATCGGCGCAGGGCCGGCTCAGCTGTGCGACGACGTGGAGCTCAAATCGGGGACGCTCGTGGTCACCACCTCGAGCCCGGCCCTGGCCCACCAGCTCCGGCTGGACGCGGAGACGATCATCGCCCGCCTCAACGGACTGGAGCTGGGTCGAAAGGTGCGCACGCTGCGGGTCAGGATCGGCAACTCGACCCCGGTGGTGTGATGAAGCTCGGCCGCGAACAGTCCGCGGCGGCGGTGGTCGGTGGAGGTCCGGTCCGGGTGGTGGCGGGCGCCGGCACCGGCAAGACCGCGGTGATCGCCGAGCGGTATCGCCGCCTGGTCGCACGGGGAGCCTCCCCGGAGTCGATCCTGGTGATGACCTTCACCGAGCGCGCCGCGGCCGAGATGCGCAACCGGATCGAGGCCCTCATCGAGACGCCCGCGCCCGCGGTCGGGACCTTCCACTCGATCGCGCTCGGCTGGCTGCGCGCCGACGGCCGTTCGATCGGCGTCCCCGCCGGCTTTCGCATCCTGGCCGGGGCAGATCGGTGGATCCTCGCCCGCGAGCTGATGTGGAAGCTCGGCGATGCGGCGCTGACCGGTGATGAACGGCCCGACGACCTGGTCGCACCCGCCCTCCGCATGCTGGAGAGGCTCAAGCAGGAGCTGGTTCCGTTCCACGCCCTCGAGATGTGGGCGAGGACCGCCAGGGATAGAGAGAAGGCCTTGCTGATGAAGGCGTGTGTGCGCCTCTTTCGCGCGTACGAGAAGGAATGTCGACGGCTCCGTGTGCTGGACTTTGAAGACCTCTTGCTGCTCGCCGTCCGCATGCTGGAGGCGAACCCGACGCTGCAGCTCGAGTACAGCCACCGTTACCCGCATGTGCTGGTCGACGAGTACCAGGACTTGAACCTGGCGCAGGAGCGGCTGGTGGAGCTGATCGCACGAGGCGGCGCGCCGTTCATCGTGGGTGACGACGACCAGTCGATCTATCGCTTCCGCGGCGCATCGAGGGCGAGCCTCGAGCGCTTCCAGCTGACTTTTCCGTCGGCCCGGACGGTCACCCTCGGCCGCAACCACCGCAGCTCTCGCCGGATCGTCGCCGCCGCGTCTGCGCTCATCGGCCACAACCCGGACCGGCTGCCCAAGCACCTTCGCTCCGACCAGGCGGGTGCGCAGGTCGAGCTGTGGAGCTGTCCTGACGGCTTCACGGAGGCCGACGCGATCGCAGAAGAAGCATCTCGGCTCGTCGAAGATGGAACATCGCCGTCGTCGATCGCAGTGCTCTGCCGCACGAACGCCATCGCGCGACCCATCGCCGTTGCCATGGCCTCGCATGGCCTTCCCCACGTGGTGGTGGGGGGACATGGATTCCACGACCGGGCCGAGATCAAGGACGTGATCGCGATGCTGCGCTTGCTGCGCCGTCCAGACGACGCGATCGCGCTCGAACGGGTGGCGACACGGCCCGCGGCAGCCGACGTGATGCGAGTGCTCGAAGGGCTTGCCGGCGCGGAGCGAGTGCTCGACGTGCGCGATCTTCTGTTCGAGCTGATGGATCGCACGGGCTACCTGGACGTCCTGATCGCGGGGGCAGAAGTGAGCGAGGCGGCGCGCATCACAGCGAATGTCAGTCGTTTCGCGGAGTCGGTCGCCGAGTTCTGCGAGACCTCACCCGATCACTCTCTCGACAACTACCTCCGCCACCTCGAGCTCGTCCTCGCGTCAGGTGAGGATGAATCGCCCCTCGACACAGGTCTCGACGCCGACGCGATCTACGTGATGACGATCCACCAGGCCAAGGGCCTGGAGTTCGACGCGGTGTTCGTGCCCGCGCTCGTGGAGGGAAGGCTGCCGCAGTCAGGGCGTTCACCGCGATTCGAGCTTCCGCCCGCTGTGCTCGAGCCTCTCGTTCATGGACGAGAGGACGTGATCGCCGAGGAACGCCGGCTCCTCTATGTCGCGATGACCAGGGCCAGGCACCGGCTTTTCCTGACCCACGCATCGCATTACGAAGGCGGGCGCAGGTGGCGTGAGTCACGCTTCCTCGACGAAGTCCGCTCCGCGGGACCTCGGTCAATTCGAGCCAGGGAGTTCGAGTCGCGCGCACCGGCGCCGCCGACGACCACGGCACAGGCCCATGACGGACGGCTGCAGCTTTCGTTCAGCGCGATCACCGCGTATCGCGACTGCCCGCGCCAGTACTGGTACCGATACGAGCGCCGCATCAGCGCCCCGCAAACCGCGGAGGCTGTGCACGGCGTGATGCTCCACGAGGTGCTGCGCCGGGCGGGCGAGTCACGGCGAGAAGGCAAGGAGGTCACTGCGGGCCTTCTCCGCTCCATCCACGGCGACGTATGGAGCACGAGCGATTTTCCCGACCAGCGACGCTCTGCGACGTTCAAGCGAAACGGCGCGGCACAGCTGGAGGCGTTTCGCAGGACGGGTGGGTTCAATTCCATCCCGGCGTACCTCGAGCAGCCTTTCACGCTCGGGATCGATGGGTGGTCTCTGCGCGGCGTGATCGATCGGATCGACCGCACCGCGTCCGCCTGGAAGATCGTCGACTACAAGAGCGGCCGCCCGCTGGCTCGGCGCACCCGCGACCTGCAGCTCTCCCTCTACGCGCTGGGCGCCGCGTCCGCGCTGGCCCTGGAACCCGTGGGACTCGAGGTCGTGTACCTCGCTTCGGGGGAGCGGGTCGCAGTCGAGAGTTCGGGGAGCCTCGCCGATGACGCGCGCGCCCAGGGGGCCGAGGTGGCCGACGGAATCAGGGCGGGGCGGTTCGAGCCCAGGCCCGACCGGCGGCGCTGCCGGCTCTGCGCCTACCGGCTCGCCTGCGCCGAAGCCCTGTAGCGGGCGGCCAGCAGCAGGCACTCGCGAGCGATGTCTGCGGACGCGTACGGATGCGCCATCTCGGCCGCCTTGCGCGACATGTCGCGCCAGGTCGGTCCGCCCTCCGCGAGCACGCGCACCTCGTCGTAGAGCTCTTCTTCCTTCGGCGCGAAGGCGCCGATGCCGGACTCGACGACGAAGTCGACGTTGGGCGACTCCTGTCCCGGAAGGAACCCGGTGATGATCAGCGGAAGGCTGGTGGCGAGCGCTTCCGCGATGGCGCCGGGCCCGGCCTTGGTCACCACGATGTCGCACGCGCGCATCAATTCCGGCATGTGGTCGACGAATCCGAGCACGAGCGTCGGGGTCGAGTAGCGGGTCTCCGCCAGGCGGCGGCGCATCTTTTCGTTCCGGCCGGCCACGACGACGACCTGCCACTGGTAAGGGTCCCATGCGAGGGCGCGGACCTGCCGTTCGAGCGGCCCCACGCCGGCGCCGCCCCCCATCACCAGAACGGTGAAGCGATCCTCGTCCAGGCCGAAGCGGCGCCTGAGCGCCCGCTTCTCGCCTGGGGCGGGCGGGCGGAAGCGGAGGTCGACTGGAAGGCCCAGCAGCTTGACCCGCTCAGGCGGCACTCGCCGGCGCAGGGCGACCTTGCGCGCGCCCTCCGTCGGAGCGACCACAAGGTCGGCCTGGCTGAAGGTCCAGCCGCGATGAAAGTCGACCAGGTCCGTGATCACGGTCATCAGCGCACGCGAGCGGCCGCTGCGGCGAATGGCCTGGTAGCTGATGTGGTTGAGCAGAGGATGTACCGAGAGCACGACGTCCGGGTCGTGCTGCTTCAGCAGGTCGCTCACGACCTTCCGGACGCCGGGTCCGAAGACGGCTCGAAGCGCGGCGAAGGTGGCCTTGGTGTTGCTGGTGTGGTAGACCGCGCCCCAGGCGGCGCGCGAGCGCCGGATCACCGGCGAGTAGAGGGCGGCGAGCCTCCGCGTGATCCGCGGGCCCTGTCCGATCAGAGGGTCGGCCACGGTCACGGCGCAGGTCGGATCGAGCTGGCGAAGCGCGTCCGTCAGCGCGCGTGCTGCCGCGCGATGCCCACCGCCCGTGTCACTGAAGAGGATGAGGACGCGAGGCGCGGCTCCGATCGGCGGTGGGGTGGGCGATGCGAAGCCGGGCGTTGCCGCCGGCCTGGCTACTTGCGTCGCGCCGCGGCGCGGCGCGCGATCCACCGCATGTTGTATTGCGCCAGCAGGTACGTGATGAAGACCATCGCGATGATGCCGATCGACACCCACAGGATTGTGCGCTTGGCGAGCTCACCCGGTGAGAGCGGTCCGTTCTGCCCGGTCTGGTTCATCTGGATGATGTAGGAGGCGAGGTCCTTGACGTCCTGGTCGGTGAGGCTTGGGTTGCCTCCCTTGGCGGGCATGTCCACCTGCTTCGGGTCACCTGGCTGTGCTTTGCGGCCGTTGGTGATGATGGCGATCAGGGAGGCGGGGTCGAGCGGATTCGCAACACCTGGAAGCTTGTCGATCGGGTTGAGCGTGGCCCCGATGCCGCCCTCGAGGTTCGCGCCGTGGCACGTGGCGCAGTTCTGCCCGTACAGGATCGCGCCGTGCGCCGGATCACCCGGCAGCGCACCGGCCCCGGTCCGTCCACCCGTGGCCGCCGGCGTCGGCGAGCTGTCGGCGAGCGTCGAGATCCCGGTCAGCGCCAGCAGCGCCGGGATGCCGATCACCGCCAGCACGGCCGTGAATTGAAAGCGGCGCTCTCTTTTCGCGCCCCGCCAGTCCATCGCCCATATTCTCGGCCCTTTGGGCACCTCGGCGGGAATACCGGTCTCCGGCGTAGGTTTCTAGATACGGTGGGTTCCTGTTCGCCGGTCTCTCGTTCCGGCTTTTGCTGCGTCTCGAGACGCTGGCTAGACGCGAGATCGGCCTACCGTGGCTGAGGCAACACCAATCATCCTGGGCCGCGACGCCGGGAAGCGGATCGCGGTCATCTCCATGCACACCTCACCCACGGCCGCGCTCGGCGACAACGCGAACGGCGGCCTGAACGTCTACGTCCGCGAGATCTGCAGCGCGTTCAGCGAGCGCGGAATCGCAACGGACATCTTCACCCGGCGCCAGTCGTCGGACGATCCCTCGATCGAGTCGCTGGCCCCGCTGTCCCGGGTCGTCTACCTGCCCACCGGCGAAGGCCTCGACAAATACGAGCTCTTCGAGCGGGTCCCATCATTTGCGGCCGGCATCCTCGAATTCGCGGCGCGTGAGGGAATCGAGTACGACCTGCTGTACTCGCACTACTGGCTGTCGGGCGAGGTAGCGTGCCTGCTGCGTCCGCGGCTCGCGACCGCCTGGGCTCACATCGCCCACACCCTGGCGACCGTCAAGAACCGGACCCTCGCGCAGGGCGCGCGCCCTGAGCCCGCGCTGCGCGTTCGTGTCGAGGGAGAGATCGCTCGCCAGGCGGACCTGCTCATCGCCTCGACGCATGACGAGGCGGAAGAGCTCGCGCGTGGCTACGGCGCAGACCCTGAGCGGGTCGCGGTCGTCGCCCCCGGCGTCGACCTCTCGATGTTCCGCCCCGTGGACCACACGGAGGCCCGTCGCAAGGTGGGCTATCGTCCCGACGAGCGGATGCTCCTTTTCGTCGGCCGGCTCGAGCGGTTGAAGGGCGTCGAGGTGGCGATCCGCGCGCTTGCGCTGCTCCGCGACCGGCAGCACGACGACGTGCGGCTGCTCATCCTCGGCGAGGACAGCAGCGACGGGAAGGAGAGCGAGAAGGACCGTCTGAAGGCGGTGGCTTCGGCCATGGGCGTGCGCGATCGGGTCGACTTCGTCGGGTCGGTGGCGCACCACGAGCTGCCCTTCTTCTACGCCGCGGCTGACGTTTGCGTCATGCCGTCGTACAGCGAATCCTTCGGCCTGGTTGCGCTCGAAGCGCAGGCGTGCGGGTGTCCGGTCGTCGGGTCAGACGTCTCGGGCCTGCGGTCGGTCGTCCGCGATGAGATCAGCGGTTATCTGATCGACGGCCCGGACGTGGCGCTGTACGCGGAGCGCATCGGTCGAATCCTCGCCAATCCGGAGCTCGCGCGTCAGATGGGTCGCCGAGGCAGCCTGCTGGCCCAGCGCTTCTCGTGGTCGCGCACGGCCGATCGCCTGGAAAAGCTGTTCGACGGCGAGATCGACAGGCGTCACGTGCGCGTCCAGGCCGGCGTGCGACACGAGTAAGGGAAAACAGAGGCGTCCTCTTTCGTCAGCGGCGTCGGCCTGGTGCCATCCGCATTCATCAGCCAGACCTGCTGCCCGCTGATGAACGCGATCTGGTGTCCGTCGGGTGAAGGGACGGGCGAGGTGACGTCGATGCCCGGGTCGCTCGGCAGCGCGGCGGCCAGGGTCAGCGCAGGCGCGGGCGTGACGACGTTGAGCACAAACCCTTTGTGCACGAGGCCCGACGGCGTGGGAATCGCCGCCGAGAGCACCACGTGGAGCGAGTCGGGCAGCCAGGCGGGCGAGCCGAGCACGCCGGTCGCCAGCGTCGTCGTGGCGGCCGAGCCGGTCAGGTTGCGCACCCTCAGGCTGGTGACCCGCGCATCGCTTCGCAGGTACGCGAGGCGGGCGCCCGACGGCGCCCAGACGACACTGCTGATCGGACCCGTATCGGTCGCGACCTGGTAGCGCGCATTCAGGCCGACGTCGTAACCCCAGATCGTGCCGGTGTCGCTGCTCTCGACGAACGCGACGCGCAGTCCGTCAGGCGCCACTGCGGCCTCGCTCACATCGCCTGCGATCGTGCGGTCGGCGCCGTCGCCGTCCAGCCGGTGCAGCGCATGCGACTCGTCGATGTACACGTAGCCCATCCCGGAAGCCAGCGCGGCGGCCCACGGGGCTTTGAACGGAAGGGGCGTCGAGGTTGCTCCCGGAACGAAGTCCGACCATCTGTCCCCGGCGCCCTGCACCAGCAGCCGGTCGCCGGCGGGCGACCAGTCGAAGGACATCACCGGCCCGTTGTCGTACACGCGTCGTGGAAAGCCCTGGGCGTCGACGATCCAGGCGCCGCCGGGTGATCCGTCGGAGTTGTTCACCGCGAAGGTGATCCAGCCGTGAAGCGCGTGGACCGCGCCCGTCGTGAACTGGATGGTCTGGTCGCGGTCGAGCTGGTTGCCGTCGGCATCCAGCGCGGCTGTGTTGACGGCGATCTGGTAGGTCGTGTTCGGCGTGAGCAGGTCCGAAGGCGCGATGACTGCGCGCCGGCTGTCGTTTGGGTCGAGCCGGACGTCGATGGGCACGGTCGGGTAGAGCGTGATCGCCGACCCCAGGCTGGCGCCGTTCATGGGGCGGGAGAAATCCAGGGCCAGGTACGCGGCGGGATCGACGCCTCGATCTCCCGTCGCGGGAGTCGAGCCGACGAGCGCCGGGGCCGCCTCGGTCACGAAAGCCCAGTGGTGGCGGAGCGTGTAGACGTTGCCGGCGAGATCCCGATATCCCGGGTCGAGGATGACCTCGTAGTTCGTGCTCGGCTGGAGCGGCGGGTGCTGGTACGTGAGCTGGCGGCCGCCTGCCCACTCAACCTGTCCCGCCGTCGCCGGCGAGAGATGGAGCCGGGTTTCGACCGATGCCTTGTCGACGTCGTGGTCGAAGGTGATCCGGATCGGGACCGCGGTGGACACGTCGATCGCGCCGCGCTGGGGCGAGTAGTCGACGATCTGCGGCGGGCTCCCGCCGCAAGCGGCAAGCGGCGCCGCGAGGGCGATCAGCGCCACAACCGCCGCGCTCCGGAAAAGGCGGCCCTCGTCCGGGCCCTCCCTCCTCCGTTTGGCCCCTCCCCCAGCCAAACGCACCTTCGAGCAGGCTACAGACAGAAAAGCGAGGAGGGAACCCACCCGGTTAAGGAACTACACGGGCGCTCAGAGGTGGGACTTGAGCCGGGCCCTCATCTCCTGCGCCAGCTGCTCGAGCCGCGAAGAGTCGACGAAGAGCAGCGAGATGCTGGGGATCTGGTCGATGGCGGCCTCGATGCCGGCCAGCGACGGATCGGCCGCCCCGAGGATGTCTTTGACCTTGCGCGCCCGGTTGCCCAGTGCGTCTTCCGCCATCGCCTGCAGCTCGGTCACGATCGCGTTCCAGTCGAGCTGCGGGCCCGCCGCCCGCGGTGGCGTCGTCGGCGCGACCTGCATCGAAGGTGACGTGGGCTGCGAGTAGCTCGAGAACGAGCCGGTCGGAATCTGAGCGGTCGGAGGTTCCGCGGGCATGACCGGGAGGGTCGGGTTGGTCGGAGCCACCGATTCTGGCGCCGGCGCGGGGGCCGGAGGCGGCTGCGCCGCGGGCGCCTGCATCGGTGTACGCCCGGCCACCTGGCCGCGCACGATCCCATCGACGTCGAGCGGTGGGTGCTTGGTGGAATCCGCCGACTTCACCTCGATCATCGAGTTCGGGTCGTCGCACAGGGCGAGCGCCCGGTCGGGCTTGTCCGAGATGTCGCGCGACTCGCTCGTGTAGGCGCCGGCCAGCTCACCCTCGGCGAGGATGATCACGCCGGTCCCCGCGCCGGAGCGGATCATCACGCTTCCGCTCAGCCTGCGGTCGCTCAAGAACTTGAGCAGCGCCTTCATGTCCACCCAGGCCGCGTACAGCTCCGTGTACATCGGGCGCGACACGGTCAGCTCGTAGAGCCCGTCGATCAGCTCGGGCGAAAGCGAGACCACGTCGAGCACGCCGTGACCGCTGGTCACGTCGTCGTTGAACTGCTGCAGCGCCTGCTTGCCGAGCACGAGGCTCCCCGCCGCCTCGGCGCCGTCGTAGAGGCACTCGAGCGCAGAGCCCTCGCGGAAGAGGATCAGTCCCGACGCGTCGTCGGTGAGCAGGCGGACGTAGCCGGTGTAGCCCTCCTTTTCCAGCGTCGTGATGAGCCGCGGAAAGTCGACGAACGACGTCTTCAGCGAGTCGTAGATGATCTGTCCGGCCGGGACCGGGATCGGCTCGCGGCCGTGTTTCGGCTGCGGGCGATGCTTCACGCCACGTCTCGGTTGGGGTGCTTCCACCTTTCGCTCCGGTTCAGCATGCTCTTTGTGCTCGGCCTCTGTTTGTGGTTGCTCTGCATGGGTTTCGCTGTGCGCGCCTCCGTGACCATCTCGGTCCGCCTCGGCCGGGGGACCCTGCCGGGGCCGCGACTCAGCGGCCTGGACCAGCTCCGGAATGTCAGCCTTGACCGTCTCATCCTCTGGCATCTTGCCCTTGGCCGGCTCGAACTCGAAGTCGCCCCGGCTCCACTGCAGCGCATTGATGACCGCGTCGTCGCCGGCCTTGCCTTCGCCCTGGGCGTGAAACAGGTGGCCGAAGACGAAGTAGAGCGACGTCGACTGGCCGTTGCCATTGCGGATGGTTAGGGTACCCGTCGACCGCTCACCTTGAGCAGCCTCCAGCAGCGATCGAAGGGGTGTTTCGGCCAATGAGCCGTGTGCCTGCAAAGAGCCTTCTCCTGGATCGGCCCAGCCCGATCGAAGGGATTTGGGAAGAAAGTTAGTATAGATATCGAGATCAGATCCGCGCGCCCGGAGCCGCCGGAGTTCCCGGTCGCGCTCAAACAACCACCCACTCGCCTGCTCTTGGTCCGGCACGGCCAGTCGACCTGGAACGAGGTTCACCGCATCCAGGGCCAGCTCGACCCCCCGCTGTCGCCGGAAGGACACGCGCAGGCGCGGCTCCTTGGCGCCCGCCTCGCCGGTCGCCGGTTCGCCGGCTTCTACGCCAGCGACTTGAAGCGCGCGATGGAGACCGCGCTCGACGTGGGGGCCACCATCGGGATGCAGCCTGAGCCGGACCGGGCCCTGCGCGAGATCTTCCTCGGCGAGTGGGAAGGCCTTCACACGACCGAGCTGGCGGAGCGCTATCCCGAGGCCTGGACGAAATGGACGGAGCGGCCCGACTGGGACCTCGTGCCGGGCGGCGAGAGCGCCGCGGCGTTCGAGGCGCGCGTGGCCGACGCCATCGACGCGATCTTCAGCCGCCACTCGCAAGGGGACGTGCTGGTGGTCACGCATGGCGGGGTGATCCAGATCGCGCTGCACCGCGTGGTGGGCAGGTCGTCGCAAGGCCTGTTTCCGTTCAGGATCCAGAACGCCTCGATCAGCGTGCTCGAGAAGCGCAACGCTCGATCCGTGATCGCCGGGGTCAACGACGTCACCCACCTCGAGACCGGGGTTGTCAACGGGATCGTCGACGGTCCACGAGCTGGATGACGGACGCCGCGGAGAGTTGGGATGCGAGGCTCGCGGAGCTGGTGCACCCGGCGCCTCTGCTGCAGAGCTGGGGTTGGGGCGAGGTCCAGGCGCGGGCCGGGTGGAGCACTGAGCGCGTCGAGCTGAGCGGCGGGGCTCTTGCCAGCGTGCAGCTGCGCAAGGTCGGACCGGCCACCGAGGCCTACGTTCCGCGCGGGCCGGTGCCCGCGAGCCCGGAGTCGATCGAAGCGCTCGTCGCCTGGGCCAGGCGGGCGAAGATCGCCCGGCTCGTGGTCGAGCCTGAGGCGGACCCGGCGCTGAAGGAATCGCTGAAGGAGACCGGCTTCAGCCGCACCCGGTCGACCCAGCCGCGCCACACCCGGATCCTCGGCCTGCGGCCGCCCGATGAGCTGCTCAAGTCCTTCCGCCACGGCCGCCGCTACAACATCCGCGCGGGCCAGCGCCGCGGTGTGGTGGTCGAGGAAGGCAAGGACGCGGCAGAGCTGGCGCGCCAGTCGGCAGCGGTCGAGCGCCGCGAATCCATCCACCTGCCGGACCAGCGCTACTACGAGCACCTGCTCGAGCTCCTGCCGTGGTGCCGCACCTACGTCGCGTACGAGCCCGAGCACCGAGAGCCGCTCGCTGCAGTGCTGGTCGTCCGGCACGGCGGGCGGGCGTACAGCCTGTTCGCGGGTCGAAGCGGCGCTCACCGCGAGCTGATGGGCAACGACCTCGCGTGGTGGGCGGCGATCAGCTCGGCCGCGGAGGCAGGCTGCACCGACTTCGACCTCTGGGGAGTGGCGCCGCCGGACGCCGGCCCGACCCACCCCTGGCATGGGCTGGGCACGTTCAAAGCCGAGTTCGGCGGTGAGGAGGTCGCCTACGTCGGGGCGTGGGAGCTCGCGATCTCGAACGCGGGCGCCCGCCTGGTGGATCTCGAGCACAGGGCGCGGGCCTACGTTCGAGGGTTGAAACGCAACATTCCCTAACAATCCTTCAATTCGGTTAGGATGGGAGGCGTGGGTGTGGTGGCGGAGTCGTCACGCAAGGTCCTGGTCGTCGACCCCGACCTCGGGACTCGCCGCGAGGTCAAGGCGGCTTGCGAGCAGGACGGCTACCTGGTGCTCGAGGCGGACGGCGGAGCCGAGGCTCTGCGCCAGGTCGAGCACGCGCGGCCGAGCGTGGTCCTGCTCGAGGTCACCCTGCCGGACACCGCGGGGTTCGACGTCTGTCGCGAGCTGCGCAGGATGGACCCCGGCGTGCCCGTGATCATGATGAGCGCGCGGGCGGAGGAGATCGACGTCGTCGTCGCGCTCGAGATCGGGGCGGACGACTTCGTCGGCAAGCCGCTGCGCCTGCGTGAGCTGGTGGCGCGCATGACCGCGCACCTGCGGCGGACGCGCCTCGAGTCGGCCGAGGCGATGCGCAGCCGGCTCGAGTTTCGCGACCTGGTGATCGACGTCAACGAGCGGCGCACCTACAAGTCGGGCAAGGAAGTCGAGCTCACGCACACGGAGTTCGACCTGCTCACGTTCCTCGCCAGCAACGCCGGCAAGGTGCTGAGCCGCGAGAAGATCCTCAACTCGATCTGGGGCTACGAATACCCCATCGAGACCCGCGTCATCGACGTGCACATCCGCAACCTGCGGCGCAAGATCGAGACACAGCCCTCGCGTCCCTATTACATCCTGGCCGTGCCGGGGATCGGATATCGATTCACCAACGCCCGGCCCTCCTGATCCCAAGCTCGCGTAACGACGCGAGGACGAAGGGCCGCTCCGCGATGCGTGGATGCGGAACGACCAGCCCTCGTTGATCGATCTTCTCGTCACCGAACAGGAGGATGTCGACGTCGATAACGCGCGGACCCCATCGGCGCGTTCGCCGGCGACCCCCGTCGCGCTCGACATCCTTGGCCGCACGCAGCAGCTGGCGCGGCGTGCCATCCCATTCGATCTCGACCACCTGGTTCAGGAAGCGTGGCTGGTCCGCCAGGCCCCATGGCTCCGTCTCGATGACGCGGCTTTGGCGCACGACACGCGCACCTTTTTGACGCAGCCGTCGTCGGGCGGCGGAAAGGTTTCGAGCGCGCGACCCAAGGTTCGACCCGAGACCCAGGTACGCCCTGGTCAACGCATCTGGTCGGCGACGCGAGCGACGCGCGTCATCTCGCGCACGTCGTGCACGCGGACGATGTCCGCGCCGCGCAGCACAGACGCGGCGACCGTCGCCGCCGTCCCCTCGACGCGCTCGCCCGCCGGCAGGTCGAGCAGCTTGCCGATGAAGGATTTGCGCGAGGTGCCGATCAGGATCGGCTGGCCGAGCTGCTTCAGCTCGCTCAGCCGCCGCATCACCACCCAGTTCTGTTCGGCGTCTTTGCCGAATCCGATCCCTGGATCGACCATCACCTTCTCCCGAGGCACTCCTGCCTCGACCGCCCGGCGGACGGCTGAGGCCAGGAAGCGCTTGACCTCCTCCATCAGGTCGCCCGCGTATTCGGTGCCGTCCTGGTTGTGCATCACGACGAGCGCGCAGCCGGTGGCGGCGGCGAGGTCCGCCATCTCAGGTGAGCGCGTCAGGCCCCAGATGTCGTTGAGGATCGTGGCGCCGCGCGCGACGGCCGCCTCGGCGACCTCGAGCTTGTAGGTGTCGATCGAAACCGGCACCCCCGACTCCCGGGTGAGGCGACCGACCACCTCCTCGACCCTCGCGATCTCCTGCGTCACGGTGATCGGGACGTGGCCCGGCCGGGTCGACTCCCCACCGACGTCGAGCATGTCGGCTCCATCTGCAACCATGCGCATCCCCTGCGCGACGGCCCCCTCGCGGTCGGCGCCGAGCCCGTCCCCGCTGAACGAGTCGGGTGTGACGTTGACGATGCCCATCACGTACGTGCGCGAGCCCCATTCGAATCGGCGACCCCCGATGTCCGCCACGAGACGTGGGGATTCCACGTCGCGATTATCCTGCGGACAGTGAAGCTCTCAGATCTGGTGCGGGGCGTGCCGGACGCCGCCCTCGAAGGCGCCGGCGACGTCGAGGTGGGCGGGATCGCGTACGACTCGCGGAGGGTCCGGCCTGGCGACCTCTTCGTGGCGGTCGAGGGCATCCACTCCGACGGCCACGAGTACGCCGCCGACGCGGTCGCCGGCGGTGCGGTGGCGGTGGCGATCGATCGGAACGTGGAGCTCCCGCCGGGCACACCGGTCGTGCGGATGCGGTCCACCCGCACCGGTCTCGCCGAGCTCGCGGCGGAGTTCTTCGGGCGGCCGTCACGCCGCCTCAGCGTCGCCGGTGTCACGGGTACCGATGGCAAGACCACGACCACCCACATGGCCGAGCACGTCCTGCAGGCGAGCGGCGTCGTCGCCGGCGCGATGAGCACCGTCTCCTTCCGGATCAGCGGCCACGAGACGGACAACCTGAGCGGACAGACGACCACCGAGGCCACCGAGGTGCAGGCCTGGCTGGCGCGCATGGTCGAGGCCGGCGCCGCGTGCGCGGTGCTCGAGACCACATCCCACGCCCTGGTGCAGGAGCGCGTGCGCGCATGCGACTTCGACGTCGCCGCGTTCACCAACGTCGGGCACGACCACCTCGACTACCACGCGACCTGGGAGGAATACCTCGCGGCCAAGGCGAAACTGATCGACCTCACGGCCGGCTCCGCGGACAAGGGGATCGAAAAGACCGCGGTGCTCAACCGCGACGACGAGAGCTACGAGCGACTTTCACGCAGGCGCATCTCTCGCCGCTGGACGTACGGCATGACCACCGCGTCGGACTTTCATCCCCTCGACCTCAACGTCACAGGCTCGGGGTCGCGATTCCGCATGAGGTCGCCCCTCGGGGAGACCGAGGTCAACCTGCACGTGCCGGCGCGTTTCAACATCTACAACGCGCTCTGCGCGGCCGCCGTCTGCATGGCGCTCGGCGTGGCGGTGGAGGACGTCGGCCGCGGCCTGGCCGGTTTCGACGGTGTGCGAGGCCGGCTCGAGCGGGTGGACCTGGGGCAGGACTTCCGCGTGTTCATCGACTTCGCCCACTCGGCCGGCGCACTGGCGAGCGCGCTCGCCGAGCTGCGGCCCTACACGCCCGGACGGCTGCTCGTCGTCTTCGGCTCCACGGCCCGCTCCGACCACGACCGCCCGGGCATGGGCCGCGCGGCGGCCGACTTCTCGGACTTTTTCATCATCACGACCGACGACCCGCTGGGCGAGGACCCCGCCGAGATCGCGCGCGACGTGCAGGCGGGTGCGGCGGGCAGGGCGCCAGGCCGCGACTACGAGATCGTGCTCGACCGGCGCGCCGCGATCCGCCGCGCGATCGAGCTCGCGCGCCCAGGCGACTGCGTGCTGCTCGCGGGCAAGGGACACGAGCGCTCGATGCAGATGGCCCGCGGAAGCGAGGCTTGGGACGAGCGCGCCGAGGCGGAGGACGCGATCAGGTTGCGGCTGGCCGCGCGCTGACACCTCCGCCCACCATGCGGACGATCTCGACGCGATCTCCCTCGCGCAGGACCAGGTCGGTGTATGCGGCGCGTTCGACGATCTCTCCGTTGTGCTCGACCGCGACCGCGCGCTGGTTGACGCCGAGGCTCTCCAGGTAAGCGAGGAGCGGCGTCGGCCCGTCGAGCTCGATCGGCTTGCCGTTGACCTGCACCACGATCACGCGAAAAGCCTGATCGCCGCGTAACCGGCCGCGCCGGCGGCGCTGACCTCGGAGATTCGCGCCTCGGTCATGCCGCCGATGGCGACCACGGGGATGCTCACCGCACGCACCACCTCAGCCAGCGCCGCGAGACCCGCCGGAGCGCCCCGTGGATGCGTCGGGCTCGAAAACACCGGACCGAAGATCAGGAAGTCCGCGCCCTCCTGCGCGGCCCGCCGCGCCGCTTCGATCGAGTGCACCGACCGCCCCACGAGCCCGCCGCCGATCAGGCTGCGCGCTTCGGCGGGTGAGATGTCGCCCTCGGGCAGGTTGACGCCGGCTGCGCCGACGGCAAGTGCGATGTCGCAGCGGGAGCTCACGAGCACCGGCACCGGGGAGGACGCGACAAGCTGCGCCGCCTCGCGTTCGACCTCACGCGCGGTCGCGCCTGGAGCGCGCAACTGGATGATCGTGGCTCGTGTCGCAGCCCGCAACCCGGCCTCGGCGGAATCCACGACCGCCATCGCCACCGGGCGGTTGAGCGCTCTCAGGTCGGACGCGAGACGCCCTCCGGCGGTGAGCTCGGGCTCGCCTCCACGCGCCTGGCGATGCGACCCGCGTGGTAGGCCTTGCGCCCGGCGTCGACGCCCTCCTTGATCGCTTCCGCCATCAGCGCTGGATCCCTGGCCAGAGCGACCGCCGTGTTGACCAGCACGGCGTCGGCGCCGAGCTCCATCGCCTGCGCGGCATCGGACGGCACGCCGATCCCGGCGTCCACGACGACCGGCACGTGCGCCTCCTCGATGATGATCCGCACCTGCTCGAGCGTCTGAAGTCCCTGGCCTGAGCCGATGGGCGAGCCGAGCGGCATCACGGTCACCGTGCCGATCTCTTCCAGCTTCTTCGCGAGGACAGGGTCCGCGTTGATGTAGGGCAGGACCTTGAATCCCTCCGCGACCAGCACTCGCGCCGCCTTCAGCGTCTCCTCCGGGTCGGGGAAGAGGTAGCGAGGGTCCGGGATGACCTCGAGCTTCACCCAGTCCGAAAGACCCATGGAGCGTGCGAGTCGGGCGATCCGGATCGCCTCGTCGGCCGTGCGGCAGCCCGCCGTGTTGGGCAGGATGCGGTACTGCTTCCAATCGATCACGTCGAGGATGGTCTTTTTCTTCGGGTCGTCGAGGTCGAGCCGGCGCAGTGCGACGGTGACCAGCTCGCAGCCCGAGGAGCGGAGGGCCGCGACCATCTCCTCATCGGTCCGGTACTTGCCGGTGCCGAGGAACAGGCGCGAGCGCAGCTCTATCCCGGCGACGACGAGTGGATCCGCGTGCGTCAGCGTCTGCACGCGTAGAGCTTACCGAGAGTGTCTACAGGTCCTGCTGCAGGAGCAGCGTCTTGTCGCGCCCGTAGGTCAGTCGCTTGACCGCGTCCTCGACCGGCAGCCACAGCATCTTGTCGACCTCGATCCCGGGTCTGAAACGTCCGCCCTTCACCTCCATGACCCAGTAGCACGCAACCTTGTCCCGCCCGCGGCGGTCCACGTAGGCGGTGCAGCCGAGGGCCCGCAGCAGCTCGCAGCGCAGACCGGTCTCCTCGCGAACCTCGCGCAGCGCGCAATCTTCCGGGCTCTCGTCTGGCTCGATCTTGCCCTTGGGCAGAGTCCAGTCGTCGTAGGCGGGGCGATGAATGACCGCGATCTCCGTTTCGCCGGACCGAGTCCGGCAGACCACGCCACCGGCGGCGCGGATCACGCTCACATCGGTCACTTCCAGAATCTTTGTTGCCACTGTTGCTCCTTCGTCAGCTGAGACGACGTTGCGTGTTGCTCTGGATCCGTTTGGGTCACGGTGGAGTTTAACCGCGGCTCGCGCAATAGGGAACCCTCATCACTCGCGGATGCATGGCTTGGTTATAGCGGCTTTCTGGCCGGCAAGCCGGGACGGCGCGGATAGAGCGCCGGCGTGGAGGCGAGCTTCGAAACCACGACGACGGTCCCGTCGCGCCGCAGCGACGAGGGTGCATCCACCACGCGGTCCATCTTCCCGCCAAGCAATTCGATGGCACGGCTCGCACGCGTGACGTCCTCACCTGAGGTCTTCTGAGCGAGCAGACGGCCGCCCACCCTGACATACGGCAGGCACAGCTCGACCAGCGCCGGCATCGGAGCGAGCGCCCGCGCGACCGCGACGTCGAAGCGCTCTCGGTACCGCGGGTCGCGGGCGGCCTCCTCGGCGCGCCGCCCCACCACCTCGACGTCGCGCAGGCCGAGGGTGGCGCACGCCTGGACCAGGAACGCGGCCTTGGCCTGGTCGGCTTCGACCAGCGTGACCGCCAGCTCCGGCCGCGCCAGCTTGAGTGGCAGGCCGGGCAGCCCGCCTCCGGAGCCGACGTCGACGAGGTTCGACGCCGCGCCGAGTTGATCGAGCAGGACGAGCGAATCCTCGACCAGCTCGTCCGCAGGCCCGGAAACCAGTCCGGGCCAACCGGCAATGAGCCGCACGAGCTCAGCCAATCTAGAATCACTCATTGAGATGCCCATCTACGAGTATCGGTGCGAGAGCTGCTCAGAGAAGTTCGAGGTCCTGACCCGCTTTGCGGAGCGCGACAGCGTGCAGGAGTGCCCGGCGTGCGAGTCGACCAGGACGCGGGTGCTGGTCTCGAGCTTCGCGGTCGCCGGAGGCCCCCTCGAGTCGGTCGACTTCGGCGCCGGCGAGAGCACCGGCGGCGGATGCTGCGGCGGCTCGTGCGGCTGCGGCTCGCGCCCTAACTAGGCGACCGCCAGAAGGTTGCTCTTCCCGGTCACGTACCGGGTCAACGCCGCAGGCCACATGGAGGTGGGCGGCTGCGACCTGGTCGAGCTGGCCCGCCGTCACGGCACGCCGCTCTACGTCTACGACGAAGCCACCGTGCGACAGCGGGCGCGCGAGTACGTGGCCGCGATGGACGGCGCGGGCCAGGTCCTCTATTCGGCCAAGGCATTCGCGTCGCCTCGTTTCCTGCGCGCCGTGGCGGAAGAAGGCCTCGGGCTCGACGTGGTGTCGGCAGGTGAGCTGCACCTCGCGCTGAAGTCCGATTTTCCGCGCGACCGGATTCACTTCCTCGGCAACAACAAGAGTCTCGAAGACCTCGAGGCGGCGTACCGCACAGGCGCGACCATCGTGATCGACGGCGACCACGAGTTCGAGGTCCTGCGGCAGGTGGTCCCCGAAGGAAGACGGACGCCGGTCATGCTGCGCCTGTCGCCCGGAGTCAAACCTGACACCCACGACCACATCTCGACCGGGCAGCTCGATTCGAAGTTCGGCTTTTCCATCGAGTCCGGAGCAGCGCGGCGCGCGGTCGAGCAGGCGCTCGAGCATCCGCGACTCGAGCTGGTCGGGCTGCATTCGCACATCGGGTCGCAAATCTTCGCCCTCGGCGCATACGCGGATGCGATGGAGATCATGCTCGACCTGCTCGTCCAGCTGCGCGACGAGCTCGGCTTCGAGCCGCACAAGCTCGGTGCCGGCGGCGGCCTCGGGATCGCCTACACGCGGAACGACGATCCGCCCACACCGCGCTTTTTTGTCGAGACCGTGCGCAGCGCGCTCGTCGCGGGGTGCGAGCGTCGAGGACTGCGCGTGCCGCAGCTCGTGGTCGAGCCCGGGCGCTCGATCGCCGGTCCGGCGGGGATCGCGCTCTACACGGTCGGGTCGATCAAGGAGATCCCGGGAGTGCGCAGCTACGTCGCTGTCGACGGCGGGATGGGTGACAACATCCGGCCCAAGCTGTACGGCGCCCGATACGAGGCGTTTCTCGCGTCGGCCCCGGACCGCGCAACCGTTCGCAAGGTGACGATCGCCGGCAAGTACTGCGAGTCCACGGACATCCTGATCACCGACATCGAGATGCCGTCGCTGCAGCCAGGTGACGTCATCGCCGTGCCTGCGGCGGGCGCGTACTGCCTGGCCATGGCGAGCAATTACAACGGCATGCCGCGGCCTGAGGTGCTCATGCTGCGCGACGGGGAGGCGCTCGTGATGCGGCGGCGCGAGACGCTGGACGACCTGGTCGCCGCGGAGGTCTTCTAGCTCCTAGCCCGTCACGGTGAAGGTCGCGAAGGCGCAGGCCGCGGGGTCGCACGCCCTGACCGCCGCGGCGCCGACCGATGCGGACGACGGGACCTTGAAGGTCTTATCCACGAACGTCCCGCCGGAGCTCGAGAACTGGCGCGGCAGATCCACGATGGTCGTCGAGCCCTGCGTGAAGTAGAGCGTGATCGTTCGATCGGGCAGGAAGTGCTGGCCGGAGACGTACAGGGTGCCGCCTCGCGGCACCCGGCCGCTGCCGAGGGCGAGCATGCGCGCCGCCGGGCTGGGGCCGGCGGTTGGTGTGGGTGACGCGCCGGGTGTGGGCGTCGACGTCGGCGTCGGCGACGGTGGCGCGGCGGGCGCCAGGACGAGGACCGTCTGCGCGGCCGGGCAGATCGAACCCCAGCAGACCTGAACCGTGTGGTCGCCGGGCTGCGTGTCCAGGGGAACCGTCAGGTACACCGTGGCGTTGCCGTTCGTGTCCGCCTGGAAGGGGACGGAATGGACGACGCTCATCAGCTGCACCTCTCCCTGCTGGTCGGCTGGGCCGTTGGACACGGTGACGACAAGCGTGCCGCCAGCTCGGACCACACCTGAGGAAAGCTGGAGCGACGGCCGAGGGCGGATGAGCAGGTACCCGGCCGTGGCGACGACGAGCAGCGCGATCACGATGGCGAGCGCACCGAGCGCCCACCGCAGCCGGTGAGATTTCTTCGGCGCCGGCGCGGGCGGCGACGGATACGCGAGCGTCATCGGCGTCGAGTCCGCGGCCAGCTCGGCAGCCGACAGCGGACCGGCCACGGTCGCCGCGACGGCCGATGCCGGCACCGCCGCCGCCACGTCGGCCGGTGGGCGCATCACGACAGTCCGGGCGCCGGCCGCTCGCTTCTCGCCGTGCAGCGCCGCGGCGAGAGCGTCGACGAAGTCACCGCACGACTCCCAGCGATCGGCTGGGTTCTTGGCCAGGCCGCGCATGACCACGTCATCCACCGCGGGAGTGAGTGATGGATTGCGCGTGCTGGGCGCCGGCGGGTAGCGATGGACCTGGGCGTAAAGCAGCTCCATCAGGGCCTCGCCGTCGAACGGGATGACGCCAGTGAGCATCTCGTACGCGATCGTCGCCAGCGAGTAGCGGTCGGCGGCCGGGCCGACCTTGCTTCCCGCCACCTGCTCCGGCGCCATGTACGCGGGCGTGCCGGTGGTCACGCCCGTCATCGACTTCAAGGACGATCCCTGGAGCAGCTTGGCCAGGCCGAAGTCCGCGAGCACGGGCGTGTCGTCGGCTTCGAGCAGCACGTTGGCCGGCTTGACGTCGCGGTGGACGATGCCCTTCGAGTGCGCGTAGTCAAGCCCCGCGGCGATGCCGCGCAGGTACTTCAGCGCGGTCGACTGGTCGAGCGGGCGCTCGCTCATCCGCGTGGCGAGGCTGCCGCCCGGGACGTACTCGACGATCATGTACGGGGTCCCCTGGTTCTCCCCGAAGTCGTAGACGTTGACGATGTTCGGGTGGCGCATCTGAGCGATCGCCTGGGCTTCGTGCTTGAACCGGGCGGTCGTGTCCGGGTCGGGCGACATCGCCTGCAGCACCTTCACCGCTCCCGTGCGCTCGAGCTGCGAGTGGTAGGCCCGGTAGACGAGGCCCATGGCGCCCTGGCCGATGAAGTCCTGGACCTCGTACTGGCCCAGCCTGGTCCCCGGCGAGATCGTCACGGCCCCGAAATTATGGGGTGGGGGCCCCTCGAACTCAGACGGCCTTAACTTCGCGGAGCTGAGCTTCTAGAGGATGACGCTGAAGGTCGTGGAGGCAGACCGTCCCGAGGAATCCGTTGCCATGATCTTCCCCGTACCCAAGATCGCAGCGGGGGTGAAGCTAAAGGAAGGAAACACACCGCTGCAGTTCGAGGTCTTGTACCAGGTGTTTTTGAGAGTCGTCCCGAGGTAGTACTGGACCGTGACCGTCTCGTTCGGATCGAAGTTGCTGTCCGTGATCGTGACCGGGCCGCCCAGCAAGAGTGTCTTCGGTGTTGCGGTTACTGTGGCCGGAGGCGCCGGCGTTGGGCAGGGATTCGCTGTCGGGGTCGGGCTTGGGGTTGGCCTGGGGGTTGGGTTGGGCGTCGAGCCAGGCGTCGAGCGTGGCGTTGGGCGCGGCGTCGAGCCTGGCGTGGTGCGAGGTGTCGGGTGTGGGGTCGTGCCAGGCGTCGTCCCGGGCGTCGTGCCAGGTGTCGAACCTGGTGTCGGGGTTGACGTCGACCCGGGCGTCGGATTGGTGGTCGGGGTGGGGATCACGCCGGCGACGCCCGCGACCACCGTCAACCCGGTTTCCTTGTGGCAGGAGTTGCTCCAGCACAACTTCACGGTGTGGTCTCCCAGCGCGACGTCGTTCGGCACGATGAAGCTCATGTCGACGACTCCGTTCTTGTCAGCGGTGAACGGGTACGTGTGCACGATGCTCCAGAGCTGAACCTCGCCGACCTGGTTCGCGGGCAC
>DATEHQ010000005.1:0-28302 GCA_035279525.1 Candidatus Dormiibacterota bacterium
GGGCAGTCCACGTGCGCGTAGTGGCGCTTCTCGGTCTCGTACTCGACGTGGGTGATCGAGATCGTGATGCCGCGGGCCTTCTCCTCAGGCGCCTTGTCGATCCTGTCGAAAGGCGTGAACTCGGCCAGACCCTTGTCGGCCAGCACCTTGGTGATGGCGGCCGTCAGCGTCGTCTTGCCATGGTCGATGTGACCGATCGTGCCGATGTTCAGGTGCGGCTTGGTCCGCTCGAACTTCTTCTTCGCCACTGTTTCCTCCTCTAACTCCTCGACGTGGTGCGGCGGCCCACAGCCTCCGCCAAATTCCCCGGCATCTCCGCGTAATGACTGAATTCCATCGAATACGTCGCCCGCCCCGAAGTCATCGACCGAAGCTCGGTAGCGTACCCGAACATCTCGGCCAGGGGCACGTGGGCCCTCACGTTCTGCGACGTGCCGCGCCCTTCCATGCCCAGGATGTGACCGCGCCGCGACGCGAGGTCGCCCATCACGTCACCGAGGTATTCCTCGGGCATGACGACGTCGACCTTCATGATCGGCTCGAGCAGGAAGGGCTGGGCCTTGTGCATCCCGTCCTTCACGGCCATCGAGCCGGCGACCTGGAACGCCATCTCGCTCGAGTCGACGGCGTGGTAGGAGCCGTCGACGAGCGTGACGACGATGTCGACCACCGGATAGCCCGCGACGACACCCGTCTGGAGGGCTTCGCGGATGCCCTTCTCGATCGCGGGGATGAAGTCGCGAGGGATGCGGCCCTGGGTGATCTTGTCCTCGAACACGAATCCACTGGCCGGCTCGCCGGCCCGCACGTCGACCTCGGCGTGGCCGTACTGACCCTTGCCGCCCGTCTGGCGCACGAATCGCCCGACGCCGTGCGCGGGCTTGCGGATCGCCTCCTTGTAGGCGACCTGGGGCTTGCCCTGGTTGGCGTCGACCCTGAACTCGCGCAGCAGGCGGTCGATGATGATCTCGAGGTGCAGCTCGCCCATCCCTTCGATGATGGTCTGGCCGGTCTCCTCGTCGGTGTGCACCTTGAAGGTCGGGTCCTCCTCGGACAGGCGCTGGAGCGCCATCCCGAGCTTTTCCTGGTCGGCCTTGGTCTTGGGTTCGATCGCGACCGAGATGACGGGCTCGGGGAACGTGATCGACTCCAGCAGGATCGGGTGGTCCTCGTCCGCCAGCGTGTCGCCGGTGGTCGTGAACTTGAGCCCGACGGCCGCGGCGATGTCGCCGGTGAAGACCTCGTCGACGTCCTCGCGGCGGATGGCGTGCATGCGCAGGATGCGGCCGATCCGCTCCTTGCGGCCGCTGGACGCGTTGAGCACCGCGGAACCCGCGCGCAGGCGGCCCGAGTAGACGCGGAAGAAGGTCAGCTTGCCGACCCCCTGGGGGTCCATCTGGATCTTGAAGGCCAGCGCCGAGAACGGTTCGTTGTCGTCGTGCTCGCGGATCAGGAGCGCGCCTGTCTTCGGGTCGGTGCCTTCGACCGCCGGCACGTCGGCCGGGGACGGCAGGTAGTCGACCACCGCGTCGAGGATCGGCTGCACGCCGCGGTTGCGCAGCGCGGCGCCACACAGCACCGGCACCAGCACGCCCTTGACGGTGCCCCTGCGCAGGGCCGCCCTGATCTCCTCCTCGGAGATGTCCTGCTCCTCGAGGTACTTGTGCATGATCACGTCGTCGAAGTCGGCGACCGCCTCGACGAGGTCGTGGCGGTACTGGCTGACCAGGTCGGCCATGCCCGCCGGAATCTCGAGCGACTCGGTGCTCTTGGTGCCGAGGTCGTCGGTGTAGACCACCGCCTCCCTGGTCAGGAGGTCGACGTAGCCCTGGAAGGAGCCCTCCGCGCCGATCGGCAGCTGGATGGGCACCGCGCGGGCGCCCAGTCGCGTGCGGATCGAGCTCAGCGAGCCGTAGAAGTCGGCGCCGATGCGGTCCATCTTGTTGATGAATGCGATGCGAGGCACGCCGTAGCGGTCGGCCTGGCGCCAGACGGTCTCGGACTGCGGCTCCACGCCGGCGACAGCGTCGAAGACAGCCACCGCGCCGTCGAGCACGCGGAGGCTGCGCTCGACCTCGACCGTGAAGTCCACGTGCCCGGGTGTGTCTATGATGTTGATCGAGTGGTCGCGCCACATCGCCGTGGTGGCGGCCGACGTGATCGTGATCCCGCGCTCCTTCTCCTGGACCATCCAGTCCATGGTGGCGGCGCCCTCGTGCACCTCGCCCATCTTGTGGATCCGGCCCGCGTAGAAAAGGATCCGCTCGGTGGTCGTGGTCTTGCCGGCGTCGATGTGCGCCATGATCCCGATGTTTCGGACCTTGTCGATCGCGACCGGACGTTCCTGCATCTTCAGTGCCACGTTCATCTCTCTGTCAGTACCGGAAATGGGAGAAAGCCTTGTTGCTTTCCGCCATCCGGTGGGTTTCCTCTTTGCGCTTGACCGCACCGCCGGTGTTCTGGGAGGCGTCCAGGATCTCGAACGCGAGCTTCTCGGACATGCTCTTCCCACCACGCTGGCGGGCGAACCGCACGATCCAGCGGCGGGCAAGCGCGAGCCGGCGGTCGGGCCGGATCTCGACCGGCACCTGGTAGGTCGCGCCGCCGACGCGGCGCGGCTTGACCTCGAGCAGCGGCGTGGCGTTGCGCAGGGCCAGGTCGAAGATCTCGAGCGGCTCTTTCTTGGCCTGCTTGCCCGCGCGCGCCAGCGCGTCGTAGACGACCTTCTCGGCGGTCGAGCGCTTGCCACGGTTCATGACCACGTTCACGAACTTGGCGATCGCCTCCGACTGGTAGACAGGGTCGGGCGCGATGACACGCTTGACTGGACGGCTGCGGCGAGGCATCAGGCTGCCGCCTTGCTCTTTTCGCGCTTTGCTCCGTACTTGGAGCGCGCCTTCTTGCGATTCTTGGTGCCGGCGGTGTCCAGGGTGCCGCGGATGATGTGGTAGCGGACGCCCGGGAGGTCCTTGACACGGCCGCCGCGGATGAGCACCACGGAGTGCTCCTGCAAGTTGTGGCCGATGCCGGGGATGTAGGCGGTGACCTCGATCCCCGTCGTCAGGCGGACGCGGGCGACCTTGCGGAGGGCGGAGTTCGGCTTCTTGGGGGTCTGGGTGTAGACGCGCACGCAGACGCCCCGCCGCTGCGGTGAGCCCTTGAGGGCCGGCGCCTTAGACTTCGCTCTGGCCGCTCTGCGCCCAGAACGGACCAGCTGCTGGATGGTTGGCAAGGACTTCTCCGAATAGGGGTTTGATTCCCACGCGGCATTAGCCGATTGGGCGACGAACGATGAGTATACCCAAAAGGCGGCTGCCCAAAGCGAGGCCGGAGGCCGGATCCCGGCCCGGTCATTACTTCGATCCGAAGCCTGCCGTCACCTCGCGGCCGCGCACCTTCCATCTCCGGCTGCCCGACCTCCAGCTCGAGCTCCAGGCCGATCGGGGCGTGTTCGGCTCGAAGGGGATCGATCTCGGCACGCTGGTCCTGCTCCGGGAGGCTCCGCCCCCTCCTCCAACCGGTGAGCTGCTCGACCTCGGCTCGGGCTATGGGCCGATCGCGCTGGCGCTGGCCAGGCGGGCGCCGGGGGCCCGCGTGTGGGCGGTCGAGGTGAACGAACGGGCGCTGGAGCTGACCCGGGCCAACGCCGCAGCCGCGGGGGTCACGAACGTCCAGGCGTGCCTGCCAGACGAGGTGCCGAGAGACGTCCGGTTCGACGCCGTCTACTCCAACCCGCCGGTGCGTGTCGGCAAGGGCCCGCTGCACGAGCTGCTCCTGCGCTGGCTGCCCAGGCTGGGGCCGGGTGCGTCCGCCTACCTGGTCGTGCAGCGCAACCTCGGCTCGGACTCGCTGGCGGCCTGGCTGGCCGGCCAGGCCTACGCCGTGACCCGGCTCAAGTCGAAGAAGGGATACCGCATCCTCGAGGTCCGCGCCGGGTCGTCTTGACAACCTGGGTTGACCTGGGTTTTTTCTCGCCCTACGGTCAGGGTCGGCGTGCCGGCTGGGGGAGGGGCCGGTGGGAAGGGAGGGCCCGCAAAGGGCGCCTCGCAATCTCGTCGCGGGCCGGTCAGGCCTCGCCGGCGAAGTGGCACGCCGCAACCTGGTCCACCGCGCCGTGCGGCGCCAGCGGGGGCTCCTGGTCGGCGCAGATTCCGGGCACGCGCGCGATCGGGCAGCGGGTGTGGAATCGGCACCCCGAAGGCGGGTTCACCGGCGACGGGATCTCACCCTTGAGGGTGATCGGCATCCGCTCACGCTCGGCCACTGGGTCCGGGACCGGGATGGACGACAGCAGCGCCTTTGTGTACGGATGCTGCGGCCGGTCGTAGATGTCGTTCCGGTCCGCCGTCTCGACCACCTTGCCGAGGTACATCACCGCGATCCGGTCCGACAGGTGGCGAACCACGGCAAGGTCGTGCGCGATGAAGAGGTACGTCAGCTGGAACTCGCGCTGAAGGTCCTGCAGAAGGTTGATGATCTGGGCCGCGATCGACACGTCGAGCGCTGAGACCGCCTCGTCGCACACGATGAACGATGGGTTCACGGCCAGGGCTCGCGCGATGCCGATGCGCTGCCGCTGCCCACCTGAGAACTCGTGCGGATAGCGGTTGTTGAAGTTCGGATTCAGCCCCACCAGCCGCAGCAGCTCCTGCACGCGCTTCTGCCGCTCCCGCCCGGAGCCGATGTGGAAGTTCTCCAGCGGCTCCATCAGGATGTCGCCCACCGTCATGCGGGGGTCGAGCGAGGCGAACGGGTCCTGGAAGATCATCTGCATCTTGCGGCGCGTGCGCCGCAGCCGTCCGCCCCTGAGCTTGGTGATGTTGTCGCCGTCGAACTCGACGCTTCCACCGGTCACGGGCAGCAGCGCCGTGATGAGGCGGGCCAGCGTGGACTTGCCGCACCCCGATTCTCCGACGAGGCCCAGGGTCTCGCCTCGGCGGATCTCGAGGTCGACGCCGTCCACCGCCCGCACGGCGAGCCCGCCCGACGCTATGCCGGCGATGGGGAAGTACTTGTAGACGTTTTTGACGCGAAGCAGGATCGGGTCGGGCTTGACCGCGGTCCTCGGCTGCTTCTCAGCGGCCTGCATTGGCCCCCACGTCCGTCGGAGTCTCCTTCAGCTTCTGTGCGGCCTCGACAGACAGGGCGCTCTGCTTCGCCGCCTCGACGTCCGCCTCCTTCACGTTGCGCATGAGGACCCAGCACCGCGCGACCTGGGCGACGCCAACCTTGTCGAGCTCCGGCTCCTGCGTCTTGCAGCGGTCGATCACGAATGGGCACCGGGGATGGAACTTGCATCCTGGCGGCGGATTCGTCAGGTCCGGTGGCAGTCCCTTGATGGAGACCAGCCGGTCCTTGCGTGCCTCGTCAACGCGAGGCACCGAACGCAGCAGCGACCAGGTGTAGGGGTGCTGCGGGCTCTTGAAGATCTGCTCGACCGGCCCCTCCTCGACGATGCGCCCCGCGTACATCACGATCACCCGCTGGCATAGGCTTGCGACCAGCGCCATGTTGTGGGTGATCAGCATCATCGCCGTGCCGAGCTCGCGGTTGAGCTGCTTCATCAGCTGGATGATCTGAGCCTGGACCGTGACGTCCAGCGCCGTGGTCGGCTCGTCCGCGATCAGCAGCGCCGGCTCGTTCGACAGCCCCATCGCGATCATGGCGCGCTGACGCATGCCACCCGAGAACTGGTGCGGATAATCCTTGACGCGGGTCTCGGCCGCCGGGACGCGCACCCGCTTGAGCAGCTCCACGACGCGGCCCTTGGCCAGCTTCTCGGAGAAGCGCTCGTGGGCTGTCATCGCCTCCTCGATCTGAAAGCCCACCTTCGTCACAGGGTTCAGCGAGGTCATCGGGTCCTGGAAGATCATCGCGACGTCGTTGCCGCGGAACTCGCGGATCTGGTCGTCGTCCATCTTGGTCACGTCTTCGCCGCGGAACAGGATCCGCCCGGAAGTGATCCGGCCCGGGTCGGGGACCAGGCGAAGGATCGAGAGCGCCGTCATCGTCTTGCCGCACCCGGACTCGCCCACGACGCCTAGCGTCTCGCCCGCTTCGACGTGAAATGTGACGCCGTCGACCGCCCGGACCACCCCTCGCGAGGTGAAGAACTGGGTGTGCAGGTCCTGGATCTGCAGGAGGGTTTGCGCCACCGAAATTGAAGCTTAAGGGAAGGTGACGGTTTAGCGGCGCATTCGGGGATCGAGCGCGTCGCGCAGGCCGTCGCCGATGAACGTGAAGGAGAGCATCGTCAGCGCCACTGCGACGGCTGGAAAGAACACCAGCCACGGGTCGGCGAAGATCGCGCCGTAGCCGTCCTCGATCATGACGCCCCAGCTCGGCTCCGGCGGCCGGATGCCGATGCCGAGGAAGCTCAGCGCGGCCTCGGTGAAGATCGCGGCGGGGATGCCGAAGGTGAGGGTGACGATCACGGGCCCCAACGAGTTCGGCATCAGGTGCTTGACGATGAGCTTGAACGGCGGGCTACCCGTCATGCGGGCCGCCTCGACGTACTCCTTTTCCTTGATCGACAGCACCTGGCCGCGGACCAGTCGGGCGAGTCCCACCCAGTTGACGAGCGCGATGGCCGCGAAGATCGTGAGCAGCCTTGGTCCATTCGAGAACGCCGCCACGAAGACGAGCACCAGGAGCAGGTCGGGGAACGCGTACATGATGTCCGTGAAGCGCATCAGCAGGTTGTCGATCATCCCGCCGAAATAGCCGGCGACCATGCCGATGGTGCCTCCGACGATCAGGATCAGGAACTGGACGATGATGCCGATCGACAGCGAGATCGACGAGCCATAGAGGACGCGCGCGAAAACGTCGCGGCCGAGGGCGTCGGTGCCGAACGGGTGCTGGAACGAAGGCGGGGCGACGGTGTTGACGACGTCCTGCTGGAACGGGTCCTGCGCCAGGTGAAGGATCTTCCACAGCCCGCCAGACGTGAACGGCAGGCGGGCCCCTATGGCGACGATGATGAAGAAGACGACGACCACCAGGCCGGCGACTGCGAGCTTGTTCCGGCGGAACCGTGTCCAGGCGTCGCTCCACAGGCCAACCTGGTCGGGGACGTCCCAGTCGACCTGCTGCGCGACACCGATCGCTGTCGCCATCAGTGGGTCAGCCTGACCCGCGGGTCGATGAACACGTAGAGGATGTCCACCACGAGGTTGACGAGCGCGATCAAGAACGCGTAGAGCAGGGTCGTGCCCAGGATCATGGTGTAGTCGCGCGCCGCGATCGAAGTCACGAAGCTGCGGCCGATCCCTGGGATCTGGAACAGGGTCTCGACGATGAACGAGCCCGTGATCAGGAACGCGAACGTCGGCCCGAGCGCCGTCACCACCGGGATCAATGAGTTCTTCAGCACGTGCCTCGTCACGACCAGCCGACCCTTGAGGCCTTTGGCCCACGCGGTGCGCACGAAGTCCTGCCGCAACGTTTCGAGGGTGCTCGCCCGGGTCAGTCGTGCGATGTACGCGGTGGGCAGTGCGCCCAACGTTATGACAGGCATGATCAGCTCGGACTGGAACGGGTTGTAAGGACTCGGCATCCCTCCGGTCAGGAGGTAGAAGTTACCGCCGGTCAGCTTGTTCAGGCCGATGGCGAAGATCATGATCAGGAAGATGCCGAGCACGAAGTTCGGCGTCGAGGCCGCGAACGTCGCCAGGCCGAGCGCGCTGTAGTCGACCAGCGAGTTCTGGCGGAGCGCGGCCAGCACGCCGAGGCCGATGCCGATGGGCACCAGGAGAATGAAGGTGGTCGCCCCGAGCGTGAACGTGTAGGGCCAGCTCTCGACCAGCAGGCTCGACACGGTCTGGCCGGGCGACCGCAGAGAGTCGCCGAAGTCGAAGTGGGCGGCGCCCCATACATAGATGAGGAACTGCTGCCACAGCGGCTTGTCCAGCCCGTACTTGATGTTCAGGTTGTTGATCACCGAAGGGGCCAGCTGCCTGCCCTCGCGGTCCCAGGGACCGCCGGGGGCCAGGTGCATGAGCACGAAGGTGATCAGGATGACGAAGAAAAGGACCGGGATCATCCACAGAAGCCGCCTGACGATGAAGACCGCCAGGGAAGCGCCCCGTCCTCGGGGGATCCAGGCGAGGAAGGGGCGGGCGCCCCTCAGAGGAGGCGCGCCCGCTGTTACTGCCAAGTCACGTGTACCTTACGCCGAAATGTACATCTGAGTCACGGAGGAGATGTCTCCGACCCAGTCGTCGTCCAGTGGGTGGACGTTGTAGCCCTTGACCTTCGACGACACGAGGAAGAACTTCTCGTTCTGGAAGAGGAACATCACAGGGGCTTCCTGCTCCAGGATCGTCTGAGCCTGGCTGTACGCGGACAGCCGGTCGCTGTTGTTCGAGGACGTGTCGCCCTTCTGCACCAGCGAGTCGTACTGCGAGTTGCTCCAGTTAGAGAACTGGTTGCCGGAACCGGTGATGAAGATGTCGAACCAGTCCTGGCCGTCGGGGTAGTCAGCCTGCCAACCGGACACGCCACCAACCTGGTAGTTGCCCTGGCGCAGGTGGTGCGAGTGGGTCTGGCTGTCGATCGCGTCCAGGGTCACGGTGATCCCGAGACACGTCTGCCACTGCTGCTGGAAGAACTCGGCGGAGGTCTTCCGGGTCGAGCTATTGGCGTACTCGTAGTGGATGCTCTTGAGCTGGGCGTCGGTCACACCGTCTGTCTTCGCCGCGGCCAGAGCTTGCTTGGCGGCGTTGCAGTCATAGGCCTGAGCGTTTCCCGTCGAGTCGAATGGGTCCATGCCCTTCGGGATCATGCTCTGGATCGGAGTGCCGATGTCCTTGAGGATGTTGTGCACGTACGACTGCCGGTCGAGCGCCTTGGAGAACGCAAGCCGGAGGTTCTTGTTGTTGAACGGCACCTTGGTGGTGTTGAAGTCGATCCACCAGGTGAGAAGGGATGGCCCCTTGACCACTTCCTTGCTCATCTTGGGGTCGGCGTTGACGGATGCGACGTCCAAGGGCGGGACGCCGCGGGTGACGTCGAGCTCACCGTTCTGGAACTTCGCGAACTCGACGTTCGCGTCGGTGATCTCGAGCAGGTTCACCTTCTGCAGAATCGGCTGCGTCCGGTAGTACTTGTTCGGAACGAGGGTGATGTGGTCCTTCGGAACGATCTCCGAAAGCTGGAAAGGACCGTTGCCGTGGATCTTGGTCGCCGCGTCGGCCGAAACGGCGCCGAACGTTGCGCCGCCCGCGGTCAGGTCCGACGCCTCAATCGGTGAGGCCATCCAGAGGCTGGTCACCCACTTGAAGTACGGAGCCGCGTGCTGCAGCTTGATCACGAACGTGTTGTCGTCGGTAGCCGAAACGCCGATGCCGTCCAGGAACGACTTCACCGCGGCGGGGTTCTTGGCGTCGACGTTGGCGTAGTTCTGTGCCCCGGCGATGTTGCCGTCGAAGAACGGGTCGGCGTACGGCGCGGCGATCGTCGGGTCGAGGATGCGCTTGTATGACGCGACGAAGTCGCTGGCCTTGACGGGGTTGCCGTCGCTGTACTTCTCACCGCTGCGAAGGTGGAAGGTCCACGTCATGCCGTCGGACGAGACGTCCCAGCTGGACGCCGCCGCACCGACGACGTCGGTGTTCTGCGCGTTGGCCCTGGTCAGGGCTTCGTAGATGTTGCGCCCTACGTCGGCCTCGTAGACCCACTGCTGCTGGGTCGGGTCCAGAGTCGAGGGTTCCGTGTCGATGTTGACGTTCAGAACCTGTTTGTCCGGTGGCGCCTGCGAGTTACCTCCGGTGCCGTTGTTGCTCCCGCACGCCGCAACCGCACACACGCCGACGGTCGCGAGGGCGAGCGCCCGTACTCGGATCCCTAGATGCATACGCGTCTTACCTCTCAGTTGACTTCCTGCAGCCTTCTTCCCGGAGGGCCGGTCCGGGGCGAGAGTGCGCCGGCTACAGGTCTTACTCACACAGCCTCTTTCGGCCCAATTGCAATTCTGTTGTGATTGGGCGAGCAGTGTCAAGTTGCCTAGCCACTATCCTGGCGTCGAACACCTGTTCCAGCAGGCGGCTCGGGTCAGTGCGGCGCGATGCTCAGCCGGCCGGGCGCGAGCGCACCGGGCCACTCGTCCACCGGGGACGTGACCACGCCGCGCACGTACGGGCGGACCAAATACCAGCTGGCCGACTGCGCGAGGAAGGCGACCGGCGCATCGTTCACCAGCATCGCCTGCGCCTGCTGGTATTCCTGGTCCCGCCTGGGTGGTGAGATGTCGGTGCGGGCGACGCGCACGAAGTTGTCGTACTGCTGGTTCTGATAGAAGGCCGTGTTGAGCGAGCTCGTCGTCGTGAAGAGGTCGTACCAATCCGCCGGGTCGGGATAGTCGGCCTGCCAGCCCATCGGGCCCGCGAGCTGGAACTGGCCACTGTCGAGACGGGCGTTGTAGGTTCCCGAGTCGAGGCCCTGCAGCACGATGTCGGCGCCCAGGTTTGTCTTCAGCTGGTCGTGCACGAACTTCGCCGTCGCCTTCCTGAAATCGTTCGACTGGTCGTAGGTGAACTTCAGAGTCGAAAGCTGCTTGGCGGAAACGCCTGACGCCGCCAGCGACGCGCGCGCCTGCGCGACGTCGAACCGCTGACCCGTCAGGTTGGAGTCGTGGCCATGCATGCCGTTGGGGATGAACGTTGAGATGCCGGCGCCTTCGCCCGAGAAGACCTGCCTGACGAATGCGTCGCGGTCGATCGCCTGGGCGATCGCCTGGCGCAGCTTCACATTGTTGACGAGCGCGGCGGTGACCCTGAACGTGATCCAGAAGACTGTGAGGTCGGGCGTCTTGACGAGCTCGTGGATCAGGCTCGAATCGCCGGACACCTCCGACGCCTGGGGCAGCTGGACGGCGATTTCGTCCAGCTCTCCATTGCGGTACTTGGCCAGCGCCACGGCACCGTCGTTGACGATTTCGAAGACGATCGACTTCAGGGTCGGCTTCGCGCCCCAGTAATTCGGGTTCGGCACGACTGTGATGTGGTCGCCTTTGGCCATCTCTTTGACCTTGAACGGTCCGTTGGTGACGAGCGTCTCCGGCCTGCTCCACCACGCCGGCCCGCTCTGCGTCACGACGTCTTTGCGAATCGGGCCGGAGGCCGGCATCGCCGCGAGCCAGATGAACGCGGGATCGGGATGCGCGAGCGTGACCTGGAACGTCTGATCGTCGACCGCCTTCAGGCCGAGCGTTGCCAGCGCCGCGTCGATGGCGGCCGCGTCGTGCTGGGGGTCCATCAGGGCGACGCGCTCCCCGTTGAGCACGGCGTCCGCGAAGAAACCTTCGTTGAGCGCGCCCAGGCGCGGATCGATCAACCGCTGCCACGCGTAGACGAAGTCCTGCGCCTTGACCGGCATGCCGTCCCAGTACATCGCGGTCGGACGAAGGTGAAACACGTAGGTCAGGCCATCGCCGGACACCTCGTAGCTCGCGGCAGCCGCAGGGGTGACGCCGCTCAGGTCCGGCAGCGGTTTGAGCAGCGGCTCGCTGATGGCGCGCAGCACCGCCGTCTCGTAGGGATACTGCGACTGCCCGGGGTCGAGCGTCGTCGGCTGGTCCTGCAGCATGACGCGCAGCGCCTGGTTGGTGGCGAGCTTCGGGCCCTCGATCACCCCAGGCGAGTTGCAGGCCGCGGCCGCCGCGACGAGCACGAACGCGGCGACGGCGCGAAGCATCCTTTTGCCTGGAGTCAACCATCCCATCTTACTCAGCGTCATGAGCAAGACCGTTCCAGAGCCGGCCGGTTTGGGTTAAAGTCAGGCCTACGTGCACAGGGGGCTGCCCGCCAGGGTTGCCCCTTTTTGGTTGCGCCGCGAGGCGCGGCTTCAGGCCATCGTCGGCCAGCAGGGCCGGTGAGGCTCGCGACCCTCAGATAAAGGAAAGGGCCACCCTTCAGGGCGGCCCTTTCGGTAAAAGCGATCCGCTCAGACGGAGAGCGTCTCCAGGTCGATCGGCTCCTCCTCGAGGATCCGCGCCGCCTGCTCGCGCTGCTTCTTGTAGTAGTCGAGCCCGGTTCCGGCCGGGATCAGCTTTCCGATGATCACGTTCTCCTTGAGACCGCGCAGGCGGTCCACCTTGCCGGAGATCGCGGCCTCGGTCAGCACTCGGGTGGTCTCCTGGAACGAGGCGGCCGAGAGCCAGGACGTGGTGTTGAGCGCCGCCTTGATCAGGCCGAGCAGCACGGTTTGCGCGGTGGCGGGTTCACCGCCCTCCGCGAGCGCCCGCGCGTTGGCCTCCTCGTATTCCCACTGCGAAACGATCTCGCCCGGCAGCAGGCCGGTGTCGCCGGCGGAGTCGATGCGGACCTTCCGCATCATCTGCCTGACGATGACCTCGATGTGCTTGTCGTTGATGTCGACGCCCTGGCTGCGGTAGACCTTCTGGACCTCGTCCACGAGGAAGGTCTGGACAGCCTCCTTGCCCAGGATGTGGAGCAGCTCCTGCGGCGAGATCGACCCTTCGGTGATCTGCTGCCCGGCCTTGATCAGGACCTTCTGACCGTCCCGTCGGTCCAGCTCCGGCCGGATGCGCACCTGGTGCGGGATGGCGTATTCGCGGACCTCTTCGTCGAGGGTCCGCACGGTGATCTCCTTGGTTGAAACCGACACCTTGCCGGCGTGCCGCGTCCGGACGACGGCGCCCCCCTTCGGGTCACGCGCGAGCTCCTGGCCTTCCATGACGTCCTCGCCCGTCTTGGCCAGGACCTCCATCTTGCCTTCGAGCGGGTAGGACACCTCGAAGTCCTCCTTGGAGGTGACGCGCACCTTGCGCGAACCTTCCTGGCGGATGATCTCGAGCTCCCCGTCGATCTCGGAGATGATGGCCTTGCCCTTCGGGATGCGGGCCTCGAACAGCTCCTCCACGCGCGGCAGGCCCTGTGTGATGTCCACCCCGGCGACGCCACCGGTGTGGAACGTGCGCATCGTCAGCTGGGTGCCCGGCTCGCCGATCGACTGCGCGGCGATGACGCCCACCGCCTCGCCGATCTCGACCGTCTTGCCGGTCGCCAGGTTGCGGCCGTAGCAGGTGCGGCAGACGCCCTCGCGTGCCTCGCACACGAGGACCGAGCGCATCTTGACCGGAACGCCGGCCTCGATGATCTTGCGGGCCGACTCGTCGCTGATCGGAGTCCCGGCCGCTACGAGGACACTCCCACCGACGGTGATGTCCTCCGCCGTGACCCGGCCGGCGATCTTCTCGAAGATCGGCTCGCTCCTGGCCCGCTCCGACGAGATGTCGCGGATCCAGATTCCGTTGGTCGTCCCGCAGTCCTCCTCGCGCACGATCACGTCCTGCGCGACGTCGACCAGACGCCGTGTCAGGTAGCCGGAGTCCGCGGTTCGCAGGGCGGTGTCGGCCAGTCCCTTGCGCGTGCCGTGCGTGGAGATGAAGTACTCGAGCACGGTCAGGCCCTCGGTGAAGTTGGCCTGGATGGGCAGGTCGATGATCCGGCCGGTCGGGTCGGCCATCAGGCCGCGCATGCCCGCGAGCTGGCGGATCTGCTGGATGTTGCCGCGGGCGCCCGAGCCCATCATCATCCAGATCGGGCTGAACTTGTCGAAGGCGTGCTCCGTGGCCGCGCCCACCTCTTCGTAGGCGCGCTGCCAGAGCTCGATCACCTTGCGGTATCGCTCGTCTTCGGTCATGACGCCGCGGCGGTACATCCGCTCGACGTCCGCGACCTCCTTCTCGGTCTTGCGGATCACCTCCCACTTCGTCTCGGGGTGCGGGATGTCCATCGCGGACACGGTGATCCCGGCCTGGGTCGCGTAGCGGAAACCGAGGCGCTTGATGTCGTTGACGACGCTCGCGGTCACGTCGCTGCCGTACAGCCGGTACAGCTCGGCGACCAGGGTGCGCAGCAGCTTGCGGTCGTAGTGAGCGTTCTGGAACGGAAGCGGCTCCATGCTGTCTTCCATCGGCGTGCGGCCGACGGGAAGCGGCTGGTTGAACACCACCCGACCGGGCGTGGTGACGATCAGCGCGTCGCCGATCTTGACCCGGATCCAGTCCTGCAGCCTCACGACCTTGCTCTCGAGGGCGATCAGGACCTCGTTCTGTGAGCTGAACACCCGGAGCTTGGTGACCGCGTCACCGGACGGCATGTCGCCGCGTGTCGCGGTGAGCCAGTAGCAGCCGAGCACGACGTCCTGCGTCGGCGCCACGACCGGGTGGCCGTCCGCCGCGGACAGGATGTTCTGCGACGACATCATGAGGTTCTTCGCCTCCGCGATGGCGCCGCTGAAAAGGGGCACGTGCACGGCCATCTGGTCGCCGTCGAAGTCGGCGTTGAAGGCCGCGCAGACGAGCGGGTGGATCTGGATCGCCGAGCCTTCGACCAGCACCGGCATGAAGGCCTGGATGCCGAGCCGGTGCAGGGTCGGGGCGCGGTTGAGCAGCACCGGGTGGTCGCGGATCACCTCGTCGAGGACGTCCCAGACCTCGGTCCTGCTGCGCTCGACCATTCGCTTGGCCGACTTGATGTTGGTGGTGTAGCCCTTGTTCACCAGCTCGCGCATGACGAACGGCTTGAAGAGCTCGAGCGCCATCTTCTTGGGCAGGCCGCACTCGTGGAGCTTCAGCTCCGGTCCGACCACGATCACCGAGCGCCCCGAGTAGTCGACGCGCTTGCCGAGCAGGTTCTGGCGGAACCGGCCCTGCTTGCCCTTGAGCATGTCGGAGAGTGACTTCAGCTTGCGGTTTCCGGTGCCCGTGATGGCGCGCCCGCGCCGCCCGTTGTCGATCAGGGCGTCGACCGCCTCCTGGAGCATCCGCTTCTCGTTGCGCACGATGATCTCGGGCGCGCCGAGCTCGAGCAGCCTCTTCAGGCGGTTGTTGCGGTTGATCACGCGGCGGTAGAGGTCGTTGAGGTCGGAGGTCGCGAACCGGCCGCCGTCGAGCTGGACCATCGGGCGCAGCTCCGGTGGAATGACCGGCAGCACCTCGAGCACCATCCACGTCGGGCTGGCGTTCGACTTGCGGAAGTCCTCGACGACCTTCAGGCGCTTGATGGCCTTCTGCTTGCGCTGGCCGCTAGAAGACTTCGACTCCTCGCGCAGGCGATACATCTCGGCCTGCAGGTCGATTCTCGACAGCAGCTCGCGCACCGCCTCGGCGCCGATGCCGGCGCGGAACGCGCGGCCGAACCGCTCCTGGAAATCGCGGAACTGCGTGTCGGTGAGGATCTGCTTCGCGTGCAGGGCCTCGAGGTCGGTGCGGGTGGCCTCGATCTCCTGCTGCAGCGCTTCGAGCTGGCCCTGGATGCCTTCGCGCTCGGTCTTGGTGGCGGCTTCGATCTGGGCTTCGAGCGCCTTCTTGTCGGCGTCGAGCCGCTCCTTGGTTCGCTTCTGGGCGGCCTTGGTGTTGGCCTCGAGCTTCTCGATCTTCTCCTGCACCTTGGAGAGCACGCCCTTCGACATGTCACGCGACATGAGGTCGCCCTTCTCGATCACCGTCTCCTCGTCGCCGTCCAGCCCCACCGTCATCGTCCGGCGGGACTTGGTGCCGACGCCGGCCTTGATGTGCTCGGTGGCCTTCTTGCCCTGCGTGGTGAGCTCGTCGACGGCCTCCTGCAGCTCTTCCTCGAGGCGCGCGACCTCCGTGTCCACCTCACCCTTCAGCTTCTTGGACTTCGCCTCGTGCTCCTGGCGCAGCTCGCGAGCCTTCGCGTCGATGTCGGCACGCAAGCGGACCGCACGCTCGTCCTTGTCCATGTTGAGCACGGCGAGCATGTCGTCGCGGACTTCCTCGTGCACGTCGGTGACGATGTAGTTCGCGAAGTAGAGGATCTTCTCGAGGTTGCGCGGAGACATGTCGAGCAGCAAGCCCATGCGGCTCGGGATGCCCTTGAAGTACCAGACGTGGCTCACGGGCGAGGCGAGCTTGATGTGCCCCATGCGCTCGCGGCGCACCTTGGAGCGCGTCACCTCGACGCCGCACTTGTCGCAGATGATGCCCTTGTAGCGGTAGCGCTTGTACTTTCCGCAGTGGCATTCCCAGTCCCGCGTGGGGCCGAAGATGCGCTCGCAGAAAAGACCGTCGCGCTCCGGGCGGAGCGTGCGGTAGTTGATCGTCTCCGGCTTGGTGACCTCGCCGTGCGACCACGACATGATCGTTTCCGGCGACGCCAGCGAAAGCTTCAGCGCGTCAAAGTTTTCGAGTTTCAGCAACTATGTCTCCCTCTTCCTATTCCGCCGCCTGGTCCTGATGCCACTCCACCTGTCATTCGGCTGAGTCCTCCCCGAGCTCTTCGCGCTCGAGGCTGATCCCGAGGTCCAGCGGAATCTCGGGGATGTCAGAGCCCCACGAAATCTGCGATTTCGCGGGGACCCCCAATTTTTTGAAAGTCGAAGAAGACATCATCATTCGGCTGAGTCCTCGCCGAGTTCCTCGCGCTCGAGGCTGATCCCGAGGTCCAGCGGGATCTCCGGGATGTCAGAGCCCCACGAAATCTGCGATTTCGCGGGGGCCCCCAATTTTTTGAAAGTCGAAGAAGACATCATCATTCTGCTGAGTCCTCGCCGAGTTCCTCGCGCTCCAGGCTGATCCCCAGGTCCAGCGGAATCTCCGGGATGTCTTCTTCTGACAACACGATCTGGCGCTCGTCCTCGCTCAGGATCTCGACCCCGAGCGCGAGCCCCTCCAGCTCCTTGACCAGCACGCGGAACGACTCCGGGATGCCGGCCTCGAGCGTGTTGTCGCCCTTGACGATCGCCTCGTACGCCTTGACCCGGCCGACGATGTCGTCCGACTTCACGGTCAGGATCTCCTGCAGGACGTGCGCGGCGCCGTAGGCCTCGAGCGCCCACACCTCCATCTCGCCGAAGCGCTGGCCGCCGAACTGCGCCTTGCCGCCCAGCGGCTGCTGGGTGACCAGGCTGTAGGGGCCCGTCGACCGGGCGTGGATCTTGTCCTCGACCAGGTGGGCGAGCTTGAGCATGTAGATCATCCCGACGGTGACGGGCTCGTCGAACTCCTCGCCCGTGCGGCCGTCGCGCAGGCGGACCTTGCCGTCCGCCGGCAGTCCCGCCTTCTTCAGCTCCGCCACGATGGTCTCCATCGGCGCCCCGTCGAACACGGGCGTCGCGATCTTGATGCCAAGAGTCGAGGCGACCCAACCGAGGTGCGTCTCGAGGACCTGGCCGAGGTTCATGCGGCTCGGCACGCCGAGCGGGTTGAGCACGATGTCGACCGCTGTGCCGTCCGGAAGGTACGGCATGTCCTCCACCGGCATGATCCGGGCGACCACGCCCTTGTTGCCGTGGCGGCCGGCCATCTTGTCGCCGGCCGAGATCTTTCGCTTCTGGGCGATGTAGACCCGGACCATCTCGTTGATGCCGGGGCCGAGCTCGTCCTTGTTGTCGCGCGAGAAGACCTTGACGTCGACCACGATGCCGCGCTCGCCGTGCGGCACGCGCAGGCTCGAGTCGCGGACCTCGCGCGCCTTCTCACCGAAGATCGCGCGCAGCAGGCGCTCTTCCGCCGAAAGCTCGGTCTCGCCCTTGGGAGTGATCTTGCCCACCAGGATGTCGCCCTGCTGGACCTCGGCTCCGATGTAGACGATGCCGCGCTCGTCGAGGTTGCGCAGCGCGTCGTCGGCGACGTTCGGAATGTCGCGGGTGATCTCCTCGGGACCGAGCTTGGTCTCGCGGGCCTCGGACTCGTACTCCTCGATGTGGATCGAGGTGTACATGTCCTCCTTGACCACCTTCTCGGATAGAAGGATCGCGTCCTCGAAGTTGTAGCCCTCCCAGGGCATGAAGGCGACCAGCACATTGCGCCCGAGCGCCATCTCGCCGTCCTCGATGGCGGGACCGTCGGCGAGGATGTCCCCCGCATCGACGTGCTGTCCGGGCTTGACCCGCGCGCGGTGGTTGAGGCACGTGCCCTGGTTGGAGCGCGCGAACTTCTGGAGCGGGTAGTGCTTGTCCGGTCCTCCCGAGTCGGGCTTGACGACGATCTCGAAGACCGGCGTGGCGTGGACGGCCTTGAGGTCCTTGGGGTGGGCGATGTCGACGACGGTCCCGGCGACGTCGGTGACGATCATCTCGCCCGAGTCCTTGGCCGCGTAGTACTCGACCCCGGTGCCGACCAGCGGCGCGTCGGTGACGAGCAGGGGAACGGCCTGGCGCTGCATGTTGGCGCCCATCAGGGCGCGGCCCGCGTCGTCGTGCTCGAGGAAGGGAATCAGGGCCGTCGCGACCGAGACGATCTGCTTCGGAGAGACGTCCATGTACTGGATGTTCTGGACCTCTTCGATCTTGAAGTCGCCGCGGGCCCGGGCGGGCACGCGCGCGTCGACGAACTGGCTTTCAGGCGTCAGCGCCGCGTTCGCCTGGGCGATGCCGAACATGTCCTCCTCGTCGGCGGACAGGTACTCGACCTCGTCCGAGACCCACGGCACGATGTCGATGGAGGCGACGTGCGCCTTGACGAGCTTCTGGATGGACCTGGAGTCGAGCACCTCGTGAGCCGGCAGCACCTCGGTCCCTTTGGGGTCGAGGGCGGCGCGCCGCAGCGTGCGGCCTTCCAGCTTCTTCGTGACGTCCTCGTTCAGCGAAACGCGGTTGTACACGCGGCGGAACGGCGTCTCCACGAAGCCGAACTCGTTGACCTTGGCGTAGGTCGCGAGGTTGCCGATCAAGCCGATGTTCGGACCCTCGGGCGTCTCGATCGGGCAGATGCGGCCGTAGTGGCTGTGGTGCACGTCGCGCACGTCGAACCCCGCGCGCTCGCGGGAAAGGCCGCCTGGGCCGAGCGCCGAGAGCCGGCGCTTGTGCGTCAGCTCGGAAAGGGGGTTGTGCTGGTCCATGAACTGGGACAGCTGGCTGGAGCCGAAGAACTCCTTGATCGCGGCGACCACCGGCCGTGCATTGATCAGGGACGCCGACGTGACCGTGTGAGGGTCGCTGATCGTCATGCGCTCCTTGATGATCCGCTCCATCCGGATCAGGCCCATGCGGAACTGGTTCTGCAGCAGCTCGCCCACGGCGCGCACGCGGCGGTTGCCGAGGTGATCGATGTCGTCGGGGATCTGCTTCTCGCGCGGCGCGTTGTCGAGCTCGATCAGCTTGCGCAGGAAAGCGATGAAGTCGCCCTTCTCGAGGATGCGCAGCTCACGCCGGCGGACGCGCTCGAGGATGTCCTCCTCGTCGCGGCCCAGGCGCTTGTCGACCTTGTAGCGGCCGACCCGCCCGAGGTCGAACCGCCGCGGGTTGAAGAACAGGCTCTGCAGCAGGTTGCGCGCGTTGTCCACCGAAGGCGGGTCGCCCGGGCGGACGCGGCGGTACAGCTCGAGCAGGGCGTCCTCGGTCTTGGTCGTCGTGTCCTTGTCGAGCGTCGACTCCAGGTAGTGGTGGTCGGGGTTGTTGTCCACGTCCCCGAACATCTCCATCAGCGCCCGCTTCTGCGCCTCGCGGTCGTTCTCGGTGCCCTTCAGCTGCGGCAGCTCCAGGGCCTTGAGCAGCACCGTGACCGGGACCTTGCGCTTGCGGTCGATCTTCACCGTCAGCAGGTCCTTGGCCGAGGTCTCGATCTCGAGCCAGGCTCCGCGATTGGGGATGAGCTTGGCGCCGAACAGCTTGCGGCCCGTGTTCGGGTCCTCGGCCGCCGTGAAGTAGACGCCGGGCGAGCGGACCAGCTGCGAGACGACGACCCGCTCGGTGCCGTTGACGATGAAGGTGCCCTCGTCGGTCATCATGGCGAAGTCGCCCATGTAGACTTCGGACTCCTTGATCTCCCCCGTCTCCTTGATGGTGAGGCGGGTCTTGATCCGGAGCGGGGCGGCGTAGGTCATGTCCCGGTTGCGGCACTCCTCGACCGAGAACTTCGGCTGCCCGAACTCGTAGTCGAGGAACTTCAGCTCGAAGTTCTTGCCCGTGTAGTCGGTGATCGGGTTGATCTCATCGAAGAGCTCGCGCAGGCCGTCGGTCTTGAACCAGTGGAACGACTCCAGCTGGGTGGCGATCAGGTCTTTCAGCTCGACGAGGTTCGGGATACGGCCGTAGCTGAGGCGCGAGGGGGCTCTCATCTCTGAGATCAATTCGGTTCTCCTTCCAGGAAAAAGGGCGCGCTCAGGTAATGGGCAGGGAGCGCGACCGGGCGTGCACGAACGGCCAGTATACGACTAATTCGCCCCTTTGTGGGGACGTTTAATCGAGCCAGCTCGGAAGGCCAACTGGCTAGGTTTCCGGGCACTATACCACCAATCCCCTGCGGTTCCGACCCTTCCGTTTGACCTGCCGGCGCCCCTTCAGGAAGGGTCGGCCGCTAGGGTTTGATCGATGCCCGACTGGATGGCGCTGAGGTCGGAATTCCCCCTCCTCGACCGCTTCATCTACTTCAACGCCTGCTCCCTCGGACCCCTCCCCCGCCGCGGCCACGCCGCCCTGGCCAGGTACGCCGACGACTGGGACGCGAAGGGCACCCCGGTCTGGTTCTCCGACTGGCTTCCCCTGCTGGCCCGCTTCCGGGAGCGGATCGCGGAGCTGCTCAAGGCACCTGACGGCTCGACCGCGATCGCCCCTTCGGTCTCGGTCGCCCTGAGCACGCTCGCCACGGGCCTGCCCTTGCCGCCGGGCCGCAACAAGGTCCTGATCGGTGAGCTGGACTTCCCGACCATCGGTCACCAGTGGCTCAGCCGGCCTGGGTTCGAGGTCGAGTTCGTGCCCAGCCGGGACGGCATGACGGTCCCACCGGGCGCGTTCGCCGAGCGGATCGACGACCGCACGGCGCTGGTCGCGACGACCCACCTCTTCTACACGACCGGCTACCTGCAGGACGTGCGCGCGATCGCCGACGCGGCTCATGCGAAAGGCGCGCTGTGTCTCATCGACGGCTACCAGACGTGTGGCTGCGTGCCGCTCGACGTGGACGCGATGGGCTGCGACGCGTTCGTCGGTGGGTGCCTGAAGTGGTTGAGCGGCGGCCCCGGCAACGCCTTTCTGTACGTGCGGCCCGACCTCATCCCCAACGTGCGGCCGCAGGGTACCGGCTGGTTCGCGACGCGCGACCCGTTCTCGTTCAACCTGCAGGAGCTCGTCTTCGCGGACGACGCGCGGCGCCTGGAGACGGGGACGTGGGCGGTCGGCTGCCACTATGCAGGGCTCGCCGGCCTCGAGCTCATCCTCGAAGTCGGCGTGCCGAACATCCAGGACCGCCTGCGCGACCTGACCGGCCGGATCCTCGAGCGCTGCGACGGGGCCGGCGTGCGCACCTTCACACCGCGCGAGCGCGAGCGACGCTGCGGCATCGTGACCCTCGAGTGCGACCGCCCCGAGGCGGTCGAGACGGCCCTTCACTCCGCCGGCGTGATCGTCGATTCGCGACCCGGCCGGGTCCGCCTCTCACCACACTGGTGTGTCACCGACGAAGAGCTGGAGCGCGGAATGGACCTCGTCTTGACCCATCTGAGCTCAAAGCGGGGCGTGGCGCGCGCGACGTGACGTCCGCCTCGCGAATGGGGGCGCTTTGCGCAAAACGCCCCTCTGGCAGCGCGCTTCGGGGACCCTTTGCGCAAACGGCCCGGATCGAGGTTCGTGGCACCTGGGCGTTTTAATGACATGGGAAAGAAAACGATGGTCTCGGGCAATGCGCAATTGGGACTGCCCGCCACGATCACCGCGTGCCTCTTCGACCTGGACGGCGTGCTCACCCAGACGGCGAGCGTCCACGCCAAGGCCTGGAAGGTCATGTTCGACGATTACCTGAGGCGGCGAGCCGAGAGCTCCGGTGGGCGGTTCGTGCCCTTCGACCGCGTCAAGGACTACGACCAATACGTCGATGGCAAGCCGCGCGTGGACGGCGTGCGCTCCTTCCTGACGTCGCGCGGGATCAGCGTGCCCGAAGGCTCTGACGACGACCCTCCGGGCAAGGAGACCGTCCACGGCCTGGGCAAGCGAAAGGACGAGATCTTCCTCAAGCTCATCCATCAGCAAGGCGTCGCCACCTACGAAGGCTCTGTCCGCTACGTCGAGGCCGTGCGCGCGGCGGGCCTCAGGCTCGCGGTGGTGTCGTCAAGCAAGAACTGCGGCGAGGTTCTGCATGCGGCAGGCATCGACGGCCTTTTCGACGGCATGGTCGACGGCAACCTCGCCGAGGCGGAGGGACTGAAGGGCAAGCCGGCCCCGGACACCTACCTGCGTGCCGCACGCATGCTGGGCGGGGAGGCCACGGAGTCGGCGGTCTATGAAGACGCCCTCGCCGGAGTCGAAGCGGGGCGCGCCGGCGGCTTCGGGCTCGTGGTGGGCGTGGACAGGGCGGGTCAGCGCGACGCGCTCAAGGCGCACGGAGCCGACGTGGTGGTCGATGATCTGCAGGAACTGATGCGAGACAGGTGATCAGGCGCGACTGCTTCCGAGTCGAGCCCTGGGCGGTTCGTGAGACGCGACTCGAGCTCGACGTCCTGGCCCAGACCGAGTCACTCTTCGCCCTCTCCAACGGACACATCGGTTGGCGTGCCAACCTGGACGAGGGCGAGCCACATGTCATTCCGGGCACCTATCTCAATGCGGTTTACGAGGAGGTCCCACTTCCCTACGCGGAAACCGCCTACGGGTACCCCGAGGCGGGCCAGACCATCGTCAACGTCACCAACGGCAAGGTCATTCGCCTGCTCGTCGACGACGAGCCGTTCGACATCCGGTACGGCAAGCTGCACTCGCACGAGCGAGTCCTCGACCTGAAGAGCGGAATCCTGGAGCGGACCGTGGTGTGGGAATCGCCCGCCCACCGCAGGGTCCGCATCCGCTCGATGCGACTGGTGTCGCTCGTGCATCGGGCGCTGGCGGCGGTGCTGTACGAGGTCGAGCCGCTCGACGAGGCTGTCGACCTGGTCCTCCAGTCGGAGCTGGTGGCCAATGAGCCGGTCACCGGCGTGCGGAAAGCCGATCCGCGTGCCGCGGCCGTGATCGAGAGCCCGCTGGCGCCTGAGTTCGCCGCCCACAGCGCACGAGGCGCGGTGCTCATCCATTCGACCAAGCAGAGCAAGCTGCGCGTCGCCGCCGCCATGGACCACGTGATCCAGGGTCCTCGCGGCGTCGAGGTCCAGTCCGAGTCGACGGAAGACCGGGCGCGGGTCACTGTGACAGCCCACGTGCCGCGCGGTGGCCGGCTGCGCCTCGCGAAGTTCGTCGCCTACGGCTGGTCGAGCCTTCGCTCGGTGCCGGCGCTCCGCTCGCAGGTCGAAGGCGCCCTGGCCACCGCCGTCGAGCATGGCTGGGGTGGATTGGCCGGGGCGCAAAAGCGCTACCTGTCTGATTTCTGGAAGCGGGCCGACGTCGAGCTGCGAGGCGACGACGAGGTCCAGCAGGCGATTCGCTTCGCCCTGTTTCACGTCCTGCAGTCGGCGGCCCGGGCGGAGCAGAGAGCGATTCCCGCCAAGGGCTTGACGGGGCCGGGTTACGACGGCCACAGCTTCTGGGACACCGAGACCTTCGTGCTCCAGGTCCTGACTTACACCGCCCCCGAGGCCACCGCGGACGTCCTGCGCTGGCGGCAATCGATCCTGGACGCCGCGCGCCAGCGAGCCGGCGACCTGGGCCTGAAGGGCGCCGCCTTCCCGTGGCGCACGATCCACGGCGAGGAATGCTCGGGCTACTGGCCCGCCTCCACCGCGGCGTTTCACATCAACGCCGACATCGCCGACGCTGTGCTCCGATACGTCAGCGCGACCGGCGACCGGGAGTTCGAGGAGTCGGTCGGCGTCGAGCTCCTGGTCGAGACAGCGCGCCTGTGGCGCTCGCTCGGCCACTACGACCGCGGCGGCAGCTTTCGGATCGACGGTGTCACCGGGCCGGACGAGTACAGCGCCCTGATGGACAACAACCTCTACACGAACCTCATGGCGCAGCGCAACCTCCGGGCGGCGGCGGATGCGGCCGCCAGGCACGGCGCCGTCGCGCGGCGGCTGAAGGTCACGCGGGCTGAGACTGACGAGTGGCGCAAGGCCGCGAACCACGTTTACATCGCCTACGACAAGGAGCTTCACGTCCACAAGCAGGCCAGCCAGTTCACGGACCACGAGCGCTGGGACTTCGAGCACACGAAAAGCGACCAGTACCCGCTGTTCCTGCATTTTCCATACTTCGACATCTATCGGAAGCAGGTGGTCAAGCAGGCCGACCTGGTCCTCGCCATGCACCTGCGCGGCGACGCGTTCACGGCCGACGAGAAGGCACGCAACTACGCCTACTACGAGGAGCTGACGGTGCGCGACTCCTCGCTGTCGTCCTGCACCCAGTCGATCATCGCCGCGGAGGTCGGCCACATGCAGCTGGCTCACGACTATCTCGGCGAGGCGGCCCTCATGGACATCGAAGACCTGGAGCACAACGTTCGGGATGGGGTGCATATGGGATCGCTCGCCGGCGCGTGGCTGGCCATCGTCGCCGGCCTCGGCGGCATGCGCCACCATGGCGACGGGCTGAGCTTCGCCCCGCGGCTGCCGCCCGGCATCCGCCGCCTGACCTTCAGGCTGACGTTCCTGGACCGGCTGATCAAGGTCGAGGTCGACCATCGACGGGCCGCTTACACGCTGCTTCGTGGACGCCCGATCGCCATCGAGCACTACGGCCAGCGAGTCCGGCTCGCGGGCCGCAGGCCGCTCGTCCGCAAGCTGCCCGCACTGCACGCGACCAGGCCGCCAAAGCAGCCACCGGGCCGCGCGCCGGCACAGCGACGCGGTGCCGTCGGTCGACAGCGGCAGCTACCGCGCCACCTGCGGCAGGAGGGTGCGGCCGAGCACGGGACTCACCGGCCGGCGTCGACGCGGAAGAGGCAGGGCACCGCCACCGAGACTTCCTGACCGAGCGTCAGCAACCCTTTGGACGGCTCGAAAAGCCGCCCCCTACTTCAGGTCCGCGGTTGCTCCCGCTTCCTTCAGCCTCGCGACCGCCTTCTCGGCGTCGGCCTTGCTCACGTTTTCGAGCACCGGCTTCGGCGCCGCATCGACCAGGTCCTTGGCTTCCTTGAGGCCCAGCTGCGTGAGCTCGCGGACCGCCTTGATGACGTTGATCTTGCTCTCGCCCACCGCGGTCAGGTTGACCGTGAACTCGGTCTGCTCCTCCTCCGCCGCCGCGGCCCCATCGCCGCCGCCCGGAGCCGCCGCCGCAGCCACCGCGACCGGGGCGGCCGCCTTGATGCCGAACTCGTCCTCGATGGCCTTCACAGCCTCGACGACGTCGAGGATGCTCCAGTCCTTGAGTGCCTCGACGAAATCCTTCGGGGTGATCTTGGTCGCCATTCCTACGCTGCCTCCAGTTTGGTCTTGTACGCCTCGAGCACTCCACGGAGCTGCTGAAGCGGGGTTTGCATGATTCCGACCAGCTGACCGACGGGTGACTGAAGCGTGCCGAGAAGCTGTGCGATCAGCGCCTCGCGGGACGGAAGGTCCGCCAGCTGCTTCATCTGCTCGGGCGTGAACACCCGGCCCTCGACCAGCCCGCCCACGATCTCGAGCTTCAACCTCGTGGCGCGAACCCACTCGTTGATCAGCTTCGATGGGACGCCGAGGTCGTTGTATCCAAGCGCCATCGCGACCGGTCCCTTGAGCTCCGCGTCGAGCTCTGGCACGCCGGCGGCCTGCGCCGCGCGCCGGGCCAGGGTGTTCTTGATCACGCGGTACTCGACATCGCCGCCGCGGAGCTTTCCGCGGAGGTCCTGCAGCTGCGCGACGGTGAGCCCGCGGTAATCGGTGAGCACGGCGACCTTGGCCTTCTTCAGCTTCTCGGTCAGGAGCTCGACCTGCTCGGCCTTCTGTTCCTTACGCGCCTTCGGCAATAAAAAATCCTCCCTGCCCGGACAAAGCGAGGCAGGAAGGATCCACGCGTCCTTCACTTCAGATTGCCTCGGTGGGAAATTAAGCCGGGCGTATGCGCTCGACACCCACGGTCTAGGGCAGGTGGGGAATTATACGGTGGATTTCCCCACGAGCTCAGAGCCCGCCGGGTGAGTTCGTGGGGACCCCTTTATAACTGAGCCCGCTCAGCCTCCAGCAGGTGCTTGATCCGGAGCAGCGCCGCGAGCCGGTTGGCCCGGAGCCGCGACTGCAGAGCGCCTCTGTTGATGGCGTTTCCGAGCCACGCCTCTGGCAGCGTGAGCGAGGCGCTGTACACGTAGGCGATCTCCATGCCGCCATCGACGGGCGAGACCTGGTAGACGCCTCGACTTCCGCGACCTCCAATGACCGAGGTCCCGAACTCTCGGCCGGGCACGTAGTCGGTGACAAGCTCCTCGGCGTCGAGCGTCAGGCCGTCGGTCGTCACCCGGTCGTGGATCACGTCGCCGGTGTGCAGCGGCAGCGTGGGCCGCTGACGGAGCTCGAGGTTGGGCCAGTAGCGGGGCCAGTTGCCGGGGTCGCTGACCAGGTCGAAAGCCGCTTGCGGTGTGCACCGCGCCACGACGGCGGCTCTGAAGCCGATTCGTCGCATCGCCGGAGGGATCCACAGCAGGGCATAAGCAACAGAGACCGCCGCGTAGGCGAGGGCGAGCTCCCACCGAAAGACGGCGAGGAGCAGCGCCTCTCCGGCCACCAGCGCACCGGCCGCGGCGGCGACGAGGTTCACCTCGCGGTGGACCTCGCCTGGACGCGATGCGCGGCGCGCGCGACGGTTCGCCCCCGCCGCCAGCGAAAGGCCGAACAGGAATACCGCGGCCGTGCCCATCAGTAGAGCGAGTCCCAGGGCGGGCAGGGCCGGAGCGGACACGGTGAAGCGCGCGGGCCTGAGCGTCAGGCCGAGCAGCGGAGCCGCGATGAAGGCCACCAGGACGATCGCCGCCGGGCTGGGACGGCTCATTACTTCGGCCTCGAGGCTTCCCAGTCCTCGCGCACGAGCTCGGTCATGATGTGGTCGCGCCACACGCCATCGACGAAACGGTCACTGTGCCAGCGCCCAACCTCTTTGTATCCGGCGGCCGCCTGCGCCCGCGCACTGGCGACGTTTCCGTCGACGTACCCCGACTTGAGCTTGCGCAGCGGTAACTGCATGAACAGGTACTCAGCGCGAAGCTTCATCACCTCGCCGCCCAGGCCGCGGCCCCAGACGCTCCTGTCGCCCAGCACCGTGCCCGTCGTCCCGTGACCATGCTTCCAATCGATCGCCCGGATTCCCGTCCCGCCGACGGCGTGGCCCTCGTGCTCGACGACCCAGTAGATCGCGTCGGGGTCGCGTGCGGTCCCTTCGAACCATTCCCTCTCGGCCTCGAGCGACGGCGGATGCTGAACATTCAGGAAGCGCGTGACCTCGAGGTCTTCGAACCACCTCACCATCTCGGGCAGGTCCTCTGGCGTGGGTGGGCGCAGCCGGACGAGCTTGCCCTGTATCACCGGGCCAAACATGGCCCCGAAGCTTATGGCCCGGCGCGAAGGAGTGTGCTGTTTTGGCCCGCAAACCAGCGCAAACCACCTTCGAATCGCACAGTCCTTCAAGGACTGGCGGCCTACCCCGCTACGTGGAGTCTCGCCGCTTCCTTGACGTCGACAGGAACCGAGGGGCCCTGGCTGGCGGCCAGGTAGAACGACCGCAGGTACTGACCCTTGGAGGTGGCCGGCTTGTTGCGGATCAGCGCGTCGACCAGGGCGGTCAGGTTCTGGTGGAGCTGCGAGTCGTCGAACGATGTCTTGCCGATGGGAGCGTGGACGATGCCGAACTTGTCGGTCCTGAACTCGACCTTGCCGCCTTTCACCTCACGCACCGCTCGCGCCACGTCGAAGGTGACCGTGCCGGACTTCGGGTTGGGCATCAGGCCGCGAGGGCCGAGGATCTTGCCGAGCGGGCCGACCTTGGACATGATGTCGGGCGTCGCCACCGCGGCGTCGAAGTCTGTCCAGCCCTCGGAAACCTTCTTCACCAGGTCATCACCGCCGACGAAGTCGGCGCCGGCCTCCTGGGCCTCCCGCGCCTTGTCCGCCGTCGCAAACACCGCCACCCGCACCTTCTTCCCGGTGCCGTTGGGCAGCACCACCGAACCGCGGACCATCTGCTCCGCGTGGCGCGGGTCGACGCCGAGGCGGATGTGGGCTTCGACGGTGGCGTCGAACTTCGAGATCGACGTCTCGCGCACGAGCTTCACCGCGGACTGGGTGTCCAGCCCGCCGTTGCCATTGCCGTCGACGGCGGCCTCGACCTTCTTGGCCGCCTCGAGGTACTTCTTGCCCCTTTTCTTCGGCATCGACTACTCCACTATCTCCAGGCCCATCGAGCGTGCGGTGCCCTCGATCATCTTCATCGCGGCCCCGGTGTCGTTGGCGTTGAGGTCCTTGCGCTTGGTCTCGACGATCGTGCGCA
>DATEHQ010000006.1:0-17119 GCA_035279525.1 Candidatus Dormiibacterota bacterium
GTGAAATGTCTCGCCCCTGGTCTTCCCCGCCAGGGCGGGGAAGTACCGGCCGAAGGCCGAGGATGGGGCCAGGGATCAGTCTTCCCCGCCTGGCGTGAGATGTCTCGCCACCGGTCTTCCCCGCCGGGGCGGGGAAGTACCGGCCGAAGGCCGGAGGTGGGGCCGGGGTAGCTCTACCCGGCGACCTTCTTCGCCACCGGCCACCCGATCGCGAGGTAGACCGCGCCCGCCTCCCGCACCCGCGCCGGATCCACCGCGGCCCGGCCGTCGAGGACCACGCGCAGACGCTCGAAGCGCCGCCAGTCGAGGTTCCTGAACTCGCTGTGCCACGCCTGGATGACGACCGCGTCCGCCGACCGGGCCGCGTCCGAATCCAGGTTCACGACCTGGGCCTCCAGGTGGCTCAGCTCGTCTGCTGTGAAGAGGGGGTCGGTCACCATCACCTCGGCGCCCGCGCGATGCAGCAGATCGACCACCGTCAGCGCGGTGGAGAACGCCAGCTCTTTCACGTCCTCGCGGTAGGACGCTCCCAGCACGAGCACGCGCTTCGAGCGCAATGAGCCGAGCTCGCGCGCCAGCTCATCGATCCCGTAGCGCGCCATCCCGTCGTTGGTCTGCCTTCCATCCCTGACCAGCCCGAGCTCCCCGTCTGTGGAGTCCGCCAGAAGGAAGTGGGGATAGACCGGGATGCAGTGCCCGCCCACGCCGATGCTCGGGCGGTGGATGTGAGAGTAAGGCTGCGAGTTGGCCGCCTTGAAGGCCTCGAGCGCGTTCACGCCACGGTCCGACGCGTACAGGGCGAGCTGATTGGCGAGCGCGATGTTGACGTCTCGATACGTGGTCTCGGCCAGCTTCGTGAACTCGGCGGTCTCGGCGTTCTCGACCGCCCAGACCTCGGCGTCGAGGACCGAGCGATAGAACTCGACAGCCCTGCGCGTGCTCGAGGCGTCGACGCCCCCCACGATCTTGGGGTACTTGCGCAGATCCTCGAAGATCCGCCCGGCGTAGAGGCGCTCGGGGCTGAACGCAAGCCCGAAGTCCGCGCCGGCCGATTGACCCGACTCCTCCTCCAGCATCCGACCGAGGCGCTGCCGCGTCGTTCCGACCGGAAGCGTCGTCTCGTAGACGACGAGGGCCCCGCGACGCAGCCCGCGGCCGATCGCTCGAGTGGCCGCGTCGATGTTGCGGTACTCGATTGCGTGGTCGTGGCCGACCATCAGTGGAACGATCACGACGACCACGTCGGATTCGCGCACTGCGGCGGTCGTGTCTGTCGTGGCGCGCAGATGGCCGCTCTTCACGGCAACCGCGATCGCCTCCTCGAGGCCAGGCTCCTCGCGCACGTGCGAGACCCCTTTGTTCGTGGCGTCGACCACCGGCTGCAGCACGTCACAACCGATGACGTGCATGCCCTTGCCGGCGAACTGCGCGGCAAGGGGAAGCCCGATCTTGCCCAGTCCGACGACGGCGACGGTCGTCACGCCTTGAGCTCGATGGAACGAATCGGGGACTCCTGCGTCCTCGCCGCGTAGAGCAGTCCCAGGGCAAGCCACAGGTACGGCTCCTCGATGAAGCGGCCCTCGAACTGGCTGTACAGGCCGATCGGGACGATGACCACCGCCGGGATCAGGATCCACAGCCGCCACTGCGTGGGCCGCTTGAGCGACGCGATCACCTCGCGCAGCAGCAGGCCGAGAAACGCAAGTACCAGCACTACTCCGACCAGGCCCTGCTCGGACATGATGGTGATCGCCGACGAATGCGAGAGCGTGGCCGGTGGATTCGCCGGCAAGAAGTTTCGATAGTGCGTGAGCAGAGCGTGCTGGTAGCCGCCGAATCCCACACCAAAGATCGGGTGGTCCCTGAACATCTGCAGGCCTGACCTGATCAGGTAGATGCGCACGATGTCGAGGTCGCTGGTCGCCTGGGGCTGATTGACGAGGGGCCCTGGGTGGACGACGTTCTGGCTCCCGGCGACGATCGATTCGATGCCGCGCACGATCCTCGGCATCGTGTTGGGCGTGAGCGCCAGCGCCGCGAAATAGACCGCGAGCGTGGCCGCGCCGATCGCGAGCGCCCGCTTGCGGCCGACCCACATCGCGCCGGCCGCTCCCGCGATCACGGCGCAGAACCCATAGAGCAGCAGCGCCGACTTCGAGTACGTGAAAGCGAAGAAGGCGGTGCATGTGACGGCCGCAGCCGCGGCGAGCTGGACGGGTCCCTTGCGCCCGGCAAACATCAGGATCCCCGCGCACATGCCGAGCGTCAGGAAGCGCGCCGCGATGTCTGGGTCTCCGAACGTACCGTTCACACGGACTCCCGCGGGGTCCGCCCTCCATATCGACAGGTGTGTGAAATGGAGAAAGGCGATGAGGAGAGCGACGCCAATGCCCGAGATGAGAAAGGCGACCCAGGCGTCGCGCTGCGCCTCCTCGGTCCGCACGAGGTTGACCACCAACACCGCCATGGCCGAGTAGGCGATGACGTCGACCACCACGTTCGTCGATCCCGGTGCGCGCGTCACGGCCCAGCTGACCAGCGACGCGAACACGTACAGCACCAGCACCGCGAGGCTTGTACCCAGAGGGATGACCAGGGTACGGCGACCGATCATCAGCAGGTAGGCGAACGCGAGCCCCACCACGAGCAGCACCCATCGCGCCAGCTGGAGCTTCAGGTACGTCGCGGTGAACTCGAGCGGCAGGGTGATGATGAACGCGGGCAGGCCGAACCGAGTGATCGTCTCGGCGACTCTCGTCGCAAGGCCCGCCGGCTGCTCGTGGGTTTTCGCGACGACCGCAGGTGGGTTGGCCAGGCTCCGCGAGCCAGGCCGGTCGGCGGTCACGCGCTAAATGTTATGTGAACCCACTTTGAGCATTCTCCGGCCGGCGATTGCGCCATAGAAGAGGGCCAGCATCAGCCACAGGTACGGCTCCTCCAGAAAGCGACCCTCGAACTGGCTGTACAGGATGATCGGCACGATCAGCGTCGCGGCCGTTGTCGCGTAGACGATCCGGCGGTTGAGCACCGCCTCCCGAGCCAGCAGCACGAGCAGGGCGAAAAGAATGAGCAGCCCCACCGCGCCGAGCTCGGCCGCGATGGTGATGAACGCCGTGTGCGACGCGACGTCGGGATTCGGGACGTTCGACGGTATGTAGTGCCTGTAGGTGGTGGCGAGCCGGTGCTGGTACGCCCCGAAGCCGACGCCCAGCAGCGGGTGGTCCTCGAACATCCTCACGCCCGCCGCGATCAGGTAGCGGCGGTTGTCCTCCAGGGCCGAGACGTCGGTCGAGCTCTGGGCCGACGCGCCTCCCCCGGGCACGCTGACCGTGTTACCGGTGACGAGGCTCGCCACGGTGGCCTCGGCCTCCAGCGCTCGGAGCCGGGTGTCGGGAGTGGCAAGGACCGAGGCGGCGAAGAGGACGATGGCGCAGGCGGCCACGGCCAGCGCCCGGCGCCATTGTTTCGCCGCCAGCCCGGCCACCGCGACGGCGAGCGCGAGCGACAAGACGAGCAGTGCGAGCCCTGAGCGCGAGTAGGTGAGAGGAACCACCGCCGCACACGCGAGCGCGGTTGCGATCGCCAGCCACCGGTTCGCGTGTCGCGTCGCGAAAAGGATCACCGCGGCGGCCGCCCCGAGCGTGAGGAAGCGGGCGGTGATGTTCGGGTCGGCGAACGTGATGTTGAGCCGGTGGGCGACCACCGGGTTCGGGGTCCAGATCGTCAGGTGCGTGACGTAGAGCACGAAGCCGAGCACGGCCACGCCCAGCGCCGAGGCCAGGAAGGCGGTCCAGGCGCGGGCCTGCTCTCGCGGTGTGAGGAGCAGGTTCATGAGCATCAGCGCCACGAACGGATACAGGGCGACGTCCAGGAGCGGCGGCGTGGAACCGGGCGCGCGAGCACGCAGCCAGCTGGCGATCGCGTAGACGACGAGCAGCGCAAGTGCGACCGCGCTCGCCACGCGGGGCAGGACCAATGTGCGGCGGCGGGTGAGCAGCAGGTAGAGGAAGGCGGCCGCGGTGATGACCATCGCCCAGCGGGTCAGCGGCTGCCGGGTGATTCGCGCCGTGAATTCCAGCGGGAGGGTCAGGATGATGGCCGCGGGTCCGTACTCGGCGATCAGGCCGGCGGCGCGGGCCACGAGGGACGGCGGCGCGATCGGGGAGTCGCGTTCCTCGGCGGCTAGACTCGGTACGGCCATCGTGATTCTCGACTCCTCAGACGCGGAGCGCTGAGCGCCTTGACGGCGCCGTCCACAGGCCGCCGCGCCGGCGGTCTTGTGACCTCGGCGTCGCTGACCCTGGCCGCTCGTGTCGTCGCTTTCCTTTTTTCCGGCATCACAAACGTCATCCTCGCTAGAAGTCTTGGTCCGGAAGGCCGCGGCGTCTACGCGGTGGCCGTGATGTTCTCAGCGATCGCTTCGCTGCTCGCCCAGCTCGGCGTCGGCCCGGCCAACGTCTACCACCTCAGCAAGAAGCTGATCGACCTGGACGAGCTCATCGGTCACGCGACGTCGATGGCCCTCTTGATGGGAACGTTGTGCTTTTCGATAGTCCTCGGCTTCGTGCTCGTGACGCATTCGACCACGGTGCTGGGCATCGGCGCCAGATTCCTGGTCATCGCGACAGCGGCCGTCCCGTTCATGCTCCTGACCGCCTTCATGCAGAGCCTGCTGCAGGGCGGGCAGCGTTTCGTCCATTTCAACGCCGTCCTGCTGGTCCAGTACGCGGCGCCGACCTTCATGCTCGTGGTCTTCCTCCTCGTCTTCCGCCACGACCGCACGCTCGGTGCCGTGACGGCATGGACGGCGAGCGCGGCCGTGACCGCGGCGTGGGCTGTTTATTGGGTGGCGCCGCTGTCCCGATTTTCTTTTCGGCTGCGGCGGCGGACCATGCGCTCTCTTCTGCGTTTTGGAATCCTCAGCTACCTCGGCAGCCTGACGTCGTTCGTCAACTACCGCTTCGACGTGTTGATCGTCAACCTGTTCGCTGGGGCGCGCCAGGTCGGCCTCTACTCGGTCGGAACGTCACTCGCCGAGATTGTCTGGTTCATCGCCAACGCGGCCAGCATCGTGCTCGCACCGAAGGTCGCGTCATCGCAGCCCGAGGAGGGCGATCGCGTCACCGAGCGGGTGGCGCGCGTGGTGGGGCTGCTCGCAATCGTTTGCGCGGGCCTGCTGGCCGTGACCGCGCCGTGGCTCGTGGTCTTCTTCTTCGGCGCGGCGTTCGCCGAGTCGACATGGGCGGTGTGGCTGTTGCTGCCGGGGATCGTGACGTTCTCGATCGGAAGGATCCTTTCCATGTACCTGCTCGGCCGCAACCGGCTCAAGGTGGACCTGCTCGCGGCGGCGTTCGGCCTTGTCATGACGCTGCTGCTCGATTTCGTGCTGATTCCTGTCTACGGCTTCCGCGGCGCGGCCATCGCGTCGTCGGTCGCTTACACGTCGGCCATGCTCCTCAACCTGGTCTGGGTGGTCAGGCACTCGACGATGACGGTGGGCAGCCTCCTGGTCGCCCGGCCTCACGACATCGAGCTGCTGTGGAGGCGGACACGCGAGTCGGGGCTCGCCGGGTTGAGGGTGGGAGGGCGGTTGGTCGGCCGCGGGCTGTAGCGCAAGGCGGACCGCCGCTCGACCTGATTTCCGATAGTCGCGCCTATCCGTGTCGAACCGCCGCCGTCGATTCGGAGAGGCCGGCCTATCCAGGTTGGGTTGCCCGCCCGGGCCGGGCTGTCGGCGTATCTGGTGCCTTAACGGGCAAGGTTGCTTTCAGCAGCGCGCGCGGGCATTGTGGCGGGACAGAAGAGTGAGGTCGCCATCTCCCGTTGACCTGAGCCGGGGCCCGTTCTTGGTGGCGACTGCGAGGCGAGCAGGCATCACGTGGGAACATTTGCAGACGTCGAGCTGGACTCGCATGAGCCGCGGTCAATACGCATCGAGCCGGCTGGAAAGAAATATCCATCTGGAGCTGCGTGCGGCTGAGCAGCGGCTGCCTCCCCAGTACGCTTTCTCGGGGCGCACGGCGGCGTGGATTCTGGGTCTGGACATGTCCCCATGCAATCCCATCGAAGTGACTGTGCCGCGAGATGCTTCCATCCGGGCTCGGGTCGGAGTGAGGCTCAGGAGGGCATCGTTGCCAGACGGCGACGTGGTCAGGCGTCGCGGCTTTCGAATCACCTCCGCACTGAGAACCGTCCGCGATCTCGGCAGCATCGCCGATTTGGCCGAGTCCGTCGTCGCGGTCGATCTCGCCTTGCACGCTCGGTTGCTGGGCGCAGCCGAGGTGGCCTCCTACATTCAGGGCCATGCGGGTGCAAAAGGCATCAAGAGGCTGCGCCGTGCGGCGCAACTTGCGGACGAACGGTCCGAGTCACCGATGGAGACCCGCCTGAGGATCGCATTGATCACTGCGGGCTTACCGACGCCATGTGTCCAGGCCGAACTTCATGATGCGTCCGGGAAATTCGTCGGCCGCGCCGACCTCTACTACCCTGATCGAAGGCTGGTCATCGAGTACGACGGGAGCGCGCACCGAGACCTGCTTGTCCCTGATCTAAGGCGCCAGAACGCCCTGGTCAACGCCGGCTACCATGTGCTCCGGTACACGGCGGCCGACCTTCGGATTGCAGGCTGGGTCGCGGCACAAGTCAGCCAGGCACGGGACCTCTTGGCGGGACGCACTGCGTAGTCCGGACGAATCCGGTCAAGATGCCCGCGGCGTTTTCGGTTAGGCCGGCCTAACCGAGTCGCCGCGCCTTTCCATCACCGGATTGTCCGGCCTGTCCGGCTCGGGAGGCCGTTGGATTCTCGGATAGTCCGGCCTGTCCGGCTAGATTGTCCGTCCAGCCCCGGTTAGTCCGGCCCATCCGAGGGTGCGAGCGCAAGGCGGACGCGGCTCGAACGCTAGCGGCCCCTCCAGCCCAGGACGGTCCCGAACGTGCCCGCCAGGATCTGCAGGTCCAGCCGGAACGAGCGGTTCTTGATGTAGTAGAGGTCGTATTCCAGCTTGCGCGTGATCTCCGCCACGTTGCCCGCATAGCCGCCTTTGATCTGTGCCCACCCCGTCAGGCCAGGTTTGATCAGCAGTCTCGAGCGGAAGTGCGGAACCTTTGCCTCCAGGTCGCGCTCGAACTCCGGTCGCTCAGGGCGCGGGCCGATGAAGCTCATCTCCCCGCGGATGATGTTGAGCAGCTGAGGGAACTCGTCGAGCCGTGTGGCGCGGAGGAGCCGGCCGACGCGCGTGATGCGCGGGTCTTTCGGCGCAGCGAACTGAGCTCCATGCGCCTCGGCGTCGGCGGACATCGTGCGCAGCTTCAACAGGTTGAACTCGCGGCCGCTTTCGCCCACGCGCCTCTGTGTGAGAATCACAGGCCCCTTCGAATCGAGCCTGATCATCAGCGCGAGCAGCGGAAAGAGGACCAGGAAGGGCACTCCGACCACCACCGATAGGAGCAGGTCGAGCAGCCGCCGCGCAGCCGCGTACGGACGCTTCCAGACGTCGCTGTCCGGCAGCCCGAGGTACCAGTGCACATCGATGGAATCCAGCGGCACTCGGCCCATGTAGGTCTCGACCAGGCTCACACCCGGCACCAGGCGCACGCCACGGGTCAGGCATTCCTCGATCAGGCCCGGCACCAGTCGCAGCTCGTTGCTCGACACGATGAGCTCCTGCGCGCCCGTCCGTGCCAGGGCGCTGCTCGCCTGCTCGACTATCCATGGCGCGTCGTGCGTGTCGGCGCGGCTGCGCACGACGGTGCCCACGACCCTGTATTCGAAGCGCGCCGCCTGAAGCGCTGTGACGAGCTCAGGATTCGGTTGCTCGTCCGCGATCACGACCACCTGCGTCGCCAGCGATTCGTGAAGCAGCACTCGGGCCACCGTGGTCCTGACCGCGATCATCAGCACCGCGCTGAGGCCGATGGCTCCAAGCAGGATGGGACGGGTGAGCACGTACGGATGGATGAAGAAGACGACCACCGAGAAAAGAGCGCTGATGGGCAAGGCCTTCACCACCGCCACGCCGCTCTCGACTCGATTGCTCGGAATCTGCGGCGCGTACCCGTCGGTCACGATCAGGGAGACGACCCAGATCGCGCCGATGAGCAGTGGTTCGAAGCCCTCGAGAGGATGCGCTTTCGGTTTGTGCAGCACCCCATAAGCGGCCAGCGTGGCCACGGCCGCGACCACGAAATCTGCCGCCGCGAGCACCACGCGCCGCTCCCGAATGCTGAGGGCGAAGCGACGCGCGGCGGCTTGAGGTGCGATCTCGAGGCCGGGCGGCGGATCGGGCGGCTGGATCTCGAGCGCTGTCAACGACGATCCTCCCGCCTGGGTGGAAACGGCTTTAGCATGCTTCACTTAGAGGGCGTGATCCACCGGCTAGCTTACATCCCAAATCCCGGGCCCTTGCTCTAGGCTGTTGGCGCCGTGAACCTGCAGTTGACCGTCCGGCTCCGGCGGATTCCGCGCGGCGCGCTGAAATACGGTCCCCTCTTCATCGCGGAAGTCTGCATCTTCTGGCTCATCGTCGTGGCCGTCAACCTCAGCGGCTACGGCACCCCGTCGTCGTCATCGGCCGAATCGCACTGGTGGCCTGTTGCGTCGCTCGGCCTGGTGGCCCTGGCCATGGGCGCGGGCGAGGCGCGATTCCACCTCTACCGCCGGGTCTGGTCCACCGCGAGCTTGCAGGACGCATTCGCGATCGGCCTCGCGGTGACGGAAGCCACGCTGCTGGTCACGATCGTCAACCTGCTGATCCCCGATGGATACCGCCCGCTGCGGCTGCTCGCGCCTGTCTTCGCCGCGCCGGCGGTGGTGATCGGCGTCGGGCTGCTCCGTCTGCTGCCGCGGCTCCTGACATCGCCTCGGGCGGCCGGGAACAGGTTGCTGGTGGTGATTCCGGACATGAGCGGCTACTCGACTGTCAAGACCCTGCTGCAGCAGCGCAGCCCCGACTGGACGCCCGTCGCCGTCGTGACCACCGGCACAGCCGAGGTGGGCCGCACCATCATGGGCGTGCCTGTGCTGGGCACCACGGCCAACCTGCGGCGCTGGATCAAGGAGACCGACGCGCAGGGCGTCGCCTTTGTGCAGGGCCGCGCCGCCGACCGCGCGAACGCTCGATCGCTCTACTCCGAAGCCCTCAGGGCTGAGCTGCCGGTCTTCATCATGCCGGCGTCCGAAGAATGGTTTCCTCGCCCCAGCGGTGCGAGATTGCGCCAGCTGTCGGCGGATGACCTGGTCGGTCGCGACGAGCGAGAGATCAACCTGGAGCTGGCGGCTTCAGAGATCCGAGACCACGTCGTGTTGGTCACAGGCGCGGCGGGCTCGATCGGCTCGGAGATCTGCCGGCTGGTGGCGGCGATGGGTCCGCGGCGGCTCGTCCTCGTGGACATCAATGAGAGCGGCTTGTTCGACCTCGCTGAAGAGCTGAGGGTGGACGGCACGCTCGACCTGCGCGAGGCGCTGGTTTCGATCACGGATCAGGATGATCTGCTGAGCCTGTTCGGGGAGGAGCGGCCTGACATCGTTTTTCACGCCGCGGCGTACAAGCACGTTCCGATGCTCGAGTCCCACCCTAGCCAGGCGGTCATGACAAACGTGATCGGAACGCGAAACACGCTGCGGTGCTCGGACGCGGTCGGCGTCAAGAAGTTCATCCTCATCTCCACCGACAAGGCCGCGTCGAAGCATTCCGTGATGGGCTGCACCAAGCGGCTCTGCGAGCAGCTCTCGCTCGCGTATCGCGGTGCGATGGTCTGCTGGGCGGTGCGCTTTGGCAACGTGGTGGGGAGCAGGGGCAGCGTGGTGCCGCTGTTCGAGAGGCAGATCGAGCACGGCGGCCCGGTCACCATCACCCATCCCGAGGTTTCGCGCTACATGATGACCATCCGGGAGGCGGCCTCCCTTGTCATCAGCTCGTTGACCATGGGCAGGGCCAGCCACCTCTACATGCTCGACATGGGCGAGCCGATCAAGATCTACGACCTCGCCAAGGACCTGATCCGCTCCCGCGGCATGCGGCCGGGCGTCGACATCAAGGTCGCGTTCACCGGGCTGCGGCCGGGCGAGCGCATGACTGAAGACCTGCTTGCGCCCGACGAGGGATGGCGCCCGACGAGCCACCCCGCCATCCGCGAGGTCATCTCGCCGATGACGGCTCGGGCCGAGGACCTGGCCTGGACCGTCGAGCGGCTCGCGGGCCTCGCCCGGGAGGGCAAGTCGGATGAGCTGGTTCGAGGGCTGAAGATGGCCGTGCAGGTTCCGCTGTCGCCCAGCGAGGAGCCGGACGTCCCAAGCCCGCGCCCTTCCGAGAGCCGGACCAAAGAGAAAGGGCAGCAGGACAAGGCCTGAGCGCGGCTGCCTTCCATTCCGGAGAGGCCATCCACTCCGGAGAGGCCGGACTATCCGCGAACTGAGGCCGCGGGTACTTCGGAGAGGCCGGACTATCCGCGAACTGAGGCCGCCGACAAGCCGGAGAGGCCGGACTATCCGGTCGGGCGCGTTCGTCCCCCGCATCGGTGCGCCCGCCTCGCATGCCAAGATGAGTCGGGTGTCTGACCACAGCCACGTGCACGTTCACCCGAGCGCGGAGGTGTCCGAGTCGGCGCAGGTCGGCGCCGGCACTCGGATCTGGCACCAGGCCCAGGTGCGCGAAGGCGCTGTGATCGGAAAGCAGTGCATCATCGGCAAGGGCGCCTATGTCGACAAGGACGTGCACATCGGCGATTTCTGCAAGCTGCAGAACGGCGTCTTCGTTTTCCACGGGTTCAACCTCGAGAGCGGCGTGTTCCTCGGGCCGGGCGTGATGCTGCTCAACGACAAGCACCCGCGCGCGATCAACCCCGACGGCTCCCCCAAGTCGGACTCTGACTGGGAGGCCAGCACCGGCAGCGTGGCACATGGTGCCGCAGTCGGCGGTGGCGCGGTCGTGCTCCCCGGGATCACCATCGGGCGCATGGCGCTCGTGGGTGCGGGCGCGGTGGTGACGCGCGACGTGCCGGAGCGGGGCATCGTGGCCGGGAACCCGGCCCGCCTCAAGGGCTTCGCGTGCGATTGCGGCCACACCCTGTCCAGGGCGGCGGCCGGCGCACCCGCTTACCAGTGCCCCAGCTGCGGCCGCTCCTACGAGATCCCGGTAGAGGCGGCCCGGCAGCTGGAAGCCGCCCGCCGGGCTTGAGCGAGACGGAGCGGATCGCTCGCGCCTACGAGGACGTCGAGAGGCGCGCGGGGCTCTGGAATCCGTCCAACCGCGGCAACCAGGCCATCCTGACCGAGCGGCGGACGCTCACCCGCCGGCTCCTCGAACGGGCCGGCTGGGTCCCGCTCGGCTCGCGCGCCGTCCTCGAGGTCGGATCGGGTTTTGGTGGCGAGCTGGCCTGGCTGGTCGAGCTGGGCGCAGCGCCTGACCACCTGGTCGGCGTCGACTTGCTGCCGGGTCGGGTGGAAGCCGCCCGCCGGGGCCACCCGGAGCTCCGTTTCGTGCAGGGCAACGCGGAGCGACTGGAATTCGAGGACGCCACGTTCGACCTGGTGATGGCGATCACCGTCTTCAGCTCGATCCACGCGGAGGCGATGGCGAAGAACATCGCTTCCGAGATCGTCCGCGTGCTCCGGCCAGGCGGAGGATTGCTGTGGTACGACCTGAGATACGACAGCGTCAACCGAGACGTGCACGCAGTGAGCGCGTCTCGGGTCCGCCGGCTCTTTCCAGGGCTGAGCGGCCACCTCGACGCGGTGACGCTTCTCCCGCCGCTGGCTCGCCGCCTCGGCCCCGCGACCGGTATCGGCTACCCGCTCATGTCGCGGATCCCACCCCTGCGCAGCCACCTCCTCGGACTGCTGCGGAAGGCTGTCGCCTGATGCGGTCGGAGTTTCTGCACTTCGCGCCGCCGATGATCGGCGACGAGGAGATCGACGAGGTGGTCAAGACCCTCCGCAGCGGCTGGATCACGACGGGCCAGCGCACGCGGCAGTTCGAGAAGGACTTTCAGGCGTACGTCGGGGCGCCGGCGGCCCTGGCCGTCAACTCGGCCACCTCGGCGATGCACCTCGCGCTGGCGGTGCTCGGGATCGGACAGGGCGACGCCGTCGTGACCACGACGATGACCTTCGCCTCGACCGTGACCGTGATCGAGCACCAGCACGCGCGCCCGGTGCTGGTCGACGTCCTGCCGGACACCCTGAACATCGACCCCGACCTGGTCGAGAAGGCGATCAAGTCGAACCCGAAGGTGAAGGCGATCCTCCCCGTCCATCTTTACGGCCACCCCGCCGACATGGACGCGATCTATGACATAGCGTCGCGACACGGCCTGCCTGTCGTCGAGGATGCCGCGCATTCGGTGGCTGCGTCCTACCGGGGCCGCAAGCTCGGTGCGCCGGTTCCTGGATTCGACCAGCCGAACCTCGTCGCTTTCTCGTTCTATGCCACGAAGAACCTCACCACCGGCGAGGGCGGGATGCTCACCGGCCCGCCGGACCTGATCGACTCGGCGCGGGTCTGGAGCCTTCACGGCATGAGCCGCGACGCGTTCAAGCGCTACACGGCGGAGGGCTCATGGCGTTACGACGTCGTCCTGCCCGGCTTCAAATACAACATGCCCGACATCCAGGCCGCGATCGGCCTGCATCAGCTCAAGCGGCTGGACCAGATGCAGGCGCGCCGCAAGACGATCTTCGCCCAGTACGACGAAGCCCTGGGTCGCCTGCCGGAGCTGGAGACCCAGACCACCAGGCCGGAGGCCGACAGCGCGTGCCACATCTACCTGCTCCGGCTGCGCCTCGAGCGGTTGAAGATCCGCCGCGACACGTTCATCGAGGAGATGCGCAAGCTCAACATCGGCGCGAGCGTGCATTTCATCCCGATCCACATGCACTCGTACTTCCGCAACCAGTACAGGCTTGACCCGGCGCAGTTTCCAGTGGCGCAGCGCGAGTTCGAGCGCATGATCTCGCTGCCGCTCAGCCCCGCCCATACAGACCAGGACGTCGCCGACGTGATCGATGCAGTGACTGAGATCGTGGCCGCGAACCGCCTCTAGCGAAGCGCCCCAGTTCAGCGCAAAGGGCCGTCGAACTCGAGCGTGGCCGGTTGGAAGTCAGGGCGAGCTGAAAGGGCGGCGCGCGACCAGCGCGATCGTCTTGAGGAGGATCCGGATGTGGTCCGCCAGGCTCGCCTTTCTCACATACGCCAGCTCGATGTCCAGCTTTGCGGGTAGGACCTCGTTCAAGTAGGTCGATTCGGGCTCAGGCCCTTCGAGCTTCTTCTCCTCGTCGATGAACTCGATCGCGGCAGGACCCGTGAGGCCGGGCCGAAACCGGAGCAGGCGTCGCTGCTCGTCGGTGTAGTGCTCGACGTATCGCGGGTCTTCGGGCCGTGGGCCGACGAAGCTCATCTCGCCCTTGAGGATGTTGAACAGCTGGGGGAGCTCGTCGACCTTCGTCTTGCGCAAGATGTGGCCGACGCGGGTCACGCGAGGATCGTCCGAGCTGGTCACGGCGGGACCCTCACGGTGGGCACCCACACCCATCGTGCGCAGCTTGTGGATGCTGAATACGCGCCCCTCGCGACCCACCCGCCGGCCCTTGAAGAAGACCGGACCGGGTGAATCGAGCTTGACGGCGGCCGCGGCCGCGAGCATGACAGGCGAGCTCGCGACGAGCCCGACCAGGCTCACCGTGACGTCGAAGGCGCGCTCGATGCGCCTCTGCCTGCTCCATTTCTGCCGCGCCTCGGGGGACCGCTCGACCCACCGCCTGACCCGGCGCCTTTCAATCGCCATAACCCCTAACGAGGAAACGCGCCCCCCGCGGGGCAGTACCGAGGGGTGAACAGGGCTCAATTCCGGATAGTCCGGCCTATCCGAGGTGAAAAGCGGCTACCAGCCCGGATAGTCCGGCCTGTCCGAAGTGGGTGCGGCCTCCAGTCCGGATAGTCCGGCCTGTCCGAGGTGGGAGCGGCCTCCAGTCGGGATAGTCCCGCCTATCCGGAGGGAGGGGGCTACCCCGGGCTTGCCTTGAACCGAGCTCGTGCCCGGCGTTCGCCCGAGGCGGTCTCCAGGAGCAGCTCCCCGAGCCGTGCCGCGATCTTGCTCCGGTTGAAGTGCTCGACCGCGAACGCGCGTCCGTTCGCGCCCATCCGCCGCGCGGCCGCCGGATCCGCGGCCAGGGACTCCACGGCGTCGCGCAGCGCCTCGGCATCGCCCGGCTCCGTCACGACTCCGCACCCCGTCTCCCGGACCAGGTCGGCAGCCTGCCCCCACATCGAGGCCACGATCGGCTGGCCCACGGCCATCGATTCATACATCTTCGAAGGCAGGGCCGACTTGAACACCTCCAGCCCTTTGAGCGGGATGACAGCGGCATATGCGAGGTTGAGCAGCTCGGGCATCGACGACCTCGGTTGTGGAGCCAGGAAGCGCACGTTGTGGATCCCGTCCGTCTCGACCTTGTGCACCAGTGCCGCCTTGTCCGCGCCGTCGCCGGCGAGGACGTACAGGATCTCCTGGTTCGTGGTGAGCCTCGCGGCTTCGAGGATGACGTCCAGTCCCTGCGACAGGCCATGCGTTCCCGCGTACATGAAGACCTTGCGGCCTTCGATCCCGATGCGAGCGCCAAGCGTGGGGTCGGGAGGCTCAGGATGGAACAGCTCGACGTCGACGCCGTTGGTGAGGTGGAACAGCTTGTGGCGCGCGATGCCGCGGGCGGCGAGCTCGTCGCGGATGCCGGTGGTGGGCACCGTGATACGCGCCGCGTGGCGGTAGATGAAGCGCTCGAGCGCCTCGGCGAGCCGGACCGCGAGAGGGTTGGTGAGCATGCCGAGCTCGACGGCCGACTTGGGCCAGATGTCACTCACGTTGAAGATGTACGGCGCTCGCTTGAGCTTCGACAGCACGAATGCGGCGAGGCCGATCGGGAGCGGGGGAGACTGCACGAAGATGACGTCGGTGCGTCCAAGCGCGCGCAACGCGGTGAGACTCGAGGCCACGAACGAGAAGTGATTGACCAGTCGCCTGAAGACGCCGGCATTCGGAGTCGCGAACACCCACCGGCGAAGCACGCGCACGCCATCCATGTCCTCCTCCATCGCGAAGCGGTGGCGGTAGCCTTCGCGGACCTCACCGGTCGGGTAGTTGGGGAATGCGGTCAGGACGGTCACGTCATCGCCGGCTTCCGTCAGCCTCTTCGCCAGCTCGAACATGCGGGTCTGCGGAGCGCCCACCTCTGGAGGAAAGTAGTGGGTCAGGAACGCGACGTGGAGCGTTCGGCCGTCGCGGGCCAGTTCGGGCGCCGGGCGGGCCGTTGATAGACTCGGCCGACTGGATGCCCGGCCCATGAGGGTGCTCACGGTCGTGGGTGCCCGCCCCCAGTTCATCAAAGCGGCGCCGATCTCGCGCATTCTTCGTGAGAGAAACGACGAGTTCCTCGTGCATACCGGCCAGCACTACGACGAGGCCATGTCCGATCTCTTCTTCCGCCAGCTCGGCATCCCCGCCCCGAACGTCAACCTGGAGGTGGGCTCGGGACCGCACGGAGCGCAGACGGGGGCCATGCTGCCCGGCATCGAGTCGGTGGCCCTGGACTACCGCCCCGACTGGGTGCTCGTCTACGGCGACACGAACTCCACGCTTGCGGGAGCGCTGGTGGCGGCAAAGCTTCACATACCCGTCGCGCACGTCGAGGCCGGGCTGCGCAGCTACGACAGGCGCATGCCCGAGGAGATCAATCGCGTGGTCGCGGACCACCTGAGCAGCCTGCTGCTCTGTCCGACCCAGGTCTCGGTGGCCAACCTCGCCCGTGAGGGCATCGCCGGCGGGGTCCGCATGGTGGGGGATGTCATGTTCGACGCCTTCGAGCAGAATCTCGAGATCGCGCGGCGGGGCACACGGATCCTCGAGGACCTACAGATCCACGCAGGCGGATATCAGCTCCTGACCGTGCACAGGGCCGAGAACGTCGACCACCCCGAGCCGCTGCAGGCGATCCTGCGCGGTCTCGAGCGGTCGGGCAAGCGCTGTGTGTTTCCTGTGCACCCTCGCACACGCGCCGCGATGCGGGAGGCCGCCATCAAGCCCGGGCCGAGCGTGCTGCTCGTCGACCCGGTGGGCTACCTCGAGATGCTCGTGCTGGAGGAGAACGCGGAGGCCATCGTCACGGATTCGGGTGGCGTGCAGAAGGAGGCTTACTTCGCCGGGCGGCCGTGCGTCACGCTCCGCACCACCACGGAATGGCCCGAGACCGTCGAGGCCGGATGGAACGTTCTCGTGGGCACGGACCCGGAACGGATAGCGCAAGCCATGCGCGGGTTCAGGCCCGACGGCCCCCGCCCGTCGCTGTTTGGAGACGGGCACGCGGCGCGCCGCGTCGTCGACGCGCTTTCTGGCGGCCCGACGCCAACCCAATAACATGGAAACCTGATTGGACACCCTGAAGATGATCCCGGTCGCGTCGCCGCAGATCGGGGACGAGGAAAAGAGCGCTGTGATGGACGTGCTGGGCAGCGGCCAGCTCGCGCAGGGCCCTGTCGTGGCCGCTTTCGAGCGCGAGTTCGCCCAATGGTGCGGGGCGAAGCACGCCGTCGCCGTCAACTCGGGCACCGCGGCGCTGCACCTGCTGATGCTGGCCCACGGAGTGAAGGCGGGCGACGAGGTCATAACGAGCCCGTTCACTTTCGTGGCCTCGGCCAACGCCGCGCTCTTCGTGGGCGCGCGCCCCGTCTTCGTCGACATCGAGGCGCGCAACTTCTGCCTCGACCCGGAGAAGGTCGAGGCGGCCATCACGCCGCGCACCAGGGCGATCATGCCGGTCGACCTGTACGGCCACCCGGCCCAGATCCCCGAGCTGTGTGCGATCGCGGATCGCAACGGGCTGACGCTGATCGAGGACGCGTGCCAGGCTCACGGCGCCGCCATCGGCGACCGCAGGTGCGGGGCGCTGGGCGTGAGCGCCTCCTTCTCCTTCTATCCGACCAAGAACATGACGACCGCCGAGGGCGGGATGATCACCACCGACGATGCGGCGGTGGCCGGCCGCGTCGGCGAGCTGCGGCAGCATGGGGCCGCACACCGCTACCAGCACGAGATGCTGGGCTACAACTTCCGCATGACCGAGATCTCCGCC
>DATEHQ010000007.1:0-6951 GCA_035279525.1 Candidatus Dormiibacterota bacterium
GGCGGCCGTGGTCGTGGCGGAGGCGCGTGGCGCCGGCGCGCGCTTAGGCGCGCGGCGGGTCGTCGTGCGGCGTGAAGTGGCTCGGCGCCGCGTGGTACCGGCCGCCTTTCGCGTCCGCGTCGCCGCGCGTCGAGACGTGGATGCGGCCCGCCGCGTGGTCGACGCTCCACGCGAGGACACGCCCCGCGCGACCTGCTGCACCTGCTTGCTCACTCCGTCGAGCCGCTTGAGCACCTTGTCCACGTCGGCCTGCCTGGCCGCGCGCTGGATCTGAGTCTGGAGCTGCTTGATCGCGGCGCGCAACGTCTTTTCACTGGCGCCGATGCGGCGCTCGAGCTGCCGCCTCAGGTCGCTCGGGACCCGGCTTTCCGCCTCTCGCAGGGCGCTGCGGCCTACCTTCACCGCGCGCCCGACGATGCCTGATCGCCGCGATCGGGCGGACGTGCGCTTTCTAGTCGCCATCTTCAACCTCCTGAAAACAACCCGGAGCGGAGCGCTTGACGCACCGCATTAGAATGGGCCCGCGCACCGTGACGAGATGACGACAGCCCCTGAAAGACACCTTATCAAGAAGTACGCAAACCGCAAGCTCTACGACACGCGGACGAGTCGATACATCACCCTCGAAGGCATCGCGGAGCTCGTGCGCGACGGCCACGAGATCACTGTCGTGGACCGCAACGATGGACACGATCTCACGCAGGTGACGCTTTCGCAGATCGTGCTGTCCGAGGAGAAGCGGGGACCGGCGCGGCTGGTCGACGCGGGAGGCGAGGTTCTGCACGACCGCGGCCAGGCGCTGCTGGACTACGTCCGCAAAACGCTAAGCGTGCCGGGGGACCTGCGCAGCAAGGTCGAGCAGCGACGGGGCGACCTCGAAGGAATGGCGGACGACGCCATCGAACGCGCTCTGCGCCGGCTCCGCATCCCCACGCACAACGAAATCGAGCAGATCAACCGTCGCCTGGATCGGATCGCTTCGCAGCTGCGAACGCTCGGAGCCTCGGATGGAGCTACGACGGGATCGCGTAAACGAAAGGTCGCTGCGAAACGGTAGACCGGATGACCACGTTCGACTGCACGGTGTAGGCCACATCGCGCACTCGCCGGTCGGCGCGAAGCTGCTGCGTCATCAGGGCGGCCACCTCGGCCAGGCGGGTCGAATCTCCGATCACGGAAATCGTCCACGGGGATCGGACGACGATGCCGTCGATCGCCACGCCCTGGTTCGTCTGATCGATCGGCACGCCCACCACCACGCGGTGGCCGTTGACGTCGATGGCCTCGGCTCCGGCCGCGGAAAAGTTGTTGACGGCGTCCTGGAGGTCCAGCGCGGTCAGCCCGCCGGCGTCGATCACCAGCACGACACCCGGGCCCTGCACCGCGACCAGGCCCTCCAGCTGCCGCAGGTGCGCCGCCTCATCGGTGAGCACCTGGTCCGCGGCTGTGCCACCGCCTGACTGGAGGGTAGCCTGGCGAGACGCCAGGTCCACGGTCTCCGCGCTCAAGGCGTCGTTGGCGCGATGAAGATCGTCGATCAGGAACGCGAGCGAGGTCGCGTCCAACCCCACCAGGCTGCGCTCGACCTCGGCTTCGCTGCGGATCTGGATCGTCGCGACCAGCGCGACGAGCAGCGCGAGCACCCAGACGCTGACCACCTGCCAGCGCAGCGGCGCACGCCGCGCGGCGCTAAGCCGGCGAGACATGTGGTGTCAAGAGGCTCGAGTCGTACGCCGGAAGCTGCACGTCCGGGTGGCCCGTGATGCTCAGGCGCAGGTCGTACTGGACCTGGCGCGCGCGGATGTCCGGCAGCGCCGCCGGGTCGTCGACGGCCGCGAGCATGCGGTTCCGGTCGCCGACGGCGAGGATCTTGATCGGCGAGGAAAGGGGTGGTCCCTGGTCGATCACGACCTCGCCCTCGGATCCCGAATAGGCGGTCAGCGGCGTGATCCGGCGGCCGTCGACGGCGACTGCCTCGGCGCCCTGGTCGAAGAGGAGGTTGACGACGTCCTGGACGTCCTGGAAGTCGACCAGGTAGGCGACCGCCTGGCCGCCCGTGTCCGGGCCGGGGATGCCGTTCGAGATGTCGACCTCGACGCCGGGCCCGTGCATGGCGACCAGGCCCGCGTGCGCCCGGAGGTCGGAGACCTGGTTCTGCAGCGCCTCGGTGCCGGCGGACCGCTGGGCCGCGGCGGCCTCCAGCGCATCGATCTGTGAGCGAAGGGCGGCCACGCGGTTCCGGTCAGACGCGTTGGTGGCCTCCAGGTCCTGGACCGAGTGGACCAGCGCCTGGTAGCGCGCCACCTGGTTCGAGGGCGTCAGCAGCTGCGCCTTGACCTGGCCGACCAGCACGAAGCCGGTGGCGAGCGCGACCACCGCAACGACCCCGAGGCTGGCGGCCTGCCGGCGTGTCATGGGGTCCTCATCAGTACGCAATTTTGAGCGAACCGCCGTACAGTCCCCGCGTCCACCGGGTTACTATCGGGCTGCGTACATGGCGGTCGAAACCCGCGCCCCCGCCTTCCAGACCGCGCAGCGCCGATTCGACGCGGCGGCCGACGTGATCGGCCTTTCCGACGACGTACGAAGCGGGCTGCGCGAGGTGAAGCGGGAGCTCACCGTCCACTTCCCGGTGCACATGGACGACGGTTCCGTGCACGTCTTCACCGGGTGGCGGGTGCAGCACAACATCAGCCGCGGCCCGGCCAAGGGCGGCATTCGCTATCACCCCGACATCACCATCGACCTGGTCAAGGCGCTGGCGATGCTCATGACCTGGAAGTGCGCCGCCGTCGGGCTGCCGTACGGCGGCTCCAAGGGGGCTGTCGCGTGCGACCCGGGCAAGCTGTCGGTCAGCGAGCTCGAGCACCTGACCCGCCGCTACGCGACGGAGATCGCGATCCTCATCGGGCCGGAGAAGGACATCCCGGCGCCGGACATGGGCACCAACCCTCAGGTGATGGCCTGGATCATGGACACGGTTTCGATGCATTCCGGCCATTCCGTGACCGCTTCGGTCACCGGCAAGCCGGTCGACGTTGGAGGGTCGGAAGGCCGCGTCGACGCGCCTGGGCGGGGTGCGACGTACCTGACACTCGAGGCGCTGAAGTACCTCCACGTGGACGACGAGACTCCGACCGTCGCCGTCCAGGGTTATGGACAGGTCGGACGCTCGGCGGCGAGGCTCCTCACCGAAGCCGGGCTCAAGGTCGTCGCGGTCAGCGACTCAAAGGGCGGTGTCTACAACCCGAAGGGCCTCGACCTGCCGGCACTGGACGAGCACCGCCAGGTGCGCGGCGGCGTGAGCGGCTTCAAGAAGGCGGACACGACCACGAACGAGGAGCTCCTCGAGCTGCCGGTGACCGTCCTGGTTCCGTCGGCGGTGCAGGACGTGATCACCGAGGAGAATGCAGGCCGCGTCCGGGCCAGGCTCATCACGGAGGGTGCCAATGCGGCGATCGCGCCCGAGGCCGACCCCATCCTGCACGAGCGCGGCATCTTCCTGGTGCCGGACATCATCGCCAACGCCGGCGGCGTCATCGTCTCGTACTTCGAGTGGGTGCAGGACCTGCAGGCCTTCTTCTGGGAGGAGGAGGAGATCAACACCAAGCTGCACCACGTCATCACCCGCGCGTTCTACGAGATCCTTCATACCTCGGTCAACAAGCGGATCGACATGCGGCTCGCCGCCTACGCGCTGGCGGTGCAGCGGGTGGCCAACGCGACGATGGTGCGAGGCATATACCCATAAATAGCGCGGGTGGATCGGATCCTCCCACGACTTCGTCGCGGGGACCCCAGTGGACGAGGCGCCTCATCGAGGCCGCAACGAGGCCTGGAGTCGATGCGACGAGGGCTGGAGCTCCACTTCGATAAATAGCGCGGGTGGATCGGGATCCCCCCGCCGCCCGGGATGAATCCGGGCTAACGCGTCACTTCGTTAGATTGGATCGGTGATCTCGCCCCGGCCTGCTCGCGTTCTCGTCACGGGCGTTTCCAATCCTCTCGGCGCGGAGGTGGCTCGGCGGCTCGCCCCGCACGTGCCCTACCTCTTCGGCTGCGACGTCCGCGATCCCGTGAGCGCGCTGGAAGAGATGGATTTCGTCCACGCGGACACCCGTCACCCGGTCATCGGCAAGCTCATCCGCCAGCTTCGCATCGACACGGTGGTGCACCTGGCGGTGATGGTGGACTCTCCCCACGACCAGCGCTCGATCCACGAGACGGACGTCATCGGAACCATGAACGTGCTGGTGGGCTGCGCGGCGCCATCGAGCGCGGTGCGCAAGCTGGTGCTCAAGTCGAGCCAGGCGATTTACGGCGCGGGACCGGCGGACCCCTCGTTTTTCTCGGAGGAGATGACGAACAGCGAGCGTTCGACTTCACCGATGACGGGCGACCTCCTCGAGATGGAGCAGCTCACTTCTGAGTTCGCCCTGCGCAACGACGGGTGCACCACGACAGTGCTGCGGCTCGGCTTCCGCGTCAGCGACGAGACCACGCTCGGCCGCTACCTTTCGCTGCCGATCGTGCCGACCTTCGCCGGGTTCGACCCACGGCTTCAACTGCTCCACGAGGACGACGCCGCGGAGGCGATCGTCCGCGCGACGCTTGGTGATCACCCGGGCGTCTTCAACGTGGCGGGTGGCGGCATCGTGCTGCTCAGCCGGGCGATCGCGATCATGGGCGGCCGGGCCGCGCCCGTGCTTCCGCCGTACGGCCGGTGGCTCTCGCGCCTCGCGCTGCGAACCGTCGCGGGCGTCAACCTGCCGGCGCACCTGGCCGACCTCGTGGCTTTCGGATCCGTGCTGGACTGCACTCGGCTCGAGGCGGAGTTCGGCTGGCGGCCGGCTCACTCCTCGCGCGGCGTGATGGACGCGCTCGCGCGGGGCAAAGAGGTGGAGCTGATCGAGGCGCCGTCCCCTCCACAGGAGTTCGAGCTGCAGGTCTACCTTCAGCGCCGGCGCCGTGACGCGCGCAATAGCTCGCGCCGACTGGCTGCGCACCAGTGATCCAGGAGACCGCGAAGCAGCGAAGGCGCAGCAGCAAGAAGGCCGAGGTCGTCACGCCAAGCGGCGGCGGCCTGGGCCTTCCGCGGTCGGTCCGCAAGCTTCAGAGGAGGGCGCCGCTTCTTGCCGTGCAGGGCCTCGGCGAGCTTTCGGTGCGCCTCAAGCAGCTCACCGGGCGCGAGGTGATCGACCTCAACCGGGTCATGGAGCTGGTCCGGTTCGCGTACGGGCAGCGCGAGCTGGCACGGCGCGGGCCCGAGTACACCGTGGACGAGTTCGGATTCGACGCGCAGTGGACCGAGTCTTTCCTGCCCGCGTTCATGCTGCTCTACCGGGATTACTGGCGGGTCGAGACGACGGGCGTCGAAAACGTGCCGTCCGCCGGACGCGCGCTTCTCGTCGCCAACCACGCGGGCGTGCTGCCGTGGGACGGCACGATGATCAAGACCGCGCTTTTCGCGGAGCATCCACACCCGCGCCATGTGCGGGCTCTGGTCGCGAGCCTCTTCATGGGCATGCCGATGCTCAGCTGGTTTCTGCGCCGCACAGGGCAGACGGTCGGGCACCCGGACGACACGCGGCGACTGCTGGAGCGCGACGAGCTGGTGCTCGTGTTTCCGGAAGGGGTGCGCGGGACCGGCAAGACCTTCAAGGACCGCTACCGGCTGCGCCGCTTCGGCCGCGGCGGGTTCGTCTCCACCGCGATTCGATCGCGGGCGCCGATCATCCCCGTTTCGGTGATCGGATCGGAGGAGATCTACCCGATGGTGGGTGATCTCGCGCCGGTGGCCAGGTTCTTCGGCCTCCCTTACTTCCCGGTCACGCCGTTCTGGCCGTGGCTCGGGCCGCTCGGCATGATCCCGCTGCCCAGCAAGTGGCGGATCGAGTTTCACGAGCCGATCCACGTCGAAGAGAATCCACCTGACGCCGCGGACGACCAGCACCTCGTGATGGCGCTTTCGGACGAGGTTCGCGACACGATCCAGCAGGGGATCTACGACAACCTGAAGCTGCGGCGAGGCGTGTTCCTCTAGCCGCGTTTCGGAATTAGACTCAGCGCCGGTGCTGCCGCTCATCTTCCACGCGGACGAATCAACCGCGGACTCGATCGGGCGGTTCGCCTGACGTCGCGGCCGCCTCCGCCGGCCGAGGGCGTTCGGGTTCACTGGCACGAGCTCCCGAAAGCGGTGCGAACGGCACTGGAGCAGCGGCTTGGGGCGAAGGTGTCGGAGGCGATCACTCAACCGGGCGGGTTCTCGCCCGGCCTGGCGGCCCGGCTTGCGCTGGCCGATGGGCGGCGCGTGTTCATGAAGGCCGTGAGCGAAGAGGCGAACCCCGACACGCCCGTCCTGCACCGCCGCGAAGCGCGAATCGTGGCCGCGCTGCCGGCCACGGCGCCCGTGCCTCGCCTGCTGTGGAGCCACGACGACGGAGGTTGGGTCGCGCTGTGCTTCGAAGACGTCGACGGTCGCCATCCATCTCAACCCTGGACTGAGCCAGACCTCGCGCTGGTCGTCGCCGCGTTGACGAAGATGGCGCGAGAGCTCACGCCCTCGCCGATGGCGACCGAGGAATCGGCGGCAGGTGCATTCGCTGGACACATCAACGGGTGGCTGCTGATGCTGCGACGAGGTGAAGATCGCCTCGATGAATGGTGCACGAGGCACCTGCCGGACCTGGCTGAGCTGGAGGCTGGAGCGCCCGAAGCCGCCCGCGGCGAGACACTCCTCCATTTCGACACCCGAGCGGACAACCTGCTGATCGCCGGCGATCGGGTTTATGTTGTCGATTGGCCCTGGGCACGCATCGGCGCGGCATGGGTCGACTGGGTCGCGATGGCGCCGAGCGTGGCCATGCAGGGCGGACCCCGGCCCGAGGACTTCCTGCGCAGATTCGATGTGCGCGCCTCGCCCAATGAGGTCAACGCCGTCCTGGGCGCCCT
>DATEHQ010000008.1:0-1050 GCA_035279525.1 Candidatus Dormiibacterota bacterium
CCAGGGCACGCTGATCGAGCAGACGCTGGAGCGTCCGTTGCGTCTGGGCGAAGTCTCGCTGGACGAGCTCGAGCGCGCCTTCCGCGAAACGCCGATCGAGGTCGCGCCCGCCCATGAGGCGCAGGCCCAGGCCCAGGCCCAGGCCCACGCCCACGCCGCCGCGCCGCCGAAAGCTGAAGCCAGGAAGCCAGTCGTGAAGGAGGCCAAGGTGCAGGACGCAAAAGCCGCAGCAAAGCCCGCCGCGCCCAAGGGCTCCGACGCCGACATGCCCGAGGGCGACAAGGTCGCCAACCAGTCGATCCGGGTCAATGTCGACACCCTCGAGCACCTCATGACCATGGTCTCCGAGCTGGTGTTGACCCGCAACCAGCTTCTCGAGATCTCCCGCCGCAACGAGGACACCGAGTTCAAGGTGCCGCTGCAGCGGCTCTCCAACGTCACCGCCGAGCTGCAGGAAGGCGTCATGAAGACGCGCATGCAGCCGATCGGCAATGCCTGGCAGAAGCTGCCCCGCATCGTGCGCGACCTCTCGGGCGAATTGGGCAAGCAGATCGAGCTGGAGATGCACGGCGCCGACACCGAGCTCGACCGCCAGGTGCTCGACCTGATCAAGGACCCGTTGACGCACATGGTGCGCAACTCCGCCGACCATGGCCTGGAGACGCCGGCCGAGCGGCTGGCCGCCGGCAAGGGCGAGCAGGGCACCATCCGGCTCTCCGCCTATCACGAGGGCGGCCACATCATCATCTGCATCGCCGACAACGGCCGCGGGCTCAACACCGAGAGGATCAAGGCCAAGGCCATCTCCTCCGGTCTCGTCACCGAGGCTGAGCTGGAGAAGATGTCGGAAGCCCAGATCCACAAGTTCATCTTCGCGCCGGGCTTCTCCACCGCCGCCGCCGTCACCTCGGTCTCCGGCCGCGGGGTCGGCATGGACGTGGTCCGCACCAATATCGACCAGATCGGCGGCACCATCGACATCAAGTCGGTGGCCGGCGAGGGCTCCTCGGTCACCATCAAGATCCCGCTGACGCTCGCCATCGTCTCGGC
>DATEHQ010000009.1:0-24005 GCA_035279525.1 Candidatus Dormiibacterota bacterium
TGGCTCCGGGACAGGGACTCGAACCCTGAACCTTGCGGTTAACAGCCGCCTGCTCTACCGGTTGAGCTATCCCGGAACAGACCTCGAATTCTAGAAAACCCATGATGCGGGACGAAGTCTCGCCCTAGCGAACCACCCGCCGTACGCCTGAGCATGACCTAATCGGTAGGACCTCTGCCCAAACGCCGCCGCCCTCGCCTATTGGCTGCTCGCGCGGGCAGGCGCAGCATCCTGCGCAGGGACGGCAGCCCGAACGCAGGAGGGGCGCCGACGGGACTCGGCGGGTTCGACCCGTAAGGGCCGATCAACGGTCTGCCGCCCCGCCAAAGGAAATCCAAAGACGGCCCGGGCGTTGCGCCAGGGCGCCAGCATCGTGCAGCCACTGGCGCCGCGGAAGATCTGACGCGATCCCTGGGCCGTCTCACTTCAACCGAAAGGAGCGCCAATGCGAGCGGTCGTCACCGGGTCGGCGGGATTCATCGGCTCGCACCTGTGCGACCGGCTCCTCCGTGACGGCCACGACGTGGTGGCCGTAGACCGCCTCGGCGCACGCGCCGACGCACGCCTCATCCACCGATCGCTCGACCTGGCGGAGGATGACCTCAAGGCCGCCCTCGACGGAGCCGACGTCGTCTTCCACCTGGCCGCGCGGTCCGGCCTCCGCAACGCCGACCATCGCGGATTCGACGAATTCGTCCACGACAACCTGGTCGCGACTCAGCGCCTGCTGGACGCGGTCGCGAGGGTTCAGATCGGCCGTCTCGTGTTCGCGAGCAGTCACGCCATCTACGGGGAGGCGGAGCGCCTGCCGACAAAGGAGTCGGCGATTCCTCGACCGCTCTCGTCGGAAGGTGTCACCAAGCTGGCGGCCGAGAGTCTCGCGCTCGCATACGGCCGCAACTACGGGGTTCACGTGAACGTGCTCCGCTATTTCAGCGTCTACGGCCCGCGCCAGCGCCCGGACATGGCGGTCGCCAGGTTCCTGGACGCCTTGACCGGCGACCACGAGATCGCGATCTACGGCGACGGGGAGCAAACCCGCGACTTTACCTACGTCGCCGACGTGATCGAAGCCACGGTCCGCGCGGCCACGACGGATTCCACAGGCGAGATCCTCAACATCGGCGGGGGCAGCAGGGCGACGCTCAATGAGGTGCTCACCGCACTCGAGGACATCACAGGGCGCCGCGTCCGCCGAAGGTACCTGCCCGCCAAGCCAGGCGACCAGCGCCACAGCGCGGCATCGATCAACAAGGCAAGGCAGTTGCTCGGGTGGGAGCCAAGGGTGGGTCTCCGTTTGGGCCTCGCCCAGCAGTGGAGCAGCTTTCGCAACGCCGGCCGCAACGGGTACGGAGCCGCCCGGGAGGCCGTAACCGTCTGACCGGGGCTTATGCTGGCGGCGCCTTGTCCGATCGAAGGCGCTATCCCCGCATCCAGACCGACGTGGTCTGCCGACCGGCCGGCTCGGCCTTGTTTCACCACCGCCGGAACACGCAAGACATCAGCCTTGGCGGCATGCGCGTCTACACGGACGAGGACTACGCCCTTGGGAGCCGGCTCGACCTCGACGTCCAGATGCCGGACGAGTCCTGGGTTCGGTGCTGGGCGACCGTGGTCTGGCGGGCGGAGCTGGGCGCGGGGGCGCCCGCGAGGTTCGACGTCGGCCTCCGCTTCACCGACATGGAGCCGGCCGACCTGCAGCGCCTGGCGAGCGTTCTGATCAGGACCCGCTGACCGACGCCGATGTGGCAGTTCCTCGCCGGCGTGTTGGTCGGAACGCTCATCGGAGTCCTGGTGATGGCGGCACTCGTCGCCGCGGGGCGCAGGCCATAGCGTCCTAGTCGGGCCGGGACAGTTGACTCGCGTGCCAAATGCGCGACGGGCCCGCCGGATCGAAATGCCCATTCAAACGAGATCGCCGGGCAGGTAGCTTGCCAACCTGAAGGGATGCTGCGTGCACAGAGGCTTGGCCGCCGCGAATCAGCGTTTGCGATTCCGCGCGTTGATCGGACTTTCTTTCCTTACGAAGCCACGGGCAAGCGGCTGCTCGACATCGTCCTCGCCGCGATCGTGCTGGTTGCCACCGCGCCGCTGTGGCTGGCGATCGTCCTGGCCATCCGCTTCGACTCGGCAGGGCCGGCGATCTTCGTCCAGCAGAGGGTGGGCCTTCGCGGGCGGAGATTCAGCTTCTACAAGTTCCGATCCATGTACGTCGACGCGGAAGCCCGGCTTACCGAGCTGCAGTCGAGCAACGAGGTCACGGGGCCGGTCTTCAAGATGCGCACCGACCCGCGAGTCACCCGCATCGGCCTCATCCTGAGGCGCACCAGCCTCGACGAGCTGCCGCAGCTCCTCAATGTGCTCAAGGGAGACATGAGCCTGGTGGGCCCACGGCCGCCCCTGCCGCGAGAGGTGGAGCAGTACCGCCCCAGCGACGCGGTCAGGCTGACGGTGAAGCCGGGCCTCACGTGCCTCTGGCAGGTCAGCGGCCGATCGACGATCGGCTTCGACGAGTGGATGGAGCTGGATCGCGAGTACGTCCGCAACCTGTCGCTGGGCCTGGACCTTCGGATCCTCTTCCGCACCGCGGCCGCCGTGCTCACGATGCGGGGCGCGTACTAGCGAAGACCTAGCCGGACCCTCCGAGCAGGCCCTGCATCACTCCGAACCCCGTCTTCCGGGTGGCGTCGTCATGTTGGACCAGTCCCCAATAAGCCGCCACCGCCACCGCCCCTGGGCAGCACGTCATCGAGTTGTCGTCGCGCAGGTTGTAGAACTGGGCCATCGCCGGGTACCCGGCTTCGGTCAGACCGGCGGTGACGAGCGCCTGCTGCTGCGGGTCTGAGACCGAGTTCTCCTGCACCCCGTACTCGCCGAGCCATATGGGTTTGCCGCCCTGACCGTGGCTGAGGAGGGTGTTGTGGGTGAAGAGGGCCGCAGCCACCGGGTCAGACCCATAGTCGTGATAGGAGGCGATGTCGAAGCTGTTGCCCCCGCCGTCCTGGTAGATCGAGTCGAGGAAACCGCAAGTGGCGCAGCTCGGCGCTCCCATCTCGACCAGCACCCCAGGGCTGACAGCTTTGACCGCGGCGTAACCGGGGATCAGGATGTCTGTGACGTAGGCCTGGTCGCCTGCGCTCCAGTAGTGCGCCGCTTGGCCCGAGTCGGGCTCGTTCCACATCTCGATCACCGGGAACGTCGATCCGTAGTGCTGCATGAACGCGGTCACGAACGCCGACCAGTCCGCCGGCGCCGGCGCTGAGGTTGCGCTGGCCGCCGCCCACGACGGCGTGTAGACGAGGACCGGCTGCAGCACAACTCCGTGCGACCTCGCCGCGGAGACGATCGCGTCGGCCCGCGTCCAGTCGAAGCCGCCTCGAGTGGGCTCGATGAGGGGCCACGGAAACTCGAGCCGCACGTCGGCGACGTTGAGGGCGTGGGCGGCAGCCAGCTCGGCGTCGACAGTCGTCATCGGATTGGCGTTCTGGTAGCAGTTGGGCGCCACGCACCACCATCCGTCCGGGTTGGGTCCGGCGTAGCGCCACGGCCGCATGGCCGGCTCGGCGTTGATGCCGCCGCTCCGGACCGTACCGGCAGGGGTGGGGGAGGGGCTGGCAGGGGGCGGCGTAGCCGGCGCCGTGTTGCTGGGTGAGCTCGACGGGGTACCTCCGCCCGCCGGCGGGCTCGACCCGTGGGACGGTGAAGCGCTGGGCTGGCCCGGCTTTGGCGAGGCTCCGCTACCCGAGCTCCCTGGCGAGCTCGAGTTGGTCGGGCCGGGGCTCAGCTGCGCCACCGGAGTGGCTGCATTGGGTGCGCTCTGCTTGGCGGCCGCGCGGCCGCAGCCGGCGGCCACGATTAGGAGAACGAGGGCGCAAACCAGGCAGCGGGCCAACGCCCCAAACCCAACCCGCATAGGGCGCTATTCTGCCCGGCCCGGGCACTTGGCAACAGGTGCGACCTGTCCCGCCGGACTTCAGGACTCCCGCCTCATGTGTGACCCGGGATGGAGCCATAGCATGGGCAATCATCGCCTCGCGCCGATCTGGCGCGGCCGCCTGACGCGTCCGGACTACTTCTCACAAAGGAATCAAGTTGGGTCGATACCTCGAAATGCTGTTCCGGAACTGGATCCGCTTCGTCGTGATCCTCGTCCTCTTGCCCGGGCCGGTGAGCATCGCCACTCTCATCTACTTCCGCACCTACCAGGCGACCACCAACATCTGGGTCCAGGACCCGACCTACATAGGATCCGACGTCAACGTGATCGGCACGAACAGCGTCCCTGGTTGGAACCAGTACCTGACGCCGGCGCAGAACGAGACCGACGACCTCGGGCAGTACCTGCAGACCAAAGCGTTCCTGGATGCGGTCGGCGTCGAGCTCAAGCAGAACGGCGTCGCCGACGCGACCGAGCGCGACAAGTTGATCTACTCGATCCCCAGGAACCTGCATGTGACGCCGATCGGTTCGCACCTCGTGTCGATGACTTTCTCGTGCGACAAGGCGGCCTACTGTGCCAGCGTCCTGAGCGCGACCATCACGGTGTTCCAGGACCTCCTGGTCCAGGCGCTCAAGAACCAGGAACAGCTTTCCACCTCGTTCTTGCAAAGCCAGCTCGTGAGCGCCCAGCAGCGGAGCGACTCCGCGGAGGCCGCGCTCGAGAGTTACAAGAACACGCATCCGACGACGGCGGTGCCGGACTCCGGCACCATCTCGGGCAACCCTGAGCTGGACAAGCTGGTCTCGGCGGTCAGCCAGGCCCGCGAGAAGGTGTCGCAGCTGCAGAACCAGGTGGCCTCGGCCCAGTTCACCTTCGCGGCGGCCGACAGCTTCATCAAGACGAATACGCAGGTGGTGGACCAGCCGCGGATCACCTCCGGCGGGTTTCTCGGTGATGGCGCCAGCGTTCGCCGGGCGGCGTTGGTCTGGGTCGCGGCTCTTGGCGTCGCGGCCGTGTACCTCGTCCTGCTGGTCTGGACCGACAAGACCGCGCGCGACACGCGCGAGATCGTGAGCAGGCTCAACGTTCCGGTTCTGGCTACCGTGCCTTTGCTGACCGCGAAGGAGATGTTCTAGTGCGGGTGTATCCCGAGACCGGGCCGGCGAAGCAGCTGCCCGACGCGTCTGAGTCGCTCGACACGGCCCTCAGCCCGCGCAACTCGCTGCCCGGCTACGTAACCCGCGCCGACGAGGTCGCTCAGCCGGTCGTCCTGCCGCCGCGGTTCATCGATCGCTGCCGCCAGGCCTACCTCCGGATGGCACACGACCAGTCCGCCGGACCGCGACAGATTGGCATCACCAGCGCGCTCTACGGCGAGGGTAAGACCTCGATAGCGATCGGCATGGCCACCGCCATCGCCGCCGACACTCGCGAACCGACCGTCCTGGTCGAGTGCGACCTCGAACATGCGTCGTTCGACCAGTACTTCGGATTCGCGCCGACGCCTGGGCTCAGCGAGTGGCTCGATGGCGAGGCGCGCCTTCGCGTCCTTCGTGCCGCGCCACTGCCCAACCTCTTCGTGATCCCGGCGGGCGCCCGGCCGGAGGACCCCGCGCGACTTTTCTACCAGCTGAGCGAGAGCCGGCTGATGGGCGAGCTTCAGCCGCGCTTTGCGAACATCGTGATCGACCTCCCGCCGATCCTGGACATTGCCTACGGCTCGCTGGCGTCCAAGCTCGCGGAGCAGATCGTGCTCGTCGCCCGCTACGGCGTGACGCTGGTCGACGACCTGGAGAAGGTGTCGTTCTTACTCGGACGCGAGCGGCTGAGCGGCATCGTCCTCAACAGCACCGAGTACCGCACTCCGGGGTGGCTGCGCAGGCTGCTTTAAGGAAGAGGAAGTGGCCTTCTTCGCCGTCCTGGGCCTGATCCTCTTGCTCGGCATCGCCGGTCGCAAGCCGAGTCGCGGCGCCTACACCCTCATCGTCATCGCGGCGGTTGCCGCGTCGATCTACGAGTACCTTCAGTGAGCAGCGCGGACTACGCGTTCGAGCACGAGGGCCGACCGTCCGGAGGCCTGATCTTCGTCGGGCTGCTCGGGGTCCTGGTTGCGATCGGGCTTGGGTTGACCCTCTATCCGACGCTCGCCGCCCTGGCGCTGGTGCCGCCTGCGCTGCTGGTGGTCAACTGGATCTGGAAGCAACCGGTCCGCGGCGTGTACCTGCTCGTCGGGGCGACCTTGATCTTCGAGATCTTCCCTCTCCACTTCGCAGACTCACTGACCGATCGGGTTCCGTTCTTCCTCAACCTCAACAACGCCAACTCGTCGGGCCTCAGTGGGGTGTCGGTGACGCCGGCCGAGATCGTGATGTTCGGCGTCGTTGCGATCTGGATCGCGGCCGGCATATCGCGGCGCACGTTCAGCTTGCAAGGCGGGCCCCTCGTCGCCGCGTACGTCGTTTTCGCGTTGGTCGTCGTGGGCGCGGAATTCCACGGCGTCTTGAGCCGGGCCGACCTCGGCAAGTCGCTGTGGGAGGTGCGGCCGCTTGCTTACGGATTCGTCGTGTTCATGCTGACGGCGAACCTGGTCACTCAGCGGGTGCACATCCGAAACCTGGTGATCGTCTTCTTCGCCTCGGTCGCACTGAAGATCTGCATCGCGCTGTTCCGCTACTTCGTCACGCTGCACGGCAGCGCAAGCGGGTACGAGGCGATCATGGCGCACGAAGAGTCGTACTTCTTCGCGCTCTTCATCCTTGGGTCCGCGGCGGCGTTCATCTGGGGACGCGGCATGTCGAGGCGTGTGCTGTTCCTTTTGCTCGGCTTTTCCGGCATGTCACTCCTGGCGATGATCGTCAACAGCCGGCGTGCCGCCGACCTGGCGCTCATGGGCGGCCTGGTGGTCCTGCTGGTCCTCGCCATACGTTTTGACACGGCGCGCCGCGGAACGTGGATAGCCGTCAGCATCGTGGCAGCGCTCGGCGCCGGCGGCTACCTGTTCGTGTTCTGGAACCACACCTATGGGCTCACCGGCGAGCTGGTGCGGCCGATCCGCTCGATGTTCGAGCCCGACCAGCGCGACCACCTGTCCAACATCTACAGGGTCGCCGAGGACGCGAACATCAGGACCACGTTCCAGACGAGCCCATTGGTCGGCATCGGCTTCGGGATCCCGATGCTGGTGGTCTTCCCGATGGCCGACATCTCGTACATCTACCCGCTCTGGAACTACATCCCGCACAACACGCTCCTGTGGATCGGCATGCGCATGGGCGCCGTCGGCTGGGCGGCCTTTTGGGGCCTGGTCGGCATGGCCATCCTCCAGGCGACTCGCCAGCTGGCGGTCCGCAAGGACCGGCTGCTCAGCGCGGTGGCGGCTTTCACGGTGGCGGCGATCGTGGCCGAGATCGTCGTCGGCTACTCGGACCTGCAGCTGGACAGCTACCGCAACCTGATCATCTTCGGGGCGTTGCTCGGGCTGCTGAACCGAATGCCGAAGGTGGACCCTCTGGAGCAACCGCCGGCGCCGGGCGCGCCAGAGCTTCGCCCGTGATGCAGACGCTGGTGGGAATCGCCCTGGCGGTGGCCGCCGGACCGGTCCTGGCGGGATGGGCGTACCTCGCATTCCTTTCTCTGGCTGCGCTCCGCTACAGCCGGCCGGTCGCGGATCCACCGGCGGACGCGCCCAGCCTCGTGGTCCTGATTCCCGCGCACAACGAGGCCTCCGCGGTGGGCGAGTGCGTGCGGTCACTTGTCGCGCAGCGCTATCCGGCCGAGCGGCGACGGATCGTGGTCATCGCGGACAACTGCACAGACTCGACGCAGGCCGAAGCTGTCGCGGCAGGGGCGGAGGTGATGGTCCGCCATGACGACGTGCTTCGCGGAAAGGGCCGCGCGCTGAGGTGGGCGATGGACGGGCTGATCCGTGAGGCAGCGCCGGCCGACGCCTTCGTCATAGTGGACGCGGACTCGATCGCCGAGCCTGACCTGCTCGAGGGCCTCGCGCGCGCGCTGCGCGCCGGGCACCAGGTGGCCCAGGCCGACTACACCGTGCTCGAGGAACCCGACGCGACCTCGGGCGACCGCCTGCGCGCGCTGGCCATCCTCGTTTTCAACCGGACCCGAAACATGGGCCGCGCCACCCTTGGCCTTCCTGCCGCGCTGCTCGGGAACGGCATGATGCTGAGCCGCTCACTGGTCGACGTCCGGCCCTGGACTGCCTACTCGCCCGCCGAGGACCTCGAGTTCGGCATCGAGACCAGGCTCGCCGGCGTGCGACCGGTTTTCGTTCCGGCCGGCGTCCGGGGACCGATGCCGATCGGGTACTCGGCCGGCGCGGTGCAGCGCGAGCGCTGGGAGGGCGGCCGGTGGTACGTGCTCCGACGGCTCGGCCCCGAACTGCTCACGCGGCTGCTCCGCCACCCCGACGCGTCGCTGCTCGACGCATTCCTCGATCTCGCCGTCCCGCCGATCGCCGTGATGGCGATGGTCACGGGAGCCGGTCTCGTCATCGCGGCCGCGGCCGTGATGGCGGTTGGGCTCAGCCCGGTCGAAGTCCTGCCCTGGGCGACCGCCGCGGCGCTGGCCGTCGTGCATGTGTCGGTCGGCCTGCGCGCGGCAGGGGCGCCCCCCGGAAGCATCGCGGCGCTCCGGTCCGTGCCCGGGTTTGTCTGGTGGAAGCTCCGTGTTTACGCGCGACTCCTGTTCCGCGGCTTCGACCCCAATCGTTGGCAGCGGTCGCTGCGCAAGGGGGAATCGGCGTGAGCGCGAGCGTGCTTTTGATGGGCACACGGGTCGAGTCGTTCGAGCTGGCCGAGGTTGTCGAGGAGCTGGCTTTTCGCCTTGACCGCGCGCAGCGGACGAGGGTCTTCTTCGTCAATGCGCACTGCTTCAACGTGGCCAGGTCCGACGCCCACTACCGCGCTTGCCTCGAGCGCGCGGAGATCGTCCTGCCGGACGGCAGCGGCGTGCTGATGGCCGCCCGCGTGCTCGGTGTCGAGCTCCGCCGCAACCTGAACGGCACGGACCTGGTGCCGCTCCTGCTGCGCCGCGTCGCCCAAGACGCCCGCTCGGTATTCGTGCTGGGCGGACGGCCTGGCGTGGCCGCGGAGGCGGCGAAGCGACTCGCCGAACGCAACCCCGGCCTCAAGGTGGCCGGTCACGCGCACGGGTACCTCGATGCCGCGTCCGAGCGCGAGGTGCTCGCCGAGCTCGATCGGGTTCGGCCCGACATCCTGCTCGTCGGTCAGGGCGTGCCCCTGCAGGAGTCCTGGCTCGACCGTCACTGGGATCGGCTGCCGGTCGGCCTGGGCCTCGCGGTGGGCGGCCTCATCGACTTCACCGCCGGCGTCCACCCGCGCGCGCCGCGGTGGATGCGAGCGCTGGGGATCGAGTGGGTCTTCCGCCTGATCCAGGAGCCGCGCCGGCTCGCTCGCCGCTACCTGGTCGGAAACGTCGTGTTCCTGGCGGACGTCGTCCGCCGCAAGGTCACGCCTTAGACGGTACGGCCGACCGCCTCGGATCCGTCGCGCGTTCGCCGGTGGCGACCGCGGACAACAGGTCGAAGATCCGGTTGGCGTTGGCGATCGCGTCGTGGCGGCTGCGCGCCAGCCTTTGTCCGGCCTCGCCCATGCGGCGCCGCAGCGAGGGATCCCCCGCCAGGGTGCGGACCGCGCGCACCAGGTCAGTGGTCGAGCCCGGGCGAACCAGGAATCCGTTCGCGCCGTCGTGGATCATCTCGTCGATCGCGCCCACCGCGCTCGAGATGACCGGCAGCCCGCAGGCCATCGCCTCGGCGATCGCCTGTGGAAAGCAGTCCCCCCGAGCCGGCAGGACGAAGACGTCCGCGTTGCGATAGAGCTCGAGAAGGGCCGGCGACTGGGGCTGGAGTCCGGCGTGGTGCCGGAATCGTGCGCCGGCCGGCGCGGTCGGCTGCTGGGGAGTCACGATGTCCGCCTCGACCTCGCCACGCAGCTCGGCAAGCGCTTCGAGCAGCTCCGGGCCACCCTTTCTCGCGAAGTCCCCGCCCACGAAGAGCAGGCGGATCGGCCCGCTTCGCCTGGTCCCCGACGGCGGGACGAAGAGGTCCAGGTCCACCCCCGGGTGGATGGTGTGGATGCGGCCCGCGGGGAATCCGTAGTCGTCGACGAGCGAGCGTTTGGCCCAGTCGCACCACGTGACCAGGGCCGCGGCGGGCATCAGCGCATGTCGCGTGACGGAGCGCTTGACCGACTCGACGAGCCATGGTTGCCGCGCATGCCCGTAGGCCTCGCCCACGGCGTCGAAGTTGACCGGGGTCGCGTCGAGGGATACGACGGTGGGGACACGGTGCATGATCCTCGACGCGAGGAACGCGGCGACCTGCGTATGGATGAACACCGCGTCGACCGGACCCTGCGCAAGCCTGCGCCCGAGACCGGCGCGGGCGACCCGGCTTGCGCGCAACGACCAGTTGCGAAGGCCGGGCAGGGTCTGCAGTCGATCGCTTGGCGGGAATGGCACGGGAATCACGGTGGCCTCGATGTCCGTGCGCCGGCCCAGGGCGCGCGTCAGGTTGCGCGAGTGCGCGACGTGGCCCAGTGTCTGCTCGAGCACGAAGACGAAGCGCTGCATCAGGCGGCGGGGATTCTCAGCATCGCCATCGACATCGCCGGGACGGTGATGCCGCCTCCGATGTTGACCGTGGAGTGGGCGATGGTGCGCGTGCCCGCGACGACTTCGAACTCGTCCGCGACGCGCGCGGCTCCCGAACTCAGCTTCAGCTGCACCGACGCCGGCCCTGCGGCCGACTCGTTTATCACCATCACGTCCACCGTCCTGGTGTCCGAGTGCCGCGCCGCGAATACCGCCACGCCGCTGCTCGTCGAGGTCGCCGGCAGCTCGATGTCGCCAAAGTGGCCGCCGTTGCCGTCGTAGTTGCGGAAGAGGCGAAACGCGGCTCCCGCCGGGCTGTTCGGCGGCGGGTACGTCCAGTACGTCGCGAGATCGACGCCCTCCCTACCGAAGGTGCCGAGCGCCAGGGCCAGCGCCACCGCGCCGCTGGCGTCGTGCTCGCCGCCCCAGTTGTACTCGGTGATCGCGAGCCCGGTGCCCGGGTAGCTCTGCTTGATCCAGCTCTTCAGGCGCGGGATCAGCATGACCGGCTTGCCGATCCACGACTCGTCGGTGTAAGTGGGATCCCACAGGCTTCGCGTCGAGCGGATGCGCAGGGCCTGCGTCGCCGGGTCGGCCGAATCCGAGTAGATGTTGTCGCCCTGCGGGTAGTAATGAACGTCGAGCATGTCGAGCGACCGCGAGCCATGCGTCCTGTCCTGGCTCGCGACCTGGGCCAGCCACCAGGGGAGGAAGTCCTGGTTGCCGTGTGCGGTGTGGTCGGCGTGAGTCGCGTAGTTGTCGTTGCCGCGATCGAGGTCCGAGTAGAAGTAGCTGGTCCATCCGCTTACGTCGGGCCCGAGGACCAGAGCGCCGGGGTCGGCGTTTTTCACCGCCAGGCTGTACAGCTCGAACATGTCGAGCATCGACTGGTAGCTCATCCGCGCCGGGTGGATGTCGGTGTGGTTGTACGACCACAGGTCGGGCTCGTTGTCCATCGTGAAGAACCTCACCCCATTCGGTCCGAACCGATCGACCAGGTGGTGAATCCACTCGTCCTGGTAGACGGCGTCGGCGCCGGCGTTCGGAGGGTCGGCGAAGGCCGAGCCTTTGGTCGCGAACGACGGGATGCTCGTCACCGACCGGTTGTGCGACGGGTCATATCCCGCGATGGCGCCGCGGGAGTTGATGGCCGGGCCACCCTGCGGGGGCACGGCAACCGATTGGACCTGGTTGTCGCCGTTCCGCGCGACGTAGCCGATCGTGGGCACGGTCAGGAGGGGCGAGGCGGCGCCGGCCCCGGCGTGGCTGACGAACTGGTCCGCGCTCGAGAAGTCGGTCGAAGTGTTGCGGAACTCCCAGTCGCGGCCCGCCGCCCATGCGTCGCCGGCCACCCAGTTGTACTGGCTTGAAGTGTTGCCGCCCCAGCGGTCCACGGTCGCTCCGAGCTCTTGCAGCACGGCCGTGTCGGCGAAGGCGACGCCGTAGATGTAAGGGCTTATCGGTGTGCCGGCCGCGCCGTCGTCGATCAGCAGCTGCACGTCGCCGGGAGCCGGCAGAGGCGCGGCCTCCGAGGCGGCGAACAGAGTCCGCAGCTTGTGCTCCACCCTGGCGACGAAGTGGGGGTGTGTTTCGGCGAGGTACCCGCCGGCCGCCACCGTGAGCACGGCGCCGGCAAGGACGGCGGCGAGCAGGCCGAAGGGGAGGCTGCGGCGGGCGGGCTGAGTCGTCACGGCAGGAGATCCAATCTAGGTACGCGTCCATCGTGGGTAAATGGGGCCCTAAGGCGGCGCCGCGACGCGGCTCGCGATGTGAGTCGGGGGTGTCCCGGGCACCGGTGGGCGCCTGTCCCGAGGGCCTCGTGGCGGCTTGCCCGAGCCATCGGATCTTCCCATTTATCCCCCGAGCAGGTGCTCCTAGACTGCGGCTCGCATGGGAACGCCCGCGATGATCTTGTTCGCGCTGCGAGAACGCGACCGCCTCAGCCGGGTGGGGGATGAGGTGTGGGCGACCCTGTCCGGGGGGCCGGCGGCGCTGGTCGGCGGCGGCGTGGCGACGCGGCTCGTGACGGTCATTGAGCCGGGAGCTCGCGTGCCTCGGAAGGGCTCGGTCCGCTGGTGGCTCGAGCGCCGCCAGGCTCGCCGGTCTGCCCTGATCGTCGCCGCCGACCGACCAACCGCGGTGGCATTCGCGTTGTCGATGAAGCTCGACCTGAGCCGGATCCGGATCGAAAGATTTGCCAGGTCAAACGAATCCCGGACGAGGCTCAGGCGCGAGCTGCATCGGTCGGCGGTCAGCTCCACGGCGTGGCACTCAGCACCGCGCTAGCGCGTAGGTTCCGGCTCCGCCTTGGGGAGCGCGGCGAAGCGGGTGGGTCCCCGCTCCTGCGCAATCTCGCCTACCTCGCCGGCGGCCAGCTTGCCACGTGGGTGCTGACCGCGGTCTGGACGCTCGTCGTGCCGCGGTCGCTCGGGCCGGCCGGCATGGGTCAGCTCACGATCGCGTGGTCGGCGGTCGCGATCGTCAGCGTCCTCTGTGAGCTCGGCACCGGCGTGCTGATCACGAGGAACATCGCCCGCGACCACTCGCGTGCCCCGGCACTGCTGGCCGGCGGAATTCTGCTGCGCGTTGCCGCGATCCCGATCGGCTGGATACTGGTTTTCGCCTACATCGCGGCGACTCATTTCGACACGACCCAGATCCTGGTCCTCATCCTCGCCACGGCGGCGATGCAGGTGTCGCTCGCCACAGGCGTGATCCAGGCGGCGTTCCAGGGTATCGAGCGGATGGAGTACCTCGCGTATGCCGACGTCTTCAGCAAGACCCTGATGACGATCGCGAGCATCGCGCTCGTCGTCACGGGGCACGGCGTGGTCGCGATCATGGGCCTGAGCCTGTCGATCTCGGTCGTCGTCTTCGTGTTCGTGCTGCGCTGGTCTCGCGCCCATTTCGTCGTCACGTGGCAGGCCGCGCGGCACGAGCTCATCACGCTGATCAGGGGCGGGCTGCCGTTCTGGGCGACGAGCCTGTTCCTCACCGCCTACATCTGGATCGACTCCGTGATGTTGGGCATGATGACCTCAGAGGCCGTGGTCGGCTGGTACGGCACCGCGACCAAACTTTTCGCAGCGCTGCTCTTCATCCCCGCGGTGCTCTCGACCGCGTGGTTTCCGAGGCTGGTCGCGGCGTTCGGTCAGGGCCATGAGCAGTTCCGCGTCGCGCTCGCGCGAGTGCTGAACTGGACGGTGATACTCAGCCTGCCCATCGCCGCGGGCATGATCGCGATCTCGCATCCCCTGATCGCCCTGATCTACGGACCGCAGTTCCGCGAGTCGGCGGGAATCCTTGCCATCCTCGGCCTGCTGCTCCCGTTCACCTACCTGAACATCGTCGCGAGCCAGGGTCTGAACGCCAGCAACCGGCAGCTGACCTGGACCAAGATCATGGCGGTCGCGACGGTGGTCAACCTGGCGACCAACCTCGTGCTGATCCCGTTCTTCCAGGCCCGCTGGGCCGATGGCGCGATCGGCGCGTCGATCAGCCTGCTGCTGACCGAGATCCTCATGTCCGTCGCCGCGCTCTTCCTCATGCGGCGAAGCCTCGGCGCCGTCACTCTGACGCGGCTGCTGAACGCGGTCCTCGCGGCGACGCTCATGGGCTTGATCGTGTGGCAGCTGGCGCCGGCCGGCCTGGTGGTCCAGGTCGTCGCGGGCACCGTCGTCTTCGGCGGTCTTGCGCTGCTCCTGCGCATCCCCAGCGCCGACGAGTTCGCGATGGCGCAGAGCGTGGCCCGGCGGTTGTTCAACCGCGCTCAGACCGAGGAGGCTGTCGCGTGACCGGCGCGATCTCGCCGCGATGCAGCGTCATCATTCCCACCTTCAACCGGTGCGAGTCCCTGATGAAGGTGCTCGAAGCGCTGCGCTCGCAGTCTTGCCCCGACTCGTTCGAGGTCATCGTCGTCTCCGACGGAAGCACCGATGAGACTGTTTCGCGTCTGCGCGCCACCCCGTTTCCTTTCCTGCTTCGCGTCCTCGAACAGCCCAACGCGGGACCGGCCGCGGCCCGTAACCTCGGAGTCGACAACGCGCGCGCGGCCCTGATCGTCTTTCTCGACGACGACGTCGTGCCCGGAGAGGACTTCATCGCCGAGCACGTCCGGGCCCACGAAGGCCGCAACGACCTGGTGGTCATCGGGCCGATGCTTCCCGCTGCGGACCCGACATCGCCATGGGTCTACTGGGAGACCGAGATCCTCGAGAAGCAGTACAGGTGCGTCGAAACAGGGGAGTGGAACGTGACGCCGCGCCAGTTCTATACGGGGAACGCATCAGTTCGACGGGAGCACGTGCTCGCGGCCGGGGGATTCGATCCGAGCTTCCGCCGTTCGGAGGACGTGGAGCTCGCCTACCGGATGCAGCGACTCGGGCTTGCGTTCGCGTTTCACCGCGCGGCCGCGGGCACCCACATCGCCGAGCGTTCGTACGCGAGCTGGCTCAAGGTCGCCAACCAGTACGGACGCAACGACGTCGCCATCGGGCATCGCAAGAACCGGCGCGACCTTCTCGAATCCGTCGCGGCCGAGTTCCATCAGCGCCACGCTCTGACGCGCCTCACCGTGCGTGCGGGCTTGCGGTTCGGTTGGATACGCAGCCTCACCGCGTCCGCAATGTCACGGGCGATCGTCAACGGGGCCTTCCGTCTGCGCCTGCGCAGGCTCGCTCGCCTCGCGTGTAGCGCAACGTTCAACCTCCACTACTGGTACGGCGTGGCCGACGAGCTGGGAAGCCGCGCCGCCGCCCGGTCGATCATCAGCTCCAGCCAGTGGGCCGCGCCGGCCATAGTCGGCCATGCGCTTGCGACTCGCGGTGCGCCTCGCGCATTCGAGTCCGCGCCCGAGCTGAGTGTCGTCATCTGCACGCGCGACCGGCCTCGGTCGCTGAAGACGGCCGTGGCGAGCGTGATGAAGGCGCTGCCGGCCGGCTCGGAGCTCATCGTCGTCGATCAGGGCGAAGACGACGCGGTCCGGGCGATCGTCGCAGAGTTCGACGAGGCCGCGGTCCGATACTTGAGGTGCCTGCGCAGAGGTCTCTCGGCCGCGCGCAACGAAGGTGCCTCACGCGCCCGAAACCGCGTGATCGTCTTCACGGACGACGACTGCGAGGTTGCGCCCGACTGGGGAGCGCAGTGGCAGGCGGCATTCACGCGCGACGTCTCGCCGGGCGTCGCATTCGGCGAGGTTGCGCGCGCCGAGCACGACCCGGCCCAGGGATTCGTCCCCGGCTTCGACCTCGTTCCCGGCATGTATGGCCGCGAGCTCTTCAAGCAGGGGATCGGCTCGGTCGGCATGGGCGCCAACATGGCGTTGCGCCGCGAGGTGTGGCAGGCGATCGGAGGATTCGACGAGTCGCTTGGGAGCGGCCGTCGCCTCGCAGCGGCGGAAGACACGGACTTCGCCTACCGCGCCGTGCGGGCCGGCTACCGGGTTCTGCACGCGGAGGGACCCAAGGTCGTTCACCACGGCTTCCGTTCCAACAGCGAGGCATCGCGACTTGTCTCGGGATACATGGGGGGCATCGCGGCGATGTACATGAAGCACGCGCGCTGCGGCGATCCGTACGCGGCTCGCCTCTTCCTGCAGGAGGGCGCGAACCTCAGTCGCAACGTCGTCGTGCACCTCGTCAAAGGCAAGCGGCCGCTCGGTGCGAGAAGCCTCGCGGCTTTCCTGAGTGTCGGCTTCTCGTCGCTCCGCCTTCCGGTCGACACGAGGCTTCGGGTGTTCGCCTCGCTTCGCGTAAGCGCCGCGCAGTGACCCGAACATATCGGCTCGGGCTGGTCGCCCAGAGCGTGCTGGGCTGGACTTCGATGAACGAGACCCTGAGCTCGGTTCTCGAGAGCGATTCGGAGCTCGATGTCTCGTGGATCCCGATCACGTACGGCGACGAGGGTGGGTGGGTCGAGCTAGTGCCCGGTCTCTCGGCCCGGCATCGGGGTGGGCTGCGCGCGGCCGCCGCTGTGGCAAGGCACCTGAGGCGGAATCGTTATGACGCCCTGCTGTTCAACGCGACCTGGCTGGCGGTAATGGCCGCACCGTGGACGGGGCGAGCGGTGACCGCGATCATGGCCGACCTCACGCCGCGCCAGTACGACCGCGAGGCCGGGCACTTTGCCGGTCAGGTGGCGGACGGATTCGGACCGCTGGCGCGCTCCAAGCACGCCCTCAATCGGCGGGTGCTGCGATCGACCTCGCTTCACTTTCCGGCGTCGGAGTGGATGGCTCGCTCGCTGATGGACGACTACGGCGTCGACCCGCTGAACGTGCACGTGCTCCCGTTCGGCGTGGACCTTGCGCTTTGGCACCGGGAACCCGTCGACAAGAGTCCGCTCCCGCAGGTCCTGTTCGTCGGAGGCGACTTCCAACGCAAGGGTGGCGACCTGTTGCTCGACTGGTTTCGCAAGCGCGGTCGGGGACGCTGCGAGCTCACGCTGGTCACTGCCGATGCGGCGGTCCGCAACCTGCGCGAGCCTGGCGTGGCCGTCTACTCGGACCTGACGCCTCGTTCAGATCAGCTGCGCCGGCTCTTCTGGCGCTCCGACGTCGTGTGTCTACCGTCCCGAAGCGAGCCGTATGGGATCGCGGCGGTGGAAGGACTCGCGGCCGGCCTTCCAGTAGTCACGAGCGACACGGGTGGACTTGCCGAGATCGTCGAGCACGGGACCTGTGGATTCTGCGTCCCGGCTGGAGACGAGGATTCGCTGGGCGGTGCGCTGGAGCGACTCATCGAGTCGCGCGAGCTGCGCCTCGCCATGGGCATCGAGGCGCGACGGCGCGCTGAGGCGCGTTTCGACGCTCACGCCAACTTCAGCTGGATGATCTCGCTTGTCAAGCAGCGCGTCGACAGGCTACGTGGTGCTGAAAGTCCCCGAGCAGAAGCCGTTCACCGGCTGTCCGTTGACAACGATCGTGCAGGGCGTGTGCTGTAGCTGCGTCGGAGTCGGGTTGGGCTTGACCGTCGGTGTCGGAGTCGGAGACGGAGACGGAGTCGGAATGGTCGCCGGGACGGAGCCCGCGACCTGGCTCCAGACCGTCACGTCGCGCGCCGTCCATGGCTGGCCGTAGCAATCGGGCGACCCGCGCAGCAACACACCTGACAACCCGGACGGCATCGGCATCCAGTAGTTCTCGAACTGGCAGTCGTTGTACGCAACCGATTCGGCCGCGCGTTGCGCGCCTTGCCATGTCGCTCCTCCGTCGTAGCTCACCTCGGTCGCTCCACGAGCGACGAAGCGCAGGAAACCCGACGCGGGCGACGGAGCTTCAAACCTGACCTGGTTGCCATTCGATCCACCGACAAAGTCTGGTGAGCCGTGGTCGATCGTGAACGGAACCGCGGAGCTGATCGCGAAGTTGCTCCAGTGCCAGGTATCCGGGGTGCACGGGATGTTGAACTGCCGCGTGTATGCGGTTTCACAGTCGCCGGCCTTGGTCGGGTTGTAAGAGGCCGCCTCGAGCTGGATCACTCCCTGGCTCCAGCTCAGCGGAACGGGGAGGTCGCCGTCGGTCCACGTGAAGTTGTTCGTTGTTCCGCCGACGCCGATCGCGCCGTACTTGACGTGAGTGCGACTCAGCTGCACCTGGAAGTGCGTGCGGTTGACCGCCGACTGAATGCTCGGCGTGATGATGTCCGAGTAGGCCTGCCACGCGGTCGGCGTGACCTGGCTCTGGTTGAAGTTGTTGAACTCGTACACGCCCGGTGAGGTCGGCTCGTTGATGGCGATGTGGATCGCATCCTTCGGCGGCCCCGAGAGGTCGGGCGGCACGTTGTCAGAAGGCAGCGCGAGGTTCTCACCGAAAGGCGTGATCCACATCTCGATCCACGTCCCCTGCGACATCTGCAGCGTGCTGACGTTGAAGTCGATGGTGGCGCCCGCGCTGAAGTCGACCAGCCGCGGCGGGGTGAGCATGATCGAGCCGAATCCATCGTCCGCGATCGCCGTCATCAGGTGGTCGCGGCAGATGAAGACCGAATCCTTGGCCGTCGTGACGGGGTGGGTGGATGGAGGTGCGGCGCAGGTGGCGCCGTGCTCGGCCTGCATGGGCTGCACATTCTCGTCAGGCAGCTGTTCTCGTGTGTGCACGAGCAAGTCCCACCCGCCTTGATGCACGTTGTCCCAGGGCTGGGGTGACGCTGGGTTTCCCATCCCCGTCATGAACTGGTATGGGGCGGCGACGGCCTGAGCCGGAAATGCACCGTCGACGGAGAATGCGATCAGGGCCACGCCCCCAATCGCAAGGAAGCGTGCGAGTTTCCTCATTAGGCGCTCCTCTCGATTCGGTTCACGCATTCGACACGACGTCAGTCGCCTGCGTACGCAGGTCCAACGTCGGATCGGAAGCGTTATTGCTCGATCTGACGCCGAGCAGGGTAATGCATGCGGGACTTACATCGTGTTGGCGCTGGGAATTTGCTGTGAGAGCTCCAGCACGCGCGCGTATCGCGCGACGGTTTCGGGCGTCACGTTGACGAGCCTGCCGTTGACGCCGCCGGTGGCCATTAGGTCGCACATCTCGCGCAGCTCGCGGCCGCGCTGCCAGACCGGGCCGGTGAATGCCCAGAGGCACGCGTCCAGGGTGCCGATCAGCCATCCAGGTTTGCGCCTCGCGAGCAATGCGCGCTCCGCGCGCTTGAGGTCGTCGATGCCGTCGACCGTGACAAATGGTGTCCACCCGCCCCAGCGTCCAACCGTGTGATTGATCACGGTCAATCCATCGATTCCACTCACCGTAGTCGGCGGCCGTCCACCATCGGACTTCGTAAGCGCATACGTGAAACCAGCGTCGCGCACCGCCTCCAGCACCGAGCGCGTCGGAGCGCCGGGCCGGTATCGGTCGAAGGGACGCGCGGCCTCGAAGAGGTGTCGCGCCGGGCTGGTGCGCACAGCGGCGCGGATGCGGCCGCGCATCGAGCTCGTCGCCGATACGGCCCCCTTTGACTCGCCGAGCCGTGCGCGCTCGTAGCGGATTCGGACGAAAGGCGCGGCGCTCCTTGCGGCGACCCGTGACGTGCGCTTCGGCACGAGCTCGCAATCGAGCACCGGCCACCAGCCTCGTGGTACGTCATCGCCGAGCACGCGTCGCAGCTGCCGCATCGCGTTGTCGAGCTGCTTCGCGAATCTCTCCCGCGGCGCTATCGATTCGAGCACAGCTCCGACTCCGGCGCTGGCGATCAGTGGCTCGACTAGCGGGAACAGCCCACCGTCTTCGCGAGGCACGTTGAGCATGCTGAGTGGGGAGCCCGACAGGTTTGCGAATGATTCGGTGGTCAGAATGAGTCCGCATCGCAGGCCGCTGAGCGCGATCACGTCGGACAGCGCGTAGAGGTTCTCGAGCTCGCGTGCCATGCCCGTCCAGAAGAGCAGCGATGACAGCACCCTGCCCTCGCGCGCCCACGCCTCGAGCTGCGCGTCCGGCGGCGAGTCATCCCTCTCGGGTCGCCGTGGCCATGTCACCGCAGCCTCGCGGATCACGGGGTACGCGGGACGGCCGGGATCGATCAGCTGGAAGGCCACGCCCAGCTTGGACAGGTGGAGGAAGTCGCGGTCGTCCTGTTGTCGGCCGAAAACCACGTCCTGCTGCTCGAGCGCCGGCGAGAGGCGGTCGATGACGTCCGCCTGAGGGATTCCGAACACCGGAGTCCACCCGTTGCGCGCGGCCGTTGGAATCCAGCGCGCGGCGAGCTCGGGGTCGCCGAGGAGGAACCCACGCCGTGTCGCTGCGTGCCGCTCGGACATCCACGCCGTCTGCACGGAGACAGTGCGGTCGGGCGGGACCTCGATCACCTCATGAGCGACGGAGGGTGAGCACCAGAGGGCGACGACGGTGCGCCCCTCGGCCAGCGAGCCCAGCGCCTCGGGATCGCCGTCGGCGATCGCCAGCGCGCGACGTTCGAGGATCTCGGGCATCGCGTATGGCGACAGCGAAACCTCCTGCGGCCGGCCGCCGTCGCCGACGACGATCAGCTCGCGCGGCATCGGCGCGTCGCCGCCGGCGAAGACCTCGCGATAGAAATCCGTCACATTGGCCGACGCGGCGCGAATCGCGACGCCCGTGTCCCGCAGGTACTGATCGAAGGGACCCTGACCGAGCGTCGCGACCTGACACGAGAAGCGCAGCAGAACCGTGGCAAGCTGCTCGAGGTGATGTCCGCCTACGACAGTGCCGCCACGCAGGTCGGCCAGCGGGACAAATGCGGGATGGTTGCCGCCGAAGTGCGCGCCGCTCGCCTGGCCGGCGAGATAGCACTCGAAGAGCACACCCTCGTCGCGCGCTAGCCACGCAAGCGTGGAGCAAACGGCGTCGCGATGGGGATGGTCGGCCGGGGCGAGCAACAGCAGCAGGCGCGGCCGCTGAGGATGGTCCTGGTTCAGCAAACGCCCGTGGCGACCGCTCCTTCAGTCACTGCGTAGAGTCTGGCCGCGTAATCGTACAAAGCGTGCCTTTGCTCGACCGCCGCACGTGCGTTGCGGCCAAGCCGCTGCCGCTCGGAAGCGTCGGAGAGCAGGCGAAGGATCGCTTCGCGCATCGCCACCGGATCGCCCGGAGGCACGAGGACGCCGGTCTCCCCATCCTTCACGACTTCGCGCACCGAGCGGTTCGACGTGGCCACGACCGCTTTGCCCATCGCCATCGCCTCGAGCAGCGCGGTGACGCCCGCCTGGAAGTCGGTCGCCGTCAGGGGAAGGACGAACAGCGAGCAGGCCGCGTATCTCTCGCGAAGAGTCAGGAAGTCGACGACGCCCGTCGCGAAGCCGGCCGGCCATTGCTCGGGCATGCGGCACGTGGCGCTTGCCGAGTGCAGGCTGCTGCCCGCCACGAATACCCGCTCGACCGCGCCGGCGCAAGCCTCGGCGAGCGTCCTGTAGTCGCGATGCTCCCGGCCGGCAGACATCACGTATCCACCGTCCGGAACGTCGAGCGGCGCCCAGAAGGTGAGGTCGATGCCGTACGGCACCAGGTGCGTGTGCTCGGGCGACACGTGGAGGCGATGCTCGACGTGATCCATCTGTTCGGTGCAGTGGACGATGACGTGCGAATCGTGGAGGGCTGCGCGCGCCGCGCCGAGCAGCACGCGCTTCTTCGAGGTCGTGAGGTGATGGCCGATCATCGCGTGGCGGACGCGGGCGCCGCGGGCTTTGAACGCGAGCGCCAGCGGCACGCCGAGGTGTTCGCCGTCGGAGAGCACGGCGTCATGGCCGTCGACGCGCTCGATCGCCTTCCAGGCCTGCTGAAGCGCGAGCCGCGGCGAGCGATGGGTCGCGCGCGGGCCCAGCGACGACCAGTCGAGCAGCTCGACTCCGTAATCGCGCTCGAGCCGGAGGTACTCGGGCTCGGGCCGAAGGCCGCGGTGCACGTTGTCACGCAGCTGCGAATCCGCCCTCGCCGAAACGAGCATCAACGCGCCGCCGGCATGCGACCCCATCGCGACTAGCGTCGGACCGCGGCGAAGACGGCGGCGCGCCCGCGCGGTCGGACGACGCGTGCAGGGACCCCTACCGCGGTCGCGTGCGCGGGTACGTCGTCGAGCACGACCGCGTTCGCCCCAACCTGGCATCCCTCGCCCAGCGTCAGCTTTCCGAGGACGCGCGCGCCGGCGCCGACGAGCACCGCGTCCCCGATGACCGGAAAATCCCAGGTGTCCCGCATCCCCACCGTCACGGAGTGGATGAAGGTGCAGTTGGCGCCGATGCGCGACGCCATGATCACCGTCCCACCCGGGTGAGGGATGTAGAGGCCCGGCCCTATCGGGATGCTGGAACCGATCTCAATTCCGAAGAGATTCAGGTTGAGCCGCTCGAGCAGCACAGGAAAGCCGCGTACACCATGCCGGCTGCACCAGTTGGAGATGCGGTAGATCAAGGTGGCGCCGATCGCAGCGTGGCGCCAGAGAAGCTTGATGACCTGGAACCACCCCAACGTCATCGGCAACGGCGAGCCGTCGACCGGCGCGAAACCGCGGTCCTCCCAGCGCTTCAGATCCTCGGAGAAGTTGCTCACCCCAACGCCCTCGCCACAGCTGGGGACGGGCGCGGTCCGATGAGCTGTCCGTAGAGCTCGAGAAGCCGGCCCGCCATCTTGTCCAGCGCGAAATCGCTCGCCCTCGCCGCAGCCGCCTGCCCGACCTGCGCAAGGCGTATCGGGTCGGCGAGAGCGTCGATCGCGGTCCGCGCCAGGGCGTTGCTGTCCTCAGGCCCGACGAGGAACCCGTTCACCCTGTCGCGAATCACCTCGCCGAAACCCGAGCCGCTGGTCGCGATCACCGGCTTGCCCAGGGCCATCGCCTCGAGGCACGCGTTGGCCAGGCTCTCCCAGACCGACGGCATGGCGACCAGGGTCGACGCGGAGATCAGCGGAAAGAGCTCGGAGTGGGGGAGGCGGGGGAGGAACACGACTCGAGCCATCCGCGGGCCGAGGAGGTCACGCGCGTACTCGTGGACAGGGGTGCCGCCCAGACCAAGGTCCTGGCCGGCGAAGACCGCCCAGAGCTCCGGATCGTTGTCGAGCACGTCGCGAAGGGCATCGATCCACGTTTTCACGCCCTTGCGACGCTCGAGCCGCCCGAAGTAAAGGACGAAGCGCTTTCCGCTCAGGTACGCCGGGATGCGCGTAGGGTCCGCGATCGGGATCTCGATGCCCGTCGGGACCACCGTCATTCGTCGCGGATCGAGGCCCCAGTCGCGTCCGACCATGTCCGCGAGCGACCGCGACGGCGAGATCACGTGGTCGCTCCACCGCGCCTGCAGCCGCTCCAGCCTGCCGACGACCGCGGTCCGCAGACGGGCGCGGGCCGACATGCCGTTCAGGCGGTTGACGACGTATGCGGGCGTGGCCAGACGCGTGATGAGCAATCCGGCGCGACGCGGGGCATAGGCGAATGCCTCGGCGCCCCACTCGCACGCCTGCACGACATCGAAGGGACCGGTCTTGCGCAGCGCGCGCGACACCGCGACCGCCCTGAGCACGGCCCGGCGCTCATCCGGTCGCGCGCGAATCTCCGGGACGACGTGTATGTGCGCGCCGCCGCTCGTCGTTCGCGACGCGCCCGGATCACCCTCCGTGAAGACGTGCACGTCCTGGCCCATCGCCGCCAGCGCGTGCGCCGTCTTCTCCGTGTAAGTCCCGATCCCGCCAGAGCCCGAGGCCGGTGGAAACTCACGCGAGACAAGGGCGATGCGCATGCGTGTCTTGCTTACGTCCGCCTGCCGGACACCGCGTAAGACTCGGAGAGCACCAGCGACGCCTTGCGCAGCACCTTGCTCCGGCCCGAGACCCAGCTCCACCCGGCCTCGAATGCCTTGAGGAAAGCGGGCTCGGCGAACTCGGGGACGATCGGATACTGCATGGTTCCGCGCACGAAGATGGGGAGGCCGAATATGACGGGCCTGATCCTGACGTTCGCGAACCCTTCCTCGCGGAGGG
>DATEHQ010000010.1:0-46460 GCA_035279525.1 Candidatus Dormiibacterota bacterium
CAGCTCGCGGCCGACGCAAAGGCGGTCGGAGGCCGAGCTGGGAGACATCCGGCAGTTCTCCGCCACCCAGGAGACCGGGGAGTGGCCGAGCAGGTCGCCCTCCCGAGTCAGCGTCCTGACCACCGAGGCGAACTTGCCTTCGAGCAGGTCGATGACCGAGCGCAGCCGGCGGGGATCTACGCTCCGGTCGTCCGCCTGGCGGCCGAAAAGGCGGGCTGCCTGTTCCAGCATCTCGAGTTCGCCTGGCATGAGAACATTGTACCAAACGCCCGTTCGGATATCCAGTAAATCTTTCCCAAAAGAAGTTCACTCAGGTCCCGATCGAGCGCCTCCTGGCCCGAGCCCGACCCTCCTTTCACCATGGCCCCATCCCCGGCCTTCGGCCGGTACTTCCCCGCCCAGCGGGGAAGGCCAACCCGGCAGGCGGGGAAGACCTAACCCGGCACGCGGGGGAGACTAGCGGGGAAGACCCCCGGCGACGGCGGGAACGATGGAGATCTCGTCACCGTCGGCGACCCTGGCGCGAAGCCCGGACCCGAGCCGCACGTCCTCGTCGTTGAGGTACACGTTCACGAACGGCCTCAACTCCCCCCTCTCATCGAGCAGCCGCTGCTTGAAGCCCGGATACCGCGCATCGAGGGCGTCGATGGCCGAGGTCAGGTCATCGGCCTCCACCTCGACGGTGGTCTGACCGTCGGACAGCCGACGCAGGGCACCGGGGATGCGGAACTGTGCCATCAAACGTTCACCTTCTCGCGAAACGACTTCAGCGTCGGATCTATTTCCACCCGATGCGCATGCCCGTTGGCCGAAGCGAGCACATCGGCCGTCTTCAACCCGTGGCCTGTGACATATGCGACCACCACCTCGTCCCCCCTCCAACGACCTGCCCGCGCCAGCTTGGCCAGGACGCCGATCGTGACCCCGCCGGCGGTCTCGGTGAAGATACCCTCGGTGCGGGCCAGCAGCCGCATCGCCTCCACGATCTCCGATTCGCTCACCGCCTCGACCACCCCGCCCGTCTCGCGCGCGATGCGATTCACGTAAAGGCCGTCGGACGGATTGCCGATCGCGATCGACCGCGCAATCGTGTCCGGCTTGACCGGCACCACCCGCTCCGGCGTGTCGGACTTGAAGGCGTTGTAGACGGGGGCGCATCCAAGAGCCTGCGCCCCGGTGAACGCCGGCACCCGATCACCGTGCACCAGTCCGTACTCGAGCATCTCGCGCACCGCCTGGCGATGCCGCACGAACTGACACCCGCTGGCGATCGGGATGACGATCTCGTCCGGCAGCCTCCATCCCAGCTGCTCCGCCGTCTCGAACGTCAGCGTCTTCGAGCCCTCGGCGTAAAACGGCCTGATGTTGATGTTGCAGAACGCCCATGGCGTCGACTCGAGGAGCTGGCTGCAGAGCCGGTTCACCTCGTCGTAGTTGCCGCGGACGGCGACGAGATTCGGATCGAAGACGCTGATCGCAGCGACCTTGGCCGGCTCCAGGTCGACGGGGATGAAAACGAAGCACTCGAGACCCGCGCGAGCCGCATACGCCGCCACCGCGTTCGCGAGGTTGCCCGTGGACGCGCACGCGATGGTCTCGAACCCGTGCGCCCTCGCCCAGCTGATCGCGACCGACACCACCCGGTCCTTGAAGGAGTTGGTCGGGTTCATGCTGTCGTTCTTCAGATACAGGTTGCGCAGGCCGAGCTCGGCGCCGAGGCGATCCGCCTTGACCAGCGGCGTGAACCCCTCGCCCAGCGTGACGACCTCGACCGAGTCCTCGACCGGAAGCAGGTCGCGATACCGCCACATCGATTTCGGTCCGTCCTCGATCCGGCGCCGGCTGACCGCCTTCTTCAGCGCGGCGGTGTCATACACCGCGTCGAGCGGGCCGAAACACATCTCACAGACGTGTGTCGCCTGGAGCTCGTACTCCGTGCCGCATTCACGACAGCGCAGGCCGAGGAGCTTGGGCATTTGCAGCTCAGTTTAGAGAGGCTCGATTGCGAGCCACCATCTCAACGCTTTTCCGGCCGGCAGCATCGGCGCAGCCGTGGCGGGCTCGACAGCGATCTGGCGATAGCCGCCAAGGTCGCCGTTGCATACCCAGATGGCCACGTCTGGCGTCAACGTCGGATCCCAGCGCACCGCGACCGCCGTACCCGATCGCCAGCGAAGGCCGACGCGATCGATCGATCCCGACGGGAAGAACACCTTGTCGCTTTGACCGTTGGCGGGTCGCGGCACATCCACCGAGATCTCCATGTCCGTTTCGTAGCGGAACAGCGGATGGGCGCACCAGTAGGCCGGATGCGGTTGCTTTCCGGTGTTCCGATAGGTGTAGACCGCCATCACAGCCCCGTGTCGGAGGTAAAGCGCGCGAGTCAGGTCCCAGGGCACGAGCTTGCCCCTGCAGTGCATCGAGAGCTCGATCCGCGCGGATCGAACGACCTTCCATGCAGCTCGCCACGCCTCTCCGTGATCGGGCAGCGCGTCCGTCGCCTCCAGATTCGGCACCATCTCGTCCCATCCGAAGGCGCCACCCTCGACGAACCCATTGGCGGTAGGCTGGTCCACTCCGATGCCCTGGTCGAGTAGCTCTTCGCCATCGAGGCGGAGAGAGGTGATGCGTCCGCCACGCTCCGGCCGGACCTCCAGCTCCCACCGTTCGGCCGCGATCCTCATCGCCGCGCCGATCCTAATCGCGGCGTGCGGGGGACAGTCGGCGCAGGGACCCCGCAGCCCGGCTCCAGCGGCGACTGCGCAGCCCTCCCCCGCCTTCCCAAGCGCCCAACCGGCGCCCGCACTCACGCCGACCCCCCTCCACGTCTTCGTGATCGTGATGGAGAACCGAAGCTCCAGCCAGGTCATGGCGGATCCGTACATCGCGAAGCTGGCATCCCAGTACGCGATCGCCACCGACTATCACGGCGTCTCGCATCCGAGCCTGCCCAACTACCTTGCCCTGACGTCGGGCAGCACATGGGGGATCGCCGACGATGGATTTCACCCGCTGCCCAAAGGCGGCGTCGGCGCGCAGCTCACGGCGGCCGGCATCGACTGGCGCGCGTACATGGAAGGCATGACACGCGGCTGCTTCTCCAGCCCATACCCCTATGCGTTGAAGCACAATCCCTTCGCCTACTACGGCAGCGCCTGCCCGTCCCAGGTCGTGCCTTTCACCCACTTCGCGACCGACATGCAGGGCCAGGTCCCACGTTTTGTCTGGATCACGCCGGGCATGTGCCACGACGGCCACGACTGCGGCGACTCGGTCGCCGACGCATGGCTGTCGCAAACCACGTCGACCATCGTCTCGACCAGCGCTTTTCAGAGCAACGGAGTGCTGTTCATCACGTGGGATGAGGGAGAGGACAGCGCCAACTCCGTGCTGACCCTGGTCATCCATCCCGACCCGCTCGTGCATCGGAGCGCAAGGAGCTACAACCACTATTCGATGCTCGCGACGATCGAGGACCAGCTCGGCGTTCCGCGCCTCGGCGCGGCGGCGCACGCCACGCCGATGACGGACCTGCTGGCGGTCCAGCCGCCCACTCGCCTACAGGGACGCTTGCCTTGACCTCTCCGCGCTGACGGTCTCCTTCCAGTACGTGATCGAGTCGAGGTAGTCGACGTCCACGGTCACGCCCAGACCGGGGCCCTGCGGCACTTCGAGCCGCCCATTCTTGAGCACGAACGGCTCGGTGATGTCGCGGGCGTAATAGCGGTCTGAGGCCGACGTATCGCCGGGCAGGGTGAAGTTCGGCATGGCCGCCATCGCGACGTTGCCGGCGCGACCGACGCCGGTTTCGAGCATGCCGCCCATCCACACCGGCACGCCTCGAGCGGCGCAGAGGTCATGGATCTTGCGTGCCTCGAGGTATCCGCCGACGCGTCCCGGCTTGACGTTGATGATCCGGCACGCGCCGAGCGAGATCGCGTCGGCGGCCGTCTGCGCCGAGGTGATGGACTCGTCCAGGCAGATCGGCGTGCGCACCCTGCGCGCCAGCTCGGCGTGAGCGACGACCTGCTCCTCCGGCAGCGGCTGCTCGATCAGCAGCAGCCCGTATGGGTCGAGGAGCGCAAGGTGCGCGGCGTCAGCGACCTTGTAGGCGGTGTTGGCGTCGACCTGGAGCGGCACGTCGCCAAACCGATCGCGCACCGCCCGCACGGGCTCGACGTCCCAGCCGGGCTTGATCTTCAGCTTGATCCGCCGGTAGCCCTGGCCGAGGTAGCCGCCGACGGTCTCGAGCAGCTCGGGAATGGACCTGTGGATGCCCACCGAGACCCCGCAGTCGACCGCCCGGCGGGCGGCGCCCAGGAAGCGCGCGAACGACTGGCCCCGCGACCGCAGCTCGGCATCGAGCACGGCCATCTCGATCGCTGCCTTGGCCATGTTGTGGCCGTGCACCGGCCGGAGAAGCGCGGCGACACCGTCGGCGTCGAGCCTCGGAGCGGCCATCAGCCGCGGCAGCAGGTGATGGATGAGCACGTGCTGGGCGCCGTCCACGTACTCGGGCGAATAGGTCGGCTCCTCGCCGGCCACGCACTCGCCCCAGCCGTCGCCCGCGTCGGTGGTCGCGTGGAGGAGCAGGATGTCGCGCTCTGTCTGGACGCCGAACGAGGTTTCGAAGGGCGCGACGAGGCTCATCCGGATGCGCCTCAGCTCCACCGCCTCCAGCTTCATGCGCTCAGGCTATCGAGTTCGCCGAGCTCGTCAACTGGCAGCTCGAGGTCCGCCGCGGCGACGTTCTCCTCCAGCTGGCGCAGGCTCGCCGCACCCGGGATCGCCACCACGTTCGGCTTTGCGATGAGCCAGGCCAGGGCGACCTGGGCCGGAGTCGCGTCGTGACCCCGGGCGATCTCCTTGAGGCGGGTGATGAGCGGAGCCCACCGCGCGCGTCCCTCGGGCCGAAAGTTGCGCCGCATGCGCCGGAAGTTCGAGGGCGGCGCCGCCTGGTACTTGCCGGAGAGAAGCCCCTGGCCGAGCGGGCTGTAGGCCATCACGATCCTGCCGTTCTTCTGCGCCCAGGGCACGAGCTCTCGCTCCGGATCGCGCGCTACGAGGCTGAAGAGCACCTGGTTCGAGAGCACCGGCCCCCCGAGCGCCGCCTCGCACGCGCGCCAGCCGTCGAGCGAATGGTTGCTCACCCCGACGTGCCGCACGAGTCCACTGTCGACCAGGCGCTTGAAGCGCGGCATCGTGGCGCGGGGAGGAAAGAGCGGGCTCGGCCAGTGCTGCTGGTACAGGTCGATCACATCGATCCCAAGACGGCGGGCGCTGCCCCGCGCGCGGGTCGCGGTCATGAACGGCAGCCCGATCGGAAAGAGCTTGGTCGCGAGGAAGACCTTCTCGCGCCGGCCTCGTATGGCTTCACCGACTATCTTCTCCGAGCGCCCGATGCCGTAGATCTCGGCGCTGTCGACGAGGTTCACGCCGAGCTCGATCGCCCGGCGGACGATGTCCCCCGCGACCGTGCCGGCGTAGCTGCGTCCGTATGCCCATTCGCTCGAACCGAACTGCCAGGTTCCGAGCCCGATGGCGGAGACACGGGCGCCACCGCCCTCGACGAACTTCACGAATCGCCCAGGGTGAGCCGGTCGTAGACCATCTGCGACCACGACTCCATCTGCAGGTAGTGGATGCGCATCTCGTCCAGCGTGAGCAGCTCGCCGGCGAGCTTCGTCGTCTCCCTGATCGCGATGTTGGGCGAATCGCCGTCGACCAGGAACACGACGCCGAGGTGGACCTTGCTGACCGGGGACGAGTCGTCGTTCAGGAGGCCGAGCAGCCTGGCCTCGAACCGACCGTCGTAGACGACCTCCTCCGCCCACTCGCGCTTGAGCCCGTCGGCGATCGGGTCTCCCGCCTGGAGGTCACCCGGGTTGATGTGCCCGCCGACGCCAAGCGAGTACTGCTTGCGCAGCCTCTTTTCGGACGACGCGCGCAGCCGGTGCGTGAGGAAGTAGCGGTCGCCATGCCTGAACACGACGTAGGGGATGATCTGCTGGAAGGCCGGGTCGTCCTCCACCTCCGCCCGCGGCTTGAAGAAGTGGCGCTCGCGGATGACGGATTGGTGCCGCTCCAGGTTCTGGCTGACAAAGCCGTGCCACGCACCGTCGGGAAATATCTCGTCCCGCTCGACGCACAGCACCTGCTCTGTGGCGGACACCGGATCAGGCCATGCGGACGAGGCCGCGGCCGAACACCGCGATGAGCTCGGCAGTCCGGTCGATGTCGTCGTCACGCACCGGCAGGAAGTAGATCCATGCGGCGCTCTGCGTCTCCGTCGTGATCATCGTGCGGGCCGAGTCCGCGCTCGGGTTGCCACATGGGCCCTCGGCGTCGGCGACGCAGATCCGTCCCGCGACGTTCACATGCTCCTTGCCGATGCCGGTGTAGCCCTCACCCTCCGCGCCTACCCTCAAAACGAGCTCGGGCCCCTTGACCCTGTCCAGGTCGTAGAGGCCGACCGGCACCTGGAGCTGCACCGAGAGCGCGTTGGCGACGTCGACGAGTGAGTTGATCCTGGGCAGCGGCTCGCCCTTCTTCAGCCGCCGGAGGAGGGCCTCGGAGGAAGGTCGGACTCGCGTCGGGTCGATGCCGAACCGGCGGTACAGCTCGCGTGCCCTGCTCACCGGGCCGACCCCACCTGACCGGACCGCCTGCGCCGTGCGCTTGACCTCCAGCTCGAAGTCGTCCCGCGGCGGCGTCACCTCGAGCTCATACAGCTCCAGGGCGACCGGCTCAGCCTCGATCTCGCAGCGCAGCTTCAACTCAGGTATTCAAGCTGGTCGAAGAAGCCGGGGTACGAGATGTCGACGCATTCCGCGCCCTCGACCTCTGTCTTGCCGTCCGCGATCAGGCCGGCCACGGCGAGGGCCATCGCCACGCGGTGATCGCCGCGCGACGCGACGCGCGCCCCCTCGAGATGGCGCGGTCCCTCGATCAGCCAGCCGTCGTCGGTCGCAGTGATGGCGGCGCCCATCGCACAGAGCCCATCCTCCATCGCCGCGATGCGGTCCGACTCCTTGACACGCAGCTCGCGCGCGCCCGTGATCCGGGTGGTCCCATGCAGCTGCGTGGCGGCGACCGCGAGCACCGGCAGCTCGTCGATCATCGCCGCGGAAAGGTGGCCCTCGATCTCCATCGGCCGCAGGTCGCCGGTCGCGCGCACCACCAGGTCCGCGACGGGCTCCCCGCCCGAATCAAGTTGATGCGAGTCCGCGATCTGAAAGCCGCTGCGGCGCAGCACGTCCACGAGCTTCGTCCGCGTCGGGTTCACCCCCACCGAAAGGAGGCGCACCTCCGAACCGCGGATGAGGCCCGCCGCGACCAACCAGAACGCGCCTGCGCTGAAGTCTCCGGGGATGTCGATGTCGAGTGGCTCGAGCCGATCGGCCCGGCGGACCTCGACGCGATTCCCGTCCAGGCTGACCGGGGCCCCCATCGCGCCCAGCATTCGCTCAGTGTGGTCGCGCGTCCGCGCCACCTCCAGCACCGCTGTCGAGCCGTCCGCGTACAGGCCCGCCAGCAGGACGGCCGACTTCACCTGGGCGCTCGCCACGGGCATCTCGTACTCGATGCCGTGCAGGGGCTGCCTGCCTCCGACACGCAGCGGCGGCCAGGAGGCCTGGGCATTCATCTGGCGGAGCGGCTCGACCACCCGGTCCATCGGACGGCGCGACAGCGACTCGTCCCCCACCATCTCGCTCTCGAATCCCTGGGCACAGAGGAGGCCGGCGAGCAGCCGCATCGTGGTGCCCGAGTTGCCGCAGTCCAGCGGGCCGCCGGCCGCGCGCAGACCGCCGAGACCGCGACCCACGACCGCATCCCCCTCGAGCTCGACCCCGAGCGCCTGAAGACATTCGCGCGTCGACGCCACGTCCGCACCCGCCGACACGCCGCCCACGCGGCTCCTGCCGTCCGCGATCGACCCCAGCATGAGCGCTCGGTGCGAGATCGACTTGTCGCCGGGAAGCGTGATCTCCCCGGTGAGCTTGCGCGTGCCGCGCACCGTCGCGATCACTCGTGCTCGCGCGCCCACCGCTCGCGCGCCGCGCGGGCGTCCTCGAAGAGCTCGACGAGACGCGGGTCGTCCGCCTCCATGTGCCGGCGCAGCCGCGCAAGCTCGGCGCTGACCGCGTCCAGCATCTCGACCATGTGCTGTCGATTCGTCCGGGCGACGCCGAGATAGAGGTCAGGGTCACCCGCGGCAAGCCGGCTCATGTCTCGAAATCCGCCGGCCGCAAGGCGCGACGCCTCGGGCCAGTCCGCTCGCCTCGACAGCGCAAGCACGTAGCCGATGGAAAGGAGAAAAGCCGCGTGGCTGACGCCCGCCACGAGCCGGTCGTGCGTGATGGGATCCATCACGATGGGGTGCGCGCCGACGGCTTCGACGAGCTCGGCGATGCGTGCCTCGTCGCGGGTGAGCACCCAGGGGGCGCCGACGAACAGCGACGCGTCGGCCGCGTCGATGCCCGACACCTCCCTGCCGCACATCGGATGCCCGCCGACGAAGTCGATTCCCTCCGCGGCCGCCCACTCGGTGACGGCCGCCTTGGTGCTTGCCATGTCGGTCACGAGCCGGCCCCTCGACAGCACACCGAGCCTGGCGAATACCTCCCGCAGCGCGCCGATCGGAGCGCCCACCACGAACATGTCAGCCATCGCCACCACGGTGGGGTCCGAGTCCGCGGTCGCCACCAGCCCGCGGTCCAGGGCTTTGCGCAGGACGGCCGGGTTCGGGTCGTTGCCGATGATCACCGTCTCGGGCCGCGCTTTCTTGAGCGCGAGCGCGAACGACGAACCCATGAGGCCAAGACCGATCACCGCGATGGTCGCCATGAGTGATGCTCTAGGCGAGCTGTCGTTCCATCGCACCGAGCAGCCGCCGGAGCTCGGCCATCAGGCGGTCGAAGTTCTCGAAGTCGAGCGACTGAGCCCCGTCGGACAGAGCCTGGTTCGGCGTCGGGTGCACCTCGATGATCAGTCCGTGGGCGCCCGAGGCGACGGCGGCGAGCGACATCGGCCGGACGAGGGACCAGCGTCCTGTCGCCTGCGACGGGTCGACGATGATCGGCAGGTGCGACAGTTCTCGAGCGAGCGGGACCGCGTTCAGGTCGAGCGTGAAGCGCGTTGACGTCTCGAAGGTGCGGATGCCGCGCTCGCAGAGGATCACGTCACGGTTGCCCTGCGAGAGCACATATTCCGCGGCCAGCAGCCACTCCTCGATCGTCGAGGACATGCCCCGCTTGAGCAGCACCGGCTTGCCGGAACGGCCCGCCTCCTGCAGCAGGGCGTAGTTCTGCATGTTCCGCGTCCCGAGCTGGAGGATGTCCGCGTAGCGCGCGACGAGCTCGACGTCCCCTGGCGAGACCACCTCGGTCACCACCTTGAGTCCCGTCTCCGCGCGGGCCGCGGCCATCATCTTGAGCGCGGCCTCGCCGAGGCCCTGGAACGAGTAAGGCGAGGTGCGCGGCTTGAAGGCGCCACCGCGAAGGAAGCGCGCGCCCTGTTTCGCCACGTGGCGAGCGGTCTCCAGCAGCATCTCCTCGCCCTCGACCGAGCATGGTCCGGCCATGATCACGACCTCGTCGGACCCGATCTTCACGCCACCGACGTCGACCACGGTGTTCGTGGGGCGGAACTCGCGACTCGCGAGCTTGAAGGGCTTGGTGACCGGGATGATCTCGTGGATGCCGCTGAGGTGGGAGAACGCCTCCTTGTACGCGTAGGCGTTGCCGCCGATCACCCCGACCAGGGTCCGCTCTTCGCCGCGCGACAGCTCGGTCTTCAGGCCGATCTCGTGCACGCGGTCGACGACAGCGTCGATCTCGTGCTGGCTGGCGGTGTGCGACATGACGATGATCACGGCCTGGGTCCTCCCGTGGGTTCCCCCAGGCTGCCTCTCAGGTAGTCGAGGTCCGCCTTGATCGCTTCCGCGCCGCGCAGATAGACGAAACGCAACGACGATTGCGGCCGGGGCGTGTTGTACAGCAGCAGGACCCGGATGCACATCGCCACGCCCCGTGGATTCGGCAGCCGGACGTCCATGTCCTGGCCGCACAGCAGCGGAACGTCGAGCCAGCCGAGCTTGCGCGCGGCGAACGCGGGGTACTCGGCGGTGAGGTCACGCGTGGTGGTGAAGTAGCAGAAAGCGATCTCCCCCGCGTCCAGGTCGTTCAGTCGGATCAGCTCCCGGAGCAGCTCGTCCGTCGCCTCGACGATGGCGTCCGAAGTGTTCGCCGCCGCGGTCGTCGCACCGCGGATCCCCCTTACCGGCATGCCTTCAAGAGTTCCGCGACCAGGGCCGTCGGATCGTTGCCCTTGTCGATCTCGTCGACGATTGCGCTCCCGACCACGGCGGCGTCGATCTGCCCGCGCAGCGCCTTCATGTGCTCCGCCCGTGAGATGCCGAAACCCGCCGCGACAGGGAGGTTGGTGTGCTTGCGGACGCGGACGAACAGCTCCGTCATCCCTTCGGGGAGCTCCCTTCGGGCCCCCGTGATGCCGGTCACGGTCACGCAGTAGATGAAGCCGCACGAGTGCGATGTGATCACCTCGACGCGCTCCTCGCTGGTCGTCGGCGCAACCATGAAAACGGTGTCCAGGGACGCGGAGCGGAGCCAGGCCGCTACGGGCTCGGCTTCCTCGACCGGCAGGTCGGGCACTATGACGCCCGCCACCCCCGCCTGGGCGGCCTCGGCAGCGAACTTGCGCGGATCGTGCGCCAGGATCGGGTTCATGTACGTCATGAGCACGACCGGCGGACCCTCCGCGGCCACCGCAGCGGCCACCTCGAGGGCGCCCTCGACGGTCATGCCGTGCTCGAGGGCGGCCTGACCGGCACGCTGGATGACGGGGCCGTCCGCCAGCGGGTCGGAGAACGGGATGCCGATCTCCAGCGCGGCGATGCCGGAGCCGGCGAGCTTCTTCCCCACCTCGATCGACTTCTTGCGGTTCGGGTGGCCGGCCATGATGTAGCCGATCAGCTTCAAATCGCCATTCTGCGAACGCACAGCGCTTTCGAGGCGCGAGGTATCAACCAACGCCGTCCCCGGGGACCTCAACCGTGTCCATGTCCTTGTCGCCGCGACCCGAAAGGCAGACGAGGATCCGGCCGCCCGGACCAAGCTCCCGCGCGATCACGCCGGCCTGGTGCAGCGCGTGCGCAGGTTCGAGCGCCGGCATGATGCCCTCGAGCCGCGTGCACAGCTTGAACGCGGCCACGGCCTCGTCGTCCGTCACCGCCACGTAGTCCACCCGCTCGATGTCGCGCAGGTAGGAGTGCTCCGGACCGACGCCTGGATAGTCGAGGCCGGCGCTGATCGAATGCGTCGGCCTGATCTGCCCATCGCCGTCCTGCAGCACGTACGAGTAGCTGCCGTGCAGCACGCCCGGGCGGCCGCCCGTGAGCGACGCCGCATGCTCGCCGCTTTTCAAGCCTTTGCCGGCCGCCTCGACCCCGACGAGGGCGACATCCCTGTCGTCGAGAAACGCGGTGAACATGCCGATGGCATTCGACCCACCGCCGACGCAGGCCACGACGACGTCGGGGAGCTTTCCATCGACCGACAGGTACTGCTCGCGCGCCTCGTCCCCGATCACGCGCTGCAGGTCCCGCACCATCTCGGGATAAGGGTGCGGGCCGACCACCGACCCGATGATGTAGTGCGTTTCACGCACGTTGGTCACCCAATCGCGGATGGCCTCCGACGTCGCGTCCTTCAACGTCTTCGTGCCGCTCGTGACCTCGACCACCTTCGCACCGAGCAGCTTCATGCGCCGCACGTTCATTGACTGGCGGCGCATGTCCTCGGTGCCCATGTAGACGGTGCAGTCGAGGCCGAATCTCGCGGCCACCGTCGCGGCGGCGACTCCGTGCTGGCCCGCGCCGGTCTCGGCGATGACCCGCTGCTTGCCCATGCGAAGGGCCAGGAGCGCCTGTCCGACCGCGTTGTTGAGCTTGTGCGCGCCCGTGTGGCACAGGTCTTCGCGCTTGAGATGGATGTGCGCACCGCCGAAGTGCTCACCGAGGCGGTTGGCCGCGTAGAGCGGCGTGGGCCGGCCGACGAACGCGTGCCGGTGGCCGGCCAGCTCGAGCTGGAACTGCGTGTCGGCCTTGGCCTCGTGCCACTCGCGCTCGAGCTCCTTGAGCGCGCTCATCAGCGTCTCCGGCACGTACTGGCCGCCGAACGCGCCGTACCGCCCGTCGACCGGATGCGTCAGCCCCGCGCGGACTGTCAAGGCGCCATCTCCGCGACGCGGACGGCGTGGATGAAGGCGCGCACTCGGGACGGGTCTTTCACCCTCGGCTCCGATTCGACGCCGCTGGAAACGTCGACCCCGTACGGCTTGAATTGCGACACGACCCTGCCCACGTTACCCGGTTCAAGACCTCCCGCGATGAAGACCTGACGGGTCCGGAGGAGCGGCTCCGAAAGGCGCCAGTCCCACGTCCGCCCAGTCCCCCCGCGCTGATCTGGCGACCAGGAGTCGATCATCAGCGGATCGGGCCAGTCGCCCGCGCCGGCGATCGCGCCGTCCTTGATCTTCAGCACCTTGATCACCGGGCGTCCTGCTTCGAAGCCAGGTGCTTCGGACCCATGAAGCTGCAGCAGGTCGAGGCCGACGAACTCCGCCACCTGGCGCACCTCGGCCGGTGGCTGGTCGATGAAGACACCGACCACGGTCGGCCGGACGTCGAGCCCTTCCAGGATCGACCTAGCGTGTTCGGGCGTGACCCGGCGGGGGCTGGAGCAGAAATGAAAGCCGATGAGGTCGGCGCCCGCCTCGGCCGCGACGCTCGCCGCATGCGCGTCGCAGATGCCGCAGATCTTCACCCTGATCATCCCCGCGCCAGCTCCCTGATCCGAGACGCTGGATCGGGCGATCGCATCAGCTCCTCGCCGACGAGGATCGCGTCGGCCCCGGCATCGCGCAAGCGCCTGGCCTCTTCCGGTGAATGAATTCCGCTCTCCGCGACGAGCAGGCGGTCGGCCGGCACCACTCTTCGGATCCGCTCGGTCAGCCCGAGGTCGACGGTGAACGTGTGCAGGTCGCGATGGTTGACGCCGATCACCCTTGCGCCGGCGCTCAGCGCCACCTCGGCCTCCTGCTCGCTGTGCACCTCGACCAGGGCCGCGACGCCGCGACTGCGGGCGACCGATACAAGGTGGGCGAGCTGACCCTGCTCGAGAGCCGCGACGATGAGCAGCACGGCGTCGGCGCCGCAGGCGCGCGCCTCGGCGATCTCAAAGGGATCGCTCATGAAGTCCTTCCGCAGGATGGGCAGGGAGGTCGCCGCCCGGACGGCGCGGATGTGCTCGACCCGGCCCCCGAACCCGGCCATGTGCGTCAGCACCGAGATGGCCGCGGCGCCACCGTCGGTGTAGGCGTGCGCGAGGTCGGCGGGGCTGTAGTCCTCGGACAGCACGCCCATGCTCGGGGTGCGCTGCTTCATCTCGGCGATGACAGCGAGGCCGGGCTGCTTCAGGGCGCCGGCAAAATCCCTCGGCGAGTACGACGCGACCTCGAGCTCGAGCTGCTCGGAGCTCGTCAGGTATCGCCGTCTCTGGAGGTCCTGCCTTGCCTCGAGCACGAGGCGGGCCAAGAGGTCCACGCTCACTCCTGCGAGATTCTGGCCCACCGCTTCAGCACTTCGCCCGCCCGCCCGGAGTCGATCGACTCGGCGGCCAGGCCCAGGCCCTCCTTCCAATCTCCGGCCACGCCGGCCGCGCGAAGCGCCGCCGCCGCGTTGAGCAGCACGACGTCGCGGCGTGGCCCCTTCATTCCGGCGAGCACGTCGCGGGCCAGCGCCGCGTTCTCTTCCGGTCCGCCGCCCCGCATCGATTCGACAGGCGCCGGCTCGAGGCCGAGCTCGCCCGGGTCGAGCTGGTACTCGCGCCGGCGGCCGTCGATCTCGATCACGAACGATGGCCCGCTGACCGAGAGCTCGTCCATGCCATCGCCGGCGTGGAACACGATGGCGCGCTCGACGCCCAGTCGCTGCAGAACGTCGGCCATCTTTCCACCCAGCGAGCCGTCCGCGACGCCGAGCGCCTGGTACTTCGCGCCTGCCGGGTTGCACAGCGGGCCGAGCACGTTGAAGACCGTCCGCACACCGAGCTCGCGCCGCGGAACGCCCGCGAACCGGAAGGACGGATGAAAAATCGGCGCGAACAGGAAGCCGATGCCGGCCTGGTCGATGCACCGCGCGACCCCCTCGGGCGGCAGGTCGATCTTCACACCGAGCTGCTCGAGGACGTCGGCCGAGCCGCACAGCGAAGAGGCGGCGCGGTTGCCGTGCTTCGCCACTCGTACGCCGCAGCCCGCGGCCACGATCGCGGCCAGGGTCGAGATGTTGAACGTCGCGAGACCGTCACCGCCAGTGCCGCACGTGTCGAGCAGCGCTCCGCCGACCTCGATGGGCGTGGCCACCGCACGCGCCGTCCGCGCGAAACCGGTGAGCTCGTCCACCGTCTCGCCCTTGATGCGGAGCGCGATGATAAAGCCGGCGATCTGCGACGGCGTCGCGTCGCCTCGCATGATGACCTCGAAGGCGCCGGCCGCCTCCTGCTCGGTGAGGTTCTCGCACCTCACGAGCTTGGCAATCGACTCGATCATCCGGTCGTCACCTTTGACGAACGGCGCACGAAATTGCCCAGGATCTTCTTGCCTTCCCTGGTGAGAACCGACTCCGGGTGAAACTGCACCCCGTAGGTGGGGTGCTTGACGTGGCGCAGTCCCATGACCGTGCCGTCCGGCGTCCACGCGGTCACGAGGAGGTCGGAAGGCACCGAGGAACGTTCGACGATCAGCGAGTGGTAGCGGGTCGCTTCGAACGGATCCGCCACACCCGCCAGCACCCCGGAGTTGTCGTGCCGGACCCACGACGTCTTGCCATGCGCGGGAGAGTTGCGAATCACGTTCGCACCAAACGCCTGGCCGAGGCACTGGTGACCCAGGCACACGCCGAGGATGGCGACCCTGCCGCTCAGCGCCTTGATGGCGTCGATCGAAACGCCGGCGTCCTCGGGCCGGCCAGGACCGGGTGAGATGACGATCCCGTCGTACTCGGCCAGCTCGTCGACGGTCACCGCGTCGTTGCGAAACACTCGCGGTTCGGCGCCCAGCTCGGCCATGTACTGCATCAGGTTGTAGGTGAACGAGTCGTAGTTGTCGATGAGTGCGAGGGATGCCATCACATGTCCTCGGCCATCTCGATCGCCTTGAACATGGCGCCGGCTTTCTCCAGCGTCTCCTCGAACTCCCGCTCGGGCCTGGAATCGGCCACCACGCCCGCTCCCGCCTGCACGTGGGCCACGCCTCCGGCGGCCACGATCGTGCGCAAGGTGATCGCCATGTCGAGGTTGCCGCCGAAGCTCACGTAGCCAAGGCATCCCGCGTACACCCCGCGCCGGTCGGGCTCGAGCTCGGCGATCAGCTCCATCGCGCGAATCTTCGGAGCGCCGGACACGGTCCCCGCCGGGAAAGCGGCCTGCAGGGCGTCGAGCGAGGTTCTCCCGTCCCGAAGCTCACCGCTCACCGTCGACGAGATGTGCATCACGTGCGAGTAGCGTTCGACTTCCATCAGCCTGTCGACCGCGACAGTGCCCGGGCGCGCCACGCGACCGACGTCGTTCCGGCCGAGGTCGACGAGCATGACGTGCTCGGCCCGCTCCTTCAGGTCACTCAAAAGCTCCTTCTCGAGCCGCAGGTCCTCGGCCTGGTCCGCGCCGCGGCGGCGCGTGCCCGCCAGGGGTCTTGTCTCGACCCGCTTGCCCTCGACCTGGACCAGCTTCTCGGGTGATGTGCCGACCACGTGGCGGTCGCCCCCGAGCGAGAGAAAGTACATGTACGGCGACGGGTTGATAGCTCGCAGGCAGCGGTAGACGTCGAACGGGCTTGCTGCGAGCGGCTTCGAAAAACGCTGAGACACGACCACCTGGAACGCGTCGCCATCGAGGATGGACTCGCGCGCCGCGTCCACCATGGCGTGGAACTGGCCGGGGGTCACGTTCGACTCCCAGCCCGCTCCGTCGAGGCCGCGCGGCCGAGAGGCAACCTGGTCGGTCGCGAGACGGGCTTCCATCTCGTCGATCCGGGCAACCGCGGTGTCGTAGTCCTCGCGGTCCGGCCGGTGGATGGTGAGGAGCTGGAGGCGCCGTGTCACGTGGTCGAAGACCGCGAGGTTCTCAGCGCTGAGGAATGCGCTTTCAGGCATGGGCGGCGCTTCCCCTTTTGCGGCAGGCAGGCGCTCGAAATGCCTTGCCGTCTCGTAACCGAGGTAACCCACCGCCCCGCCGTGGAAGCGCGGGATGCCCTTGACCGGCGCCGTGACCTCGAGGCCCAGCGGCCGCAGCGCGTCGAGCGGATTGCCGTCGCCGACCTGCAGCGGTCGCGGCCGGAAACCGATGAACGAGTAGCGCGCCAGGCGCTCGCCTCCCTCCACGCTCTCGAGCAGGAAACCTGGTTCGTCCGGAGGGCAGAGGACGGTGTACGCGCGAACCGGGGTCAGCATGTCGGCCAGGACCTCGCGATACACCGGTATCAGCGCATGGCCGGCGGCCAGGGCCCGGGCTTCCTCCCGGGACGGCGTGCACTCTCTAGAACTCATCTGGCTTCCTCTGTGTCTCGACTGTTCCGCCCAGCTCCCTGCGGCCGGGCCGGACGCAAAACGTTAGCAGACATGCACGCGGACGGCCGCGCCCACGAAGCGGACCGCGACCCGAATCAAACCTGACCGGCCGCGCCGGATCGTCGAACGGCCCGGCCGCTACTTCGTCCTGGCCGCCTTCATCTCGCGCTTGACCTCACGCGCGTGGGCCATGGTCGCCTCTGAGTCGACGTCGGCCACGGTGTGCCAGGTGGCCGCGTGCTTCTCATAGCCCCGCGGCTTGACGTCGAACTTCTTGGCCAGCACGGCGACCAGGATCTTGACCTTCATCTCACCGAAGCCGGGCAACTTCTTGATCCGTGCCGCCAGCTCGTCGCCGTCCCTCGCCTCTCGCCACACCGAACCCGCGTCGCCGTGGTAGTCCTTGACGATGGCCTGACACAGGGCCTGCACGCGGCGCGCCATGCTGCCGGGAAACCGGTGCAGGGCGGGGCGCTCGCGGAACACCTTGTCGAGCTTCTCCGGGTCCATGCCCGCGATCTTGCGGACGTCGAGATGACCGAGCCGGCGCTGCAGCTCGAGCGGGCCCCCGAAAGCCTTCTCCATCTTGACCTGCTGGTCGAGCACCATCCCGATCAAGAGCGCGAGGGGATCGGTCTCGAGCAGCCGGTTCGCCGCCGGGTCCTCGGTCCACATGATCGGCATGCAGCAACTCTAAAGCCGCCTGCGGTCGCCGGCGCGTTCCCTGTGCATGGGAAGAATGAGCACGGCCGGCCTGCTGATCGCGGGCGCCGCCCTGATCACCGTCGGCGTGGCCGCGCAGACGGGAGCCATCCATCTACCGGCCGGTCCCCACCCCGCTGCCCCGTCGGCAGCGAACCACGCCGTCGTGAGGGGGACGGGAAGCGGATCGCCGGCGACCGGGTCGCCCACTCCCCGCCCAACCCCGGTGGCCGCGACGCCGGCCCAGGCGGCGGCGCCCGTCTCGCACGGCGGAGGGGATGGAGGAGATGGTGGCGATGGCGGCGGGGACGGCGGGGACGGCGGCTAGCTGAAGTTCCCGCCCTCATTTGGCACTAGGCGGTCCCGCCTCTTCGCTGCACGAACTGGAAACCGAAGCGACCCTTCACGCACAGGTGACCTGAGGTCACGCCGCTGTCCAGGGGCGACGTGACCTTGACGATCGAGTTGTCCTGTACGTGAACTTCGAGCATGCACCCGACCCCGCAGTAGGGGCACACGGTCTCTGTCACGGCCTGGCGTGACTCGTCCCAGGTGCCCGCGGCGCGCATGTCGTGCTCGCTCTTGAACATCAGCGCGCCAGTCGGGCAGACCCCGATGCAGTTGCCGCAGTAGACGCATGCCGAATCCGGAAGCGGAACCGTGAACTCGGTCGAGATGTGCGCGTCGAAACCGCGGCCGGCGGTGCCGATGGCGAAGGTGTTCTGCGCCTCCACGCCGCAGGCCTCGACGCACTTGTAGCAGAGGATGCAGCGCGAGTAATCGCGCACGTAGAGCTCGTTGTCGACCTTGACCGGCTGGGCCACCGTCGCCGCGTGAGGTCCGAAGCGAAGGGGGGCGGCGCCGTACCGCTCCATCCACCCATGCACCTGGGGCGAGCACAGCGACATGTCGACCGACGACGCGAGCAGCTCGAGCACAAGGCGCCGGCTGTGGCGCACGCGGTCGGAGTCGGTGCGAATCTTCATGCCCTCCTCGACCTTGCGCGAGCAAGCCGGCACCAGAACGCGCGATCCCTCGAGCTCGACGACGCAGACACGGCAGACATTGACCGGGGCCAGGGTGTCGAGCTGACACAGCGTCGGCGTATCGATGCGCATCCGGCGGCACGCTTCGAGGATGGTCGAGCCCTCGAGGGCCTCGACCTCGCGCCCGTCGATGCTGACTTTGACGAGCTTCTTCGGAAGGCCGACGAAAACGGATCCTGATCGGGGCCCCCGCGAGCTCACGGCCGCCTCTGTTGGGTGATCAGCCATTCAGCACCTTGAGCTGGGTGAGCCCGGACGCGATCGCGTTGGCCGCGGTCTGGCCGAGACCGCAGATCGACGCGTCGCGCATCGCCTGGGCGATGTCGCTCAGCAGCGTCATGTCGGATTCTCGGTGGGCGCCATTGTGCGTGTTGAGCATGCGCTCCAGCACCTCCTCCTGGCGCTTGGTGCCAACGCGGCACGGCACGCATTGACCGCACGATTCGTCGCGGAAGAACCGCGCGATCCGCAGCAGCACCTGCTTCACGTCCACCGTGTCGTCGAGCACGATCACCGCCCCCGACCCGAGCGTGGCGCCGATCGCCCGCGTGCCCTCGAAGCTCAACGGAACGTCGAGCTGGGCCGGGGTCAGAAACGAGCCTGCGGCACCGCCGAGCAGCACCGCCTGGATGTTTCGCGCCCCGGCCTGGTCGAGCACCGATCGGAGCGGGGTGCCCATCGGAACCTCGTAGACGCCGGGCCTGGCGACGCAGCCAGACACGCAGAAGATCCGCGTGTCTTTGAAGTCGCCCGTGACGACGTCGAGCACGTCGACCAGCGTCTCCACGTTGTTGACGAGCGTGGGTCGTCCGAAAAGACCGACCTGCACGGGAAAAGGCGGCTTGTTGCGCGGCTCTCCCCTCTTTCCCTCGATCGAGTTGAACAGCGCGGTCTCCTCGCCGCAGATGTAGGCGGCGGCCCCGCGCCGAACCTCGATGTCGATGTCGAGCAGGCCGGCGGCTCGCGACTGGGCGATCGCGCCCTCGATCCGTTTTCGCGCGGTGGGATATTCGGTCCGGATGTAGATGAAGCCCTTCTCGCATCCGGTCGCGAAGGAGGCGACCGCCATGCCCTCCACCACTGCAAACGGGTCGTGCTCCATGATCACGCGGTCTTTGAAGGTGCCGGGCTCTGACTCGTCCGCGTTGCACACGAGGTAGCGAGGGGCCGGGGCGCTCGCGACCGACTCCCATTTGCGCCCCGTCGGGAACGCGGCGCCCCCACGGCCCAGCAACCGGGACTCCGTGAGCCGCTTGATCACCTCTTCGCCGCCGGCCTGCCTGGCGCGCTCCAGGGCGGTGAAACCGCCATGGTCGCGGTAGCTTTCAAGGCTGCCCGGGTCCACGACGCCGACCCTTCGCAGCAGGCTGACCACCGCACGTGGGGCGGGCTCCACGACCGACGCCTCGGCCGCCGCCTCATAGCTTTCTCCGAATCGCTCGACCATGGTCGCGGGCGCGCGGTCGCACAGTCCGAGGCAGGGGCTCCCTTGCCCGCCTGCATTGGCGCCGGCGACCAGGCAGACGACGTCGTCGCAGACGTGACGCTGCTCATGCCGAGCTTCATCGAGTGAGAAGCGCGCGTAGAAGCTGACCACGCCGTACGCCTCGGCCGGCGGGACGGAGAGACGCCGGCACGCGTACTCCAGCGCGCCGCGGCTCACCCAGCCCGTCCTGTCCTGGACCGCGTGCAGGACCGGGAGAAGCATGTGGCGGCGGGATCGCGCGGCGCGGCCGCCGTAGGCGATGTGGTCGTCGGCCGGACGCCGCTGTCCGCCTTCCCAGAGCGACTCGGGGTCGCCGAGCACCGAGTCGACGGCCGCGACCTCGTCCGCCGTCGCAGGGCCGCCGGTGGTTCGGATGTCCACTAGGCGCGGGTGCTCACCGCGAGCTTGTCGATCCGGATCGCGCTCGCCTTGAACTCGGCCGTCCCGGATTTCGGGTCGGTGGCATCGATCGTCAGGACGTTGGTCGCGACCTGGTCGGGAAAGTGGAGGGTCATGAAGGCCAGGCCGGGTCGAAGCGTGGCGTCGAATCGCACTGGGACCTCGACCGAACCGCGGCGCGAGACCGCGCAGACGCGTTCGCCATCCTCGACACCGAGGCGCCGGCCGTCCTCCGGGGAGATCAGCACGGCCTCGCGCTTGCGCAGCGGAGACGAGTATTCGCCAGTCTGCACCCCCGTGTTGAAGGAGTCGAGGCGGCGACCCGTCGTGAGGCGGATGGGAAACTCTTCGGTCAGGCGGTCGACAGGAGGGTCGTGCTCGACGACGCTGAAGGGAGCGAGGCTGCCTTCGGCGGGATCCTCCCACAGCCGGGCGTGCAGGAACTGCGTCCCGGGATGGGACTCGTCGGGACACGGCCACTGGATGCCCCCGAGCTCGTCGAGGCGACGGTACGCCATGCCGGCATGCATCGGTGACAGGCTTCGGCACTCGTCCCACACCTGCTCGGCGGTCGGTTGGCCCCAGTCCGACCCCAGGCGCCGCGCGAGCTCGCAGATGATGGCGATGTCGTCGCGTGCGCCTTCCGGTGGCTCGAGGGCGCGCCGCACACGCTGCACGCGCCGCTCACTGTTGGTGACGGTGCCCTCCGACTCCGCCCAGCCCGCGGCGGCGGGCAAGACGACGTGGGCGAGCTGCGCCGTCTGGGTGAGGAAGATGTCCTGCACGACGAGGTGGTCGAGGCCGCGGAGGAGTCGCACAGCGCGTGTCTGGTCCGCCTCGCTGCGGGCCGGGTTCTCGCCTACGATGTACGCGGCGCGGAGCTCGCCATGCTCCATCGCCTCGAACATCTCGCTGAGGTGGTAGCCCTTCTTGTGAGGAAACTTCGCGCCGCCCCACGCCTGCTCGAATCTGGCGTGGATGGCCGCGTCTTCGAGGTCCTGGAAGCCGGGCAGACGGGCTGGGATGGCGCCCATGTCGCCGCCGCCCTGCACGTTGTTCTGGCCGCGCAGGGGGTTGAGGCCGCATCCATAGCGCCCGACCTTGCCGGTCAGCAAGGCGAGGTTGATCAGCGCAAGCACGTTGTCCGTGGCGTTGTGGTGCTCGGTGATGCCGAGGGTCCAGCAGATCATCGCCTTCTCGGCGCGCGCGTAGGCCAGGGCCACCTCGCGGATCGCGGCCGCCGGCACCTGGGTCTCCGCCTGTGCGCGTTCGAGCGTGTACGCGTCGACGCAGCGCGCGTAATCGTCATAGCCCGTGGTGGCACGGGTGATGAAGTCGTGGTCGGCGAGGCCCTCGTGGATGATCACGCGCGCGATCGCGTTGGCCAGTGCGATGTCGCTGCCCACGTCGAGACCCAGCCATACGTCCGCCCACTCGGCCGAGCTCGTCCGCCTCGGATCGACGGCGATCAGCGTGGCGCCGTTGTGCACGCCGCGCAGGAGGTGGTGGAAGAAGATCGGATGCGTTTCGCGCGCGTTCGAGCCCCACAGGATGACGAGGTCGGTCTCTTCAGCCTCGCGGTAAGAGGAGGTTCCTCCCCCGGCCCCGAACACTGTCGCCAGACCGGCGACGCTCGGAGCGTGTCAAGTCCGGTTGCAGCTGTCGACGTTGTTGCTGTGCATGACCGCGCGCGTGAACTTCTGCGCGATGAAGTTCATCTCGTTGGTCGTCTTGGAGCAGCTGAACATGCCAAACGCGTTCGGTCCCTGGCGGCGCGCGGCGTCGAAGCCGGTGGCGGCGCGGTCGAGGGCCTCGTCCCAGGTCGCGGGACGCAGCCGGCCGCCGTCTCTGACGAGCGGCTGGGTCAGACGGACGAGTCCGCCGTCCATGCGCTCAAGGATATAGGCCGCGCGGCGCGGCCGGAGTCGGGGCGACTGAGAGGAGCTGTGAAGGGGGAGTCGGGGGCGGCGGATAGGAGCTGTGAAGGGGGAGTCGGGGGCGAGCACGGCATCTTCCGGATGTCAATCCCGGTCTTCCTTTCGGTTGTTTTTGCTGTGAAGAGGGCGTGTCAGGTCTGGCTTGGAGTTTTTGGGCGCGGCTTTGTGAACCTCCTTGGCCGCCGCACCCGGAAAGGCCATTGCCGCGCATTTGTGAACTCCACTTTGGGGATTCTTGGTTAATTGATCTCTTGACTACAAACACCTGTTTGGTATAATGTCCGCATGATTGGCGAGCTTGAAAAGCTCAGGGCTGCGGTTCGTGAGTTCGTTGAGAACGTCGATGACCGGGACGTCGACCTAGCCGAGCTTAGGTCGGTACTCGACAACCTCGAAGGCAAGTTCTGTTCCGCCGCCAACAAGGCTCGCGAGCGAGGCGACCACCTGGTCGGTGGCAACATCTCCGCCTGCTCGTGGATCGCCCGGACCTGCGGCATGTCATCCAACTCGGTCTCCGACCGGCTCTGCGTGGGCAAGCAGCTGGAGTCGCTGCCTCGCGTCGCCGCGGCATTGAGCTCGGGCCAGATCGGCTACCAGGCGGCCGCTGTCATCTGCCACCTCCAGGACAAGCTGGCCGGCATCCACGGCTCGCTTGACGAGGAGCGGTGGATCGAGTGGGCCGGATACTTTTCGATCAAGCGCCTCAACGAGCTCGCCCTGTATGAACGTCATGTCGCCGACCCGGATGGCTTTGCTCGCGACGAGGAGGAGGACTTCGAGCAGCGCCGGCTGCACATCAGCCGCTCGGGGAACCTCTACTTCCTGGACGGCATCCTCAATGTCGAAGGCGGCGCGGCGCTCAGGACGACTCTGGAGGCATTGGCCAGGCGCCATGCTCCCGACGACGAGAGAACGCCGGGCCAGCGACGGGCAGACGCCCTGGTCGAGCTGACCAACCACGCCATGGATGCAGGCGGGCTGCCGCGTCGCAACGGGGTCCGACCCCACGTCACGGTGACCACCTCGCTCGAGGGCCTGGAGAATCGACTCGGGGTCCCCGCTTCCGACCTGGAGCAGGGGCTGCCGGTGTCGAGCCGGATGGCGGAGAGATTGGCGTGCGATGGAACGCTCTGCAGGGTGATGACCGCCGAGTCGGTGGTGACCGACGTCGGTCGCGCGACACGCGCCGTCTCGCCATCCACGAGGCGCGCGCTGAGCGTCAGAGACAAGGGTTGCCGATGGCCGGGATGCGACCGGCCGGTGAGCTGGAGCTCAGCCCATCACATCGAGTTCTGGACCCGCGGCGGGCATACGAAGCTGTCCAACCTGCTCACGCTCTGCTGGTATCACCATCGCTGCGTGCACGAGGGCGGTTGGCAGGTCGTGAAAGCCGGTGATGGCTTCAAGTTCATCCCTCCCGAACGCCTGGTGTCCAGGCGAGCGCGCGGCCCCGGGATGCGGTGGGCGGCTTAGCTCAGCCTGCTATCGCGATTTGGCCGTCCCCGAGTTGGCGCTGACGAACTCCGCGATGCGGTCGAGCCCGCGCTTCAGCTCGTCCTCCGACTGTGTGTACGCGATGCGGATGAAGCCGGCGCCGGCGCGGCCGAACGAGGTCCCGGGGAGGACGGCGACGCCCGCCTCGGTGAGGAGCCTGTCCGCCAGCTCGCGCTCGTCGAGCCCGGTCCCTTCGATGTTCGGGAACGCGTAGAAGGCGCCTTGCGGGCGGGCGCAGCGCACGCCCGGGATCTTGTTCAGCGAATCGACGACCAGGTTGCGCCGGTGCTCGAAGACCTTGACCATCCGCGCCACGGCGTGCTCAGACTCGGGCGCGCTCAGAGCCTCGATTGCGGCCATCTGCGTGAAGCCGGCGGCGCACGACGAGGAGTTGATCATCAGCTGGTCGAGCTTCCTGGCCAGGGCCTGCGGCGCCACCGCGTACCCCAGGCGCCATCCTGTCATCGCGTAGGACTTCGAGAGGCCGTCCATCAGCACCGTCCGCTCGCGCATCTCGGGCCGCGAAAGCGGCGACACATGGTGGAACCCGTAGACGAGCTGGCTGTAGATCTCGTCCGACACGACGAGCAGATCGTGCTTCGCGGCCAGGTGGCAAACGAAGTCGACGTCATCGGGCGTGAGCACGCCGCCCGTCGGGTTCTGCGGCGTGTTGATGATGAGCATCCGCGTCTTCGGCGTGATGAGCGACTCGAGCTCGTCGAGATCCATCCGGAATCCGGTGTCCTCGCGCAGCGTCACCGTCTTGGGGACGGCTCCGATGAAGTTCACCTGCGACGCATAGGCGGGGTAGCCCGGGTCCGGAAGGATGACTTCGTCGCCCGGCTCGATGCACGCGAGGAGCGTGAAGAGGAGCACGTTCTTGGAGCCCGGCACCAGAACGACCTCGGAGGCATCGACCTCCGTCTTCAGCATGCGGCCCACGAACCCGGCCACCGCCTCGCGCGCCTCGGCGATGCCGCTCGCCGGCGTGTAGTGGGTGTATCCGTTCTGCATCGCAGACATGCCCGCCTCGACGATGTTGTCCGGCGTGGCGAAGTCCGGCTCGCCGATCTCGAGGTGCACGACGTGCTTTCCCTCCGCCTCGAGACGCCTGGCCTTGGCGAGGACCTCGAACGCGCCCTCGGTGCCAAGGCGCGACATCCGTTCCGCAAATCGGATCGCGCTCACGTTCGAATCCTAATGAACGCCGACTAAAGAGGCGCCGTCGATGCCCAGGGTCTGGCCGCTGATGTAGGCAGCCTGCTTCGAGCAGAGGAATGCGCATGCGGCGGCGAACTCAGCGGGGTCTCCGTACCGCTTCATCGGCAGGCTCTTCGCGTTGCGCTCGAGCTGCTGGTCGACGTCCTCGCCGGCGGCGCTCGCGAGCTTGCGGATCCGGTCGGTCAGTATCGCGTCGGGCGCGACGCAGTTGACGGTGATTCGGTCGGGCGCCAGCTCGCGGGAGATCGTCTTCGCCAACCCGGTGACCGCGGCGCGGAGCGCGTTGGAGAGCGCGATGTTGGGGAGCGGCTGCCGGACGGAGATGGAGGTGATGAAGAGGATCCGACCCTGGCCGGACTGCTTGAGCTGGGGCAGCGCGCCGCTGACCAGCCGCACCGCGCTCATCAGCGTGAGGCGGAAGGCCGGCTCCCAGCTCTCGACCGGCGTGGTCTGGAAGGTCCCGGGCGGCGGTCCCCCGGCGTTGACGATCAGGATGTCGAGGCCGCCCAGCTTTTCCACGGCGCGCTCGACCAGCTCTTCGATGTCGGTCTGGCTGGAGACGTCCGCGGCCCTCCACCCGTGGGCCCCGATCTCTGCGGCCGTGGCTTCGATCCTCGCCGCGTCGCTCGACGAGATGAAGACTCGCGCGCCTTCGGCGATCAACGCCTCCGCGCAGGCCCGGCCGAGCCCGCGGCTGGCCGCTGTGACGAGGGCACGCCTTTCCTTCAGACCGAGGTCCATGCCTCAATTGTCGCCTGGCTCGCGACGCCGGTCGTCAGGCTTCGGTGTTGACGTACCACTCGGTCACGTACTGGAAGCGGTCCGACGGTTCGATCACCTTGTTGACGCGCACCCCGTGCACGCGCTGGGAGATCGCGTACTCGTATCGCCCCGAGTAGAGAAAGACGGCGGGCGCGGCGTCGGCCATGAGCGCCTGGAAGTCGAGGTATGCGGCGAGCCGCGCTGCCGGGTCGACGGCGGCGCGTCCATCCTCCAGGTCCTTGTCGATCAAACCCCATCCGCGGGTGTAAGCGAAGTTGAGGCTTGCCGCGTCAGCGCCCGAGTGCCAGAGCGAGTACTGGTCGGGGTCAGGCCCGACGTCGAAGTCGACGAGCGCCATCTGGTAGTGGCGTCCAAGCAGGTATTTCTGCACCAGCTGGGAGGCCGGAACCGCATTGACGTCGAGCTCGATCCCGATCTGCAGCATCTGCGCCGCCAGCTCCCTGGCGATCTCCGCATTGGGATACGAATCGGCCGCCACGAGCGTGACCTTGAACTGCACGCCGTTTTTCGAACGGAGCCTGGCCGACGGCTGCAGCGTCCAGCCCGCCGCGTCGAGGGCCCGCGCCGCCGCCTCCGTGTCGTATGGGTGGAGGTTGGCCGCCGCCGTGGAGAAGGCCCAGTCGGCGGTGGGGATCGGGCCTGGATCCGGGTCCGCCTTGCCCGCCAGCACGTCGTCGACGATGCGCCGGCGGTCCACTGCCTGGACGAGCGCTTGCCTCACCTTCTGGTCGGCGAAGAACTGCCGGCCGTCACCTTCGGGGTTCATCGCGACGAACGAATCCGTGAACAGCCGTGCGTCCTGGATGGTGACGGCCGACTGGCGCTGGAGGACCGCCACCTCGCTCGGCTCGATCCCTCCGACCAGGTCGGCCGCACCGTTGAGCACCGCGCGGATCGCCATCTCGGGATCCGACGCGGGGTAGATGCGAAGCACCAGGTGGTCCAGGTAGGGCTGCGGGATCGCGTATTGGTTGCGGTCGAGGTTGATCGCGAGCGAGCTCACCGCGGCCACGCGGAAAGGACCCGTGCCAAAGGCGTGAAGCCCGCTGTACGGGCTGGCCGCGATCTGCGCCGGCGCCATGCCGTCGAAGATGTGCTTGGGGATGATGCCGATCCGCAGCGCCAGCGGAAACGCCGCGCTCGGCGCCTTGAGCGTGAACACGACCTTGCTCGGCCCACCCGACGCGACGCCGACCTCGCGCCAGAACTCGGCCCCCGGCTGCTGGTACTCCGGGTCCTGCAGGACGTGGAACGTGAACAGCACGTCGTCCGCGCCAAAGGGCTGGCCGTCGGCCCACTTCACCCCGCTGCGGATGTCGAACGTGTAGGCGAGGTGATCCGGTGAGATGGTCCAGCTCGACGCCAGCAGCCCGACGACGTTCTGCTGCGCATCCACGGTCGTGAGCCCCTGGAACATCAGCCTGTCCGCGTCGCGCGTCGAGTCGGTCGACTCGAAGAGGGGGTTCAGCACGGACGCGGCACCGACCAGCGCCTCCACGGCCGTGCCGCCGCGGGCAGGCTTCGGCACAGTGGCGACCGGCTGGCAGCCGACGGTCAGCAGCACCGCCGCCAACGCGGCGGCGGCGATCAGCCGCCTACTTGATATGAGCCGACACCCAGATGTTGATCCCCGAGCAGACCAGGAACGCGGCGACCAGGATCCAGGTGGTCCAGTAGACCTGCCGCTCCAGCCCCCGGCGAGTGCGGTAGCCACCACCGAGGCCGCCGTCGCCGCCGCCGATCGTGCCGCCGAGGCCCGACGCCTTCGGCGTCTGGATCAGCACGCCGACGATCAGGAGCAAAGCCAAGATCGCCTCGGCGATGAGCAGTGGGTTTGCGAGCTTGGCCATCTGGTACCCGGGAGATTCTACCGAGCGGACCTGTGGGTGATCAGGACCAGACCGAGCTGAAGCGGGCGTTGATCGCGTCCCAGTTCAAGGTGTTGAACCACGCGGCCACGTAGTCCGCGCGCCGGTTCTGGTACTTCAGGTAGTAGGCGTGCTCCCACACGTCGATCCCGAGGATCGGAGTGAGGCCTTCCATGTAGGGGCTGTCCTGGTTCGGGTATCCCTTGACCGCCAGCTTGCCGTTCTTGTCCACCACCAGCCAGGCCCATCCGCTGCCGAACTGGCTGACAGCCGTCTTCTGCAGCTGCTCCTTGAACGCGTCGTAGGTCCCGAACGCGGTCTTCAGCCCGTCGGCGACGCGACCGTTGGGTGCGCCGCCCGCGCCCGGGGCCATGATCGTCCAGAAGATCGAGTGGTTCGAGTGTCCACCGGCGTTGTTGCGGATCGCCGTGCGGACGTCCTCCGGCACCTCGTTGATGCTCCAGAGCAGGTCCTCGACCGACTTCTTGGCCCATTCGGGGTGCTTCTCCAGAGCGGCGTTCGCGTTGTTCACGTAAGCGGCGTGATGCTTGTCGTGATGGATCTCCATGGTCTTCGCGTCGATGTGCGGCTCGAGGGCATCGAACGCGTATGGAAGCGGCGGAAGCTCAAATGCCATCGCGGGAATCTCCCTCCTGATCGAATTCGGTCTGTTCGCGATTCAGTCTAGGGGGTTCGGGTCTTCGACCCCGACGCCTGCGCCTTCACAGCGGCGGCGCGGCGCGCCACGTCAGCGGGGTCGCCGAGGTAGCGCCACGCGATCGGCTTGAAGTCGGCTCCGAGCTCGTAGACGCGCGGAACCCCTGTCGGTATGTCGAGGTCGACGACTTCCTGCTCGGTCAGGCCGTCGAGGTGCTTGACGAGGGCGCGCAGGCTGTTGCCGTGGGCGGAGACGAGCACGCAGCCGAGACGGAGCAGGTCCGGGGCGATCGCGTCGTACCAGTACGGCAGCATCCGCTCGACCACGTCCTTCAGGCACTCGGCGCTCGGTATCGCGTCGGGCGGAAGTCCCGCGTAGCGTGCATCTCGCGACGGATGCCGCTCGTCGGTCGCGTCCAGGTCGGGTGGTCGGACGTCGTAGCTGCGGCGCCACAGCTTGACCTTCGCCTCCCCGTAACGCTCCGCGGTCTCGCGCTTGTTCAGGCCCTGCAGCGCTCCGTAGTGGCGCTCGTTGAGGCGCCAGCTCCGCCGCACCGGGATCCAGCTGCGATCCATCTCGCTCAGCGCGTGCTGGGTGGTCTGGATGGCTCGGATCAGCAACGACTCGTGGACGATCTCGGGCTCGAGCCCCGCCTCCTTCATCAGCCGGCCGGCCTCCTTCGCCTCCTCCACGCCAAGGTCGCTGAGAGGTACGTCCGTCCAGCCGGTGAACAGGTTCTCGAGGTTCCACGTGCTCTGCCCATGGCGGAGGAGGACGAGCGATCCGGGCTTCGACCTAGCGATTGGCGTAAACCTCGGCCGTGACCTTGACGATGTGCGCGAACTCCTCCGCGTCGAGGCTCGCGCCGCCGACGAGGCAGCCGTCGCAATAGGGCAGCTCGACGTACGACTGAACGTTCGTCGAGTTGACGCTGCCGCCGTACAGCACGCGGACCTTGCGCGCGGCGCCGGCGCCGATCATCTCCCCCACCACGCGGCGGATCAGGCGCATGGTCTTGTATGCGTGCTCGGGGTCGGCGTTCTTGCCGGTCCCGATGGCCCACACCGGTTCGTAAGCGATCACAAGCCGGGCCGAATCGTCCGCCGAGCAGCTGGCCAGGCCGGCCTTGACCTGTGCACCGACGACCTGGTCCGAGGTGCCGGCGTCGTAGTGGTCCGCGAGCTCGCCCACGCACATGATCACGTTGAGCTCCGACGAGAGCGCGGCCGCGGTCTTCCGCGCCACCATCTCATCGGTCTCGGACAGGTAGAGGCGGCGCTCGGAGTGGCCGACGATGACCCACTGGCAGAGCCCCTTGAGCATCGTGGGCGACACCTCGCCCGTGTAGGCGCCGGACATCTCCCAGAAGCAGTCCTGCGCCCCCAGCTTCACGCCCGATTCGACCAGCACCTCGGACACCGCGAGCAGCCATGGAAAGGGCGGGAAGATCGACACCTCGACCCGGTCAGCGTGTCCCCTCGCCACCGACATGACGCCTCGGACGAGGTCGAGTGCGTCGTCGACGTTGGTGGGGTTCATCTTCCAGTTGGCCGCAACGATCGGCATCCCTGGCTGGCGGGCGGGCATCAGCTCTCCTTCAGGATGGCTATGCCCGGCAGCTCTTTGCCTTCGAGGTACTCGAGCGTGGCGCCCCCGCCGGTGGAGACATGCGAGAAGCGGCCCACCAGGCCCAGCCCCTCTATCGCCGCCACCGTGTCCCCTCCGCCGACGAGCGTGAAGCCCCCCGACGCCGCGATCGCCTCGCCCACCGCCCTGGTGCCGTCGCTGAAATCCTTGATCTCCGCCACGCCGAGCGGACCGTTCCACACGACTGTGCCCGCGCCACGGAGGCGCGATACGAACAGGGCCACCGTCCTGGGCCCCACGTCCAGTCCCATCCAGTCGGGTTCCACCGCCTTCGCCTCCATGATGCGTAGCGGCTGGCCGGCCTCCATCTTGCGCGCGCATACGAGATCGACGGGCAGGACCAGTTTCGGCCCGCCCACCTCGTCGACCTCGCGAGCGACCTCGAGCGCGGCGTCCTCGACGAGGCCCGCGCCGGTCGGCCACCCGCGCGCCTTGAAGAACGTGTTCGCCATCGCTCCACCGATGAGCATCGCGTCCACCCCGTCGAGGAGGTGGCGCAGCACGCCAACCTTGGTCGAGACCTTGGCCCCGCCGATCACGGCGATCATCGGGCGGCGGGGGCTGTCGAGGGCGCGATGCAGCGCCTCCAGCTCGGCCTCCATCAGCTCGCCGGCGAAGGCCGGCAGGTACGCGGCGACGCCTACCACCGAGGCGTGTGCGCGATGGGATGCGGCGAATGCGTCGTTGACGAAGAGGTCGCCGAGCGACGCCAGGCGATGGGCAAATCCCGGATCGTTCGCCTCGTCTTCCTTGTGAAAGCGCACGTTCTCGAGGAGCAGCACCTGGCCGGGCTGAAGCTTTGCCACGGCGCCGCTTGCGGCGTCCCCGACGCAGTCCTCGGCGAACGCGACCTCGCGCCCGAGAACCTGGCCGAGGCGCTTCGCGACGGGACGGAGCGACAGCGCCGGGTCGACGCCCTTGGGCCGGCCCAGATGCGACATCACGATCACCTTCGCTTTGCGCTGCGCAAGGTGCTGCAGCGTGGGGACGGCGGCACGGATGCGCGAATCGTCGGCGATCTCATGGTCGGACAGCGGCACGTTCAGGTCTTCCCGAACGAGTACGCGTTTGCTTGCGACGTCGACGGAGCTGACCGAGGCTTTCAGAGCCGGTCAGCCATGTACGCGACGAGGTCGACCATGCGGCAGCTGAAGCCCCATTCGTTGTCGTACCAGCTCACCACCTTGGCCCAGTCTCCGGCGAGGATCGCCGTGGAGGGGGCGTCGACGATCGACGAGTGGGGGTCATTCTTGAAGTCCGAGGAGACGAGCTCCTCGTGGCTGACCGCGAGGATGCCCCGCAGCTCACCGCTCGCGGCCTCTTCGAACGCCGCGTTGATGTCCTGCGCGGTCGCCGGCTTGGCGAGCTGGACCGTCAGGTCCACGACCGACACGTCGAGGATCGGGACGCGGAAGGACAGCCCGGCGAACTTGCCCGCCAGCTCGGGCAAGACCTCGGCGACAGCTCGGTTCGCCCCGGTCGAGGTCGGGATGATGTTGTCGGCCGCGGCGCGCGCTCGACGCAGGTCCTTATGCGGCAGGTCCTGGAGCTTCTGGTCCGCGGTGTAGGCGTGGATCGTGGTCATCATGCCGCGCTCGATGCCGTACGAGTCGTGCAGCACCTTGGCGAGGGGCACGAAGCAGTTCGTGGTGCAGCTCGCGTTGGAGATCACATGGTGCTTGGCGTTGTCGTACCCCTTGTGGTTGACCCCCATGACGACCGTGTAGTCCTGGTTGGTCGCGGGGGCCGAGATGATCACCTTCTTCGCGCCACCCTTGTCGATGTGCACGCGCGCCTTGCTCGCGTCCGTGAACAGGCCCGTGGATTCGATGACGACCTCGACGCCGAGGTCCCTCCACGGCAGGTCCGCGGGGTCCTTCTGGCTCATGAACTTCACGACCTTCCCGTCGACGTGGATCGCATCGCCGTCGGCCTTCACCGCGGGACCGAAGGTGCCGAGCGCGGTGTCGTGCTTCAAGAGGTGGGCGAAGGTCCTGGCGTCACCGATGTCGTTGACGGCGACGATCTCGAAGTCGGAGTTCAGCTCACGGGCGGCCCTGTAGATGTTGCGGCCGATCCGTCCGAATCCGTTGATGCCAACTTTCAATGCCATTGAGGGCCGAGCTCCTGCGTGAGTGCCTTTTGAGCGATCTGGCGGGGAACGGCCTAAATGTTATGCGGAGCGGCGTTCGGCCCTCGAGGGGTGCACGCCGCCGTTGGACTGGGCCAGACCGCCGCCCAGCTCGGCGGCGTGCTGGATCCGCCGCAGGCGGTGGTTGACCGCGGACTTCGACAGCTTCATCCGGGCCGCGAGCTCGCCCAGGTTGAGCTGGGGGTTCGCGCTGCGCCAGCGCGCCATCTCGCGCAGCGCCGGCGGCAGCTCGTTCATCTTGCCGGTCGATTCAAGCTGCTCGATCGCCGCGGCCTGGCGGAGCCCGGAGCCGATCGTCTTTCCGATGTTCGCCGTCTCGAAGTTCAGCCGGCGGTTGACCTCGCCGCTGACCTCGCGGACCACGCGCACGTTCTCGAACTCCATCACCGCACGGCTCGCGCCCATCATCGACAGGAGCCTCACGATGGAGTCGCCTTCCTTGACGTAGACGACGGGCTGTCCGCCGCGCTCCATCGTGCCCGGCCGCACCCCCGACGCTTCGATCAATGAGGCGATCCCGGCCGCCCACTGAGGGCTCGGGGCCACGAACTCGAGGTGGTAGCGGGAGCTCGGGGCGTTGACGGAGCCGCAACCGAGGAAGAGCCCTCGCAGCATCGCCTTGCGGTCGCAGGCGGCTTCGGGGACTGCGTGCGAGGCGGACTGGGTGAACGCAGGCACGAGCGCCGACGTGATGGCGAGCTCGATCGAGAATGACATCCGCTTGCGGGTCTTGACCGCCTGGTACTTGGAGTCCATGTGCCCCACCGCGCGCCCCAGTCGCACAACCTTGCGGGCTACGGCGTTGCGCAGCAAGGAAAAGTACGCAGCCCGTGCTCGCTGGCTCGAGATCAGGCGACCGCGCGACCCGAAGTAGATGCCGAGCAGCTCGCTCAGCTGACAGCAGGGCCTCGCGGGGAGAAGCCCTGCCATCTCGTTCTTGACGTCGGCCGAGAACGAAATCGCATACCTCCAGGAAGGTTATTCAACCCTCCCCCCCTTTCCGTGAGTCTAACGCGCGACCCACGCGACTCGATCACATAATCCAACATCGCAACGCAAGCGCTCGAAGCTCACAAGCTCCTCGCCCTCTACCACACGATGGTCATGGCGCGAGCCGTCGAGCGCCGCCTGTGGGTGATGGACCGGATGCGGGCGGCCGGTGCACCGACCTGGCCGGGGGTCGCGGGGTCGGAGGGCGTCCAGGTTGCTGCCGCCGCCGTGCTGCGCCCCGGCGTCGACTGGGTCGTTCCCTCTCGGGGTGACCTCGCGCTGTGCCTGGCCCTCGGCGCAACGCCCCTCGACGCGATGCTGGGCATGCTGGGTCGCGCGGACGATCCCACGTCGGGAGGACGGCTCGCGCCGGGCAACTTCGGATCCCGCAGAGCACGGATCCTCACGACCTCGGAGGTCTTGGGGGCGCAGGTGGTGCACGCGGCAGGGCTCGCGTACGCCACGCGGCTGCGAGGTCTCGACGAAGTGACGCTGCTCACGATCGGCGAGCGCGCCACCGAGACCGGCGACTGGCACGAGGGCATCAACTTCGCGGCCGTGCACAGGCTCCCCCTGATCTGCCTGGTCCAGGACAGAAGCGGCGGGCCGGAAACCCCCGAGCCCCTTGACGCCGACCGGATCCTCGCCCGCGCGGGCGGGTACGGGATCTCGGGCCAGAGCCTCGACCGGTCTGACTTCGACTCGGCGTTCGCCGTGCTCAGCCGCGCGGTGGAGCGGGCACGCTCAGGCGACGGGCCGACGCTGGTCCACGCGCGGGTGCCCCAGCTCACGTCGAGGGCCGCGGACGGCTCGTTTCTCGCCCGCGAGGGCCTCGAGGCGATGGCCCGCCACGACCCGATCGAGAGGATGCGGCTGAGGCTGGCGGAGGCCGGGCTCCTGGACGAGAGCGCAGACAGGCAGGTCCAGCTCGAATGCATCGGGGCAGTCGAGGCGGCGCTTCAGCAGGCTTTCGACGCTCCCCTGCCACAGGCCGCCCGCTCGCTGGACAATGTCTTCGCGGAGAGTTGAGCGATGCCTGAGATGCGGATGATCGAGGCGGTGCGCGCGGCCATCGGCGAGGAGATGGAGCGCGACGACCGCGTGCTCGTGATGGGAGAGGACGTCGGGCGCAAGGGCGGCGTGTTCGGCGCCACCGACGGTCTCTACGCGAGGTTTGGCGAGGCGCGGGTGCTGGACACGCCGCTCGCGGAGTCGGCGATCGTCGGTGTGGCGATCGGTGCCGCGCTCAACGGCCTGGTCCCGATCGCGGAGATCCAGTTCGCCGACTTCATCCACCCCGCGTTCGACCAGATCGTCTCGGAGGCGGCGCGCACTCGATACCGGTCCAATGGCGACTGGTCCGTGCCCATCGTGATCCGGGCGCCGTTCGGCGGCGGTGTGCACGGCGGCCTCTACCACTCGCAGTCGATCGAAGCCTTCTACGCGCACGTGCCCGGCCTGAAGGTGGTGGTGCCCTCCACGCCGGCGGATGCGCACGGGCTTCTCAAGTCCGCGGTCCGCGACCCGGACCCGGTGCTCTTCCTCGAACACAAAAAGGTCTACCGGCTCGTCGCCGAGGAGGTGCCCGACGGGGACCATCTGATCGAAATCGGACCCGCTCAGGTCCGCCGGCCCGGCACGAAGCTGAGCTGCTTCGCGTGGGGCTTGATGACCCACTACTGCCTCGAGGCCGCGGAGCGCCTCGAGCAGGAAGGCGTGAGCGTCGAGGTCGTCGACCTGCGGACCCTTGCGCCGCTCGATCGAGAGACCATCCTCGAGTCGGTCAGGCGTACGGGCAAGGCGATGGTCGTGCACGAGGACAACCTGACCGGGGGGTTCGGCGCCGAGATCGCGGCCGTCATCTCGGAGCACGCCTTCGACGATCTCGACGGACCGGTCGTACGCGTGGCGGCACCGGACATCCCGGCCATGCCCTTCAACACCCCGCAGGAGGAGTTCTTCATGCCGAGCCCTGAGAAGATCGCCGAGGCGATGCGCAGACTTGCCGCCTACTAAGCGGTCCAGGACTCGGAAAGAAGTCATCTCCCCCGCGTCCGCGGGGCTTGCGCCCGAGACCCGCGGACAGCTGCCCCACATCGATCAGGGTGAGTACGGGATCAGGCGCCAGGCGGTGGCGGCGGGGATGGAGGCGGCGGGCCTGGACGCGCTGTGCGTTTTTTACCCGGCGCGCGTCGCCTACCTCACCGGGTTCCATCACATCCCTACCGAGCGCCCCATCGCCCTGGTCATCGGGCCCGACGCGTACTCGGCGCTCATGGTGCCCGCCGTGGAGAAGGAGCACGCCGAATCGTCGACGGCCGTCGACCAGGTCAACGTGTACTTCGAGTATCCAGGCGCCGAGCATCCGATGGAGCGGGTCAACGCGATCCTCACCGAGATCGGCGCCAAGGCCCGGCGCCTGGGAGCCGACCACGACGGCTACGTGCCCTACTGGGGCTACCGCGGCCCGCGGTTGAGTGACCTGACAGGTCATGTGCCTTTCGACGCGGAGATGATCGTCGAGTCGCTGCGCCGGGTGAAGTCGCCCGCTGAGCTCGCCTGCATCCAGCTCAGCTGCGACTGGGCCGTCCGCGCGCACCGGCGGATGCAGGACTCAATCCAGGTCGGCAGGACGGAGATGGAGATCTACACGCCCGCCGCCAACGAGACGCTGTTCGAGATGGTGCACGAGATGCCAGGCTGGCGCCCCCGCGGCGGTGACGACACGGGTCTCACCGCGATGTTCGTCGGCGGCCGCGCGACCGCGATGCCGCATGGATTCGTCAAGGGACACGGCGTGCAGCCGGGTGACGTTCTGGTCAGTGGAGCAGCGGCCAACATCGACGGCTACCGAAGCGAGCTCGAGCGGACGATGATCGTCGGTGAGCCGACACGCGAACAGAGTCGGACCTTCGACGCGATGCTCGCGCTGCAAAGCCGCGCGATCGAGGTCATGGCTCCTGGCGTGCCCGCGGGCGAGGTCGAGCTTGCCACCGTCCGCCTGGCCCAGGAGCTAGGTGTCGCCGACAACCTTCGTCATCACGTCGGGCATTCGATCGGTCTGGAGGGGCACGAGGCGCCGTTTCTAGACCGTGGCGACGAAGCGGTGCTCGAACCCGGGATGGTCTTCACCGTCGAGCCGGGCGTCTACCTGAAAGACGTGGGCGGGTTCAGGCACTCCGACACGGTGGTGGTCACCGAGGACGGCTGTCGCGTGATGACCGGCTACCCGCGCGAGCTGAAGGACCTCATCATCACGGCGTAGTCAGGCCGTGGCGCGTTGGGGAAGCGACGCGACCTTGCTCGTGAACATGTGCAGCACCGTGTGCCCGTCGGCGGAGTGCCGGCGCACACGGTCGACCGCCATCGGGGGGAGCATGTCCTTGTCGTCCATGGCCACCACCGTCTCCAGGGGATAGACAGTCCTCCAGACCTCGCCGACCATCTCGCGCGGCAGGTTGCCGGGGATGTAGACGTACCGCCGGTTGGTGACGTGCTTGCGCGCCATCGTCTCCGCCCGAGCGAAGGCGTCGTGCGCGGAGTAGTCCTTCAGCCACGGGTCGCTGACCTCGAGCAGCTCGTGGTGCTGGTGCGGATAACGGTTGCCGCGGTAGAGGAACACCGCGCCGCGGCCGGCGGCCGCCTTCGCGCCTTCGGCTATGACCGCCTCGGCCGCCAGCTGGTCGTGAGGCAGGATGATCAGCACCTCGCGCGCGGCACGGTGGCGGCCGAGCGCGCCGGCGATCGACTCGGCGGCGCGATGCGGGCGGAACGGGACGGGAAACACCGCCGGGCGCCGGCCTCGGCTGTAACGGTAGGTCGCGAGGCCGATGATCAAGCCCACCACCGTGAGCCCTCCACCGAACTTTGTCGCGTCAGGCTTCGCCACCAGGTTGATCGCCCACGCGGCGACCACGAGCAGGGTGGTCACGACACCGAGCGTGAAGAAGGCGACCCGACCCGGCGACCAATTCTTGTACTCCCGCCAGCGGACAAGGTCGAGGCTGATGCATGTCAGCACGAACGTGCCCAGCAGCCCGAACGCGTAGAGGTCGCCCAGCACGTTCACGTTTCCCCTCGTCGCGACAAGGATCGCGACGGGGAGGGCGACCGCGGCCAGGATCGCCCAGTGCGGCGTCAGCCGCCATCGGTTGCGCCGCTCGAGGACCCTGGGCAGGAAGCCCATCCGGGTCAGCGCGATGAAAACGTGATAGGCGCCGATGATCGCGGTGTTGCTGGCGAAGACGAGAAGGATCGAGCCGCTGACCGCCACGTAATCACCGAGGAACTGGCCCGCGACGTGAGCCCCAAGCAGGGAGATGAACTGATTTGGGTCGGCATTCGAGCTCAGCAAGGTGGTCGACCACAGAGTCAAAAGCGGGCTGGTGACCGCCATGATCAGCACGACCCCGGCCATCGCCCGGTAGGCGACGAGGCGGCGTGGCTCGCGCATCGCGGGCGCGAGCTGCGCGATGCTCTCCAGGCCCGAGAAGGCCAGGAACGCGGCGCCATAACCCCTGATCACGGTGGGCAGCGTGAGCGCCGGTCCATGGGTGACATCCGTGAAGCTGTGGAGGATGCCGCCCGGGCCGAGGTAGATCGCGGCGGCGAGCACCACAGCCAGCTGGCCGATCCCCGCCGCCGTGGCGAAGATCGCGGTCGTGCGCGCGCTCTCCTTGATGCCGAGCAGGTTGAGGATCCCAAGACCGACGAGGGCCGCCAGGGTCGCCACCAGGACGGCAGGCGCCACGGAGGGCGCGATGATCGCGAGATAGAGCATTCCCGACACGGCGCTGATCGCGGCCGTCAGGTAGTAGTCGACCAGGATGAAGAGCCCGCCGAGCAGGCCGGCAAACGGGTGGAGCGCCTGTGACGAGACGTTGACGACACCACCGCCCTCGGGGTAGCGCCAGGTCACCTCGGCGTACTTGACACAGAGAAGGATGAAGACGAACAGGGTCATCAGGACGAAGAGCGCAGAGCGCGACCTGTAGTCGCCGTAGAGGATGCCTGGCACGTAATAGATGGACGTGCCGATGTCGGCGAAGACGACGGCCCAGCAGAGGAACGCGCCGAGATTCCCGCCGCGGACCTTGATCGGGCGGCGCGCGCGCGGGACGGGATTGCTCACTCCCGGATCCCGGCCCGCTGCTCGGCGAAGTACGCGCGAAGGCTTTCGAGGTCGGTGCGCAGGCGCGCGATCGCGCGCCGCGCCTCGGGGTCGTCCAGCTGCAGGTAGGCCACGGCCGCGACGTAGAGCTCGGCGCGCTCGAGCTGGCGGACGGCGGTCCGCAGCACCTGGCGTCGCTCGTTGGCGCTCCTGCTTTCGGGCAGCTGGAGGATCGCGCTTCGCATGGGTCCAACGCTAGGGGCGCCGGCGTGGGATACCCGTCGGTAATCCGGCCGATTCCGTATGGATCTCGTATGGATTCGCGGCGGATCAATTAACCTCGGCTGAGATGAGTCCAGAGGCTGTCGCCCGGCGGGGCCGACGGCCGGGAGACCTCCGGGTCCTCGTCCGGCGCCCGGCCAAGCTGCCCCGGACCCTCGGAGCCCCGGCGCTCTTCGCAGCGTGCTACGGCAACGTCGGCTCCTCCATCTACTACGCGCTCGGAGTGACGGCGGCGTTCGCCCTCGGGCTCACACCGCTCGCCCTGATCCTCGCCGGCTTGATCTTCGTCAGCACCGCCCTCAACTACGCCGAGGGCACTGCCGCCCTGCCCCATGCCGGCGGAAGCTCGAGCTTCGCGCGCCGTGCGTTCAACGCACCTATAGGATTCCTCGTCGGTTGGGTCCAGCTCCTCAACTACACGGCCACGGTTTCCATCTCGGCCTACTTCGCGATCAGCTACCTGGGCGTGTTCGGCAAGTACGTCCCCCTGTTCGATCTACTGAAGAACAACGACCTGTGGCACGTCGGGGCCACAGTCGTCTTGATCGGGCTGCTGATCGTCATCAACGTCATCGGCATCCAGGAGTCGAGCGCGCTCAACCTTGCGCTCGCCCTCACCGACCTGGTCACGCAGTTCGTGCTGGTGATACTCGGCCTCGTGTTTCTTCTCAACATCCGCGCTGTCATCGAAAACATCCACTGGGGCGTCGCGCCCACATGGAGCAACTTCCTCGCCAGCATCTCGATCGCGATGGTCACGTACACCGGGATCGAAACCATCTCGAACATGTCAGAGGAGGCCAAGAACCCCGGCCGCAGCGTGCCGCGCGCGACGTTCGCGGTGATCGCCGCCGTGCTCTTCGTGTCCGCCTTTCTGCCCACGATCGGCATGAGCGTCTTCCCCGTGCAGCACGTCGACCACACCTACACCACAGCCCTCGCGACGACGTGGAAAGACGACCCGGTGGCGGGCATCGTGACCGGTTTCAGCAGCATCTCTCAGACGCTCGCGTTCTGGGCCGGCATCTGGGTCGGAATCCTCGCCTTCACGATCCTCGTGATCGCGACCAACGCCGGGCTGATCGGAATTTCGCGGCTCAGCTACTCGCTGGCCGGTGTCGACCTGCTGCCCAAGAAGTTCGCCACGCTGCATCCCAAGTTCAGGACTCCCTATTTCTCGATCGTGGTCTTCGGCGTCGCGGCGGCGGTGCTGGTGCTGCCTGGGATCCTCGTCAAGGGAGCCGAGATCGACTTGCTCGGCGCGGTCTATTCGCTCGCCGCGACGTTCGCCTTCGCCTCCGCGCACCTGTCGGTGATGCGCCTGCGCTTCATCGAGCCCGCCCTACACCGGCCTTATCGCATGCCGTGGAACATCAGGTTCGGGCGCGACAGCGTGCCCGTGATCTCGGTCATCGGCGCGCTCGCGATCGGCACTGTTTTCACGCAGCTGATGTCACAGAACATCTCGAACTCGACCTTCATCTACATCGGCTGGCTGCTGCTCGGAGGGCTGACCTTCGTGCTCTACCGCCGCTACCGGCACGAACCGCTGTGGGAGCCGCTCGAGGTGCCGCCACCACGCGAGCGAGAGGTCGAGCACGTGCCATTCGAGCCACTCCCCCGCAGCGCGCGCTATCGCATGGGCCGGCGCGAGCGCATCGCGGCTCACGCGGCTTCGCTGGAGCAGCGCCACGAGCGTCACCGCCCCGCCTGGCAGCTCGAGCTCGAGCTCTTCTTCGCACGCCATGGAACGGCGCGCGGCGTGCTGATCGTGATCACGTTCGCGGCGATCAGCGCTTTTGCGGTGTTCGTGGACCTGTCGCCCTACGACCCGTTCGGTCCCGGCCTTGGCTGGTCACCCGGCCTGGTCGCGGTTGCCTTCCTCGCGGCGTATCTGCTCAACCGGAGCCACGCCGAGCGCTGACCCCTACGCCTCGAGTCGGTATCCCACGCCTGGTTCGTTGACGATGTAGCGGGGGTTGGCCGGGTCGTCCCCGAGCTTTTTGCGGATCTGCGCCACCACGTAGCGCGTGTTGTACCGGTCGCCGATCGCGTAGTCGCCCCACACCTGCCGAAGCAGGGTGGTGTGTGTGACGGGCTTGCCGGCGTGCACGGCGAGCTGGCGCAGGAGCTCGTATTCGGTCGGAGTGAGGTGCACCGAGCGGCCGGCCACCGACACCGATCGGCGCGCGAAGTCGATCTCGAGCTCGCCGGCCCGAAAGACCGGCTCGCCCGACAGCACGTCGGCCTGACGGCGCAGCACGGCGCGGATCCGCGCGACGAGCTCGTCGGTCCCGAAGGGCTTGACGAGGTAGTCGTCGGCGCCGGCGTCGAGGGCCCGGACCTTGTCCTTCTCGCCCGGCATCACGCTGACGATGATCACCGCCGCCCGGGTGGTGGGCCGCAGCGCTCGCAGCGTCTCCAGCCCGTCCATGCCCGGCAGGCCCAGGTCGAGAAGGATCACGTCGGGTCTCCACGCGGCCGACTCCCGGACGGCCTCCTCCCCACTTCCCACCGCGCGCACGTCGAACTCGTGGTAGCCGAGGGCCGCGCGCAGCGCTCGCTGCATCTCCACCTCGTCATCCACGACGAGGACGCGACCGCTCATCTGTGAGTGGCGATGCGGGCGAGCGGGAGCGTGAACGTGAAGCGCGGCCCGCCACGCCGGTTCTCCGCCCGGATCGATCCACCGTGCGCTTCGACGACACGCTTGCAGATCGCGAGGCCGAGGCCGCTGCCGCGGTCGCGTCGGGTCCAGAACGTGTCGAAGACGCGGTCGAGGTCGGCTGGGGCGATGGCCGGCCCCTGGTTCTCGACCCAGGCCTCCAGCGATCCCTCGCGGGCCACCGCGCCGACCTCGATCCGTCCGCCCGTGGGCGTCCACTCGGCCGCGTTCTCCAGGAGGTTGGTGATCACACGCCCGACCTGGAGCTCGTCGACGTCGACTGGCGGAAGGTCGTCCGCGAGCTCGATCCTGACCTGGCGATCCATGAGGTCGCGCCGCGTGGAGTGGAGCGCCGCGCCGACCAGGTCGGCGAAGCTGTGGGCCTCGCGATCGAGCTCGACGCCGGCCTCGAGTCGCGAAAGGGCGAGGAGGTCGCCGACCATGTGGTCGAGGCGCGCGGCCTGCCGGTCGAGGTCGAGCAGCAGGTCGCGCTGGTCGGCCTGCAGCCCAGCCCGCGGAGCCGTCAACGCCGTCAGGCCCGTGCGCAGGGACGCGATCGGGCTCTTGAGCTCGTGCGACAGCGAGGAGAGGATCGCCGCCTTCAGCCGGTCCGACGATTCGAGGCCACGCGCTCGCTCAGCTTCGAGGTCTGCGCGGCGGCGGTCGAGCAGGAGGGCGGCGAGCCCGGCGAGCGCCGCGAGCATCCGCAGCTCGGCCGGGTCGTAGTGCTGGTCGTTGAGCCGCATCACGGCCACACCGCTCGCGAGCGGCAGGTACGCGGCGGGACCGGGGCCGGGCTGCGCGCGCACCGGTTTGACCGCGCCGTCCGCGATCGCGACGCCGACCGACCTCCCGTTCGCGTGCGCCCACGCCGCCTGGCGCTGCTCGTCCTCCGTCAAGGTGGCGCCGGCCAGCGGCACCGGCTGCCCCGAGTCGATCGCCAAGAGCGAGAACCGGTCGACGGAGCTCAGGTGCATGGCCCGTTCGCAGACCAGGCTGAGCGCAACGTCGACCTGTGGCGTGCGCATCGTCGCCGTGGCGAGCTCGTAGAGGGCGGTCGAGTCGGCGGCATGCGCTTCTGCGCCGGCGTGCGCTCGGCGCAACGACGAAGCCAGCTGGCTGGTGACCAGCGCCACGGCGAGCAGGACGATGAGCTCCAGCAGCTCTGCCGGTCCGCGGACGGTGAACGTGCCTACGGGCGGGACGAAGAAGAAGTCGTAGAGGAGGAACGCCAGGACGCTGCCCGCGACCGCGGGCCCGCGACCCCAGCGCGCGCCGAGCCAGAGCACCAGCAGGAGGTAGAAGGCGGAGAGCCCGGCGATCGATGCGCGCGAGCTGACGACCCCGATTCCGGCGGTGATGATCCCCACCCCCGCGATCGCGACCGCGTACGGCGCCCCACGACGCAGCATTGCAGCGGGCGTCATGGTACGAGCCAGACCACGTTCGTACCGTGGGCCAGGCTGGTGCCCAGCAGCTCCGAGTCGAGCCGGATCTCGAACACCGAATGCACAGGCTCCATGTAGAGATGGTGGAATGGCGCCGCCAGGCTCGATGCCCGGGCCGCGCGCTCCACGGCTTGGTTGATCCGCTCGCGCTCGGGCGGCGCAACGTACTGCATGAACACCGAGTGGTAGACGACCGTGGCGACCCCCCTTCGCGGCTCGGCAAGCTCTCGTTCGAGGAAAGACGCGGCGTCGATCTTCTCCACCTCGACCGGCATCGTCTGCGCCATGGCGATCGCGCCGTCGAGCAGCGCAAGCCGGCTCAGCTGGTCAGCCCAAACGAAAGAGCGGAGCGTCAGCGCGCCTTCCTCCGAGGTCGGGTCGATGGGGTTCAGGTCGCAGCCCTTGCGCTCGACCACGTCGGCGGTCCGCTGGAAAGGCGGCGGAACGTCGAACGCGTGGTCGAAGCGGACCGGTGAAGCGGGGTCACCCCACGCGCCCTCGAACGCCTCGTAGCGGAACCGGTCCCAGCGGAGGTTCAACCCGGCGCTGGCGCCTATCTCCAGGATGCGAAGAGGCAGCCGGGTGCGGTGCGCCACCTCGAGGAAACCTCCGAGCAGGGCCGCGCTCCGCCCCACCTCGTTGGTCTGGCAGCCGTTGGCCACCAGCCTCGTGATCTCGTCTCGGTGCTCGACCAGCGCCTGGCGAAAAAGGGGCCATGCGGCCCGGGCGTCACCGTCGCCGCCGGTTGACGGATAGCGCGCGGCGAGCTCGGGCAAGGTGTCGTCGAGCACGAGGCGATGGACCGCGCCGGTGAGCCTGAGCGCCACCGCCGCGCGGCTCGACTCCTGCTCGAAGGCGTGCAGCACGTCCCACGCCGGCCCCTCGACCTCGACGTCCGCGGCGGCGGCCTCCAGCAGCGACGCATAGAAAGGAGAGCCCAGCTGGCGGCAGTTGTCGGCCTGCCGCCTCAGGCGGTGGACGAGCGCGTCATGCGCTTCCGGCAATCGCAATCTCCTTGGCTCGGTTGGCGTAGCCGGGGTGCGAAGGGTGCGCCACGCGGTACCAGGCAAGGGTCTCGGCGAGCGCGTCCTCGAGCGCGGACGGTTCGAATCCCAGCTCCGCGCGTGAGCGGTCCAGCACGTATCCCGCCGAGCGCCTCGGGTCCGGCCCGTACGGGCTGGCGCCATCAGGGAGGTCGGCGAACGGCATGGGATGGAGCCGCGCCTCCTTGCCCATCGCGCGGGCGATGCCCTGTATGAGGTCGCGCAGGCTGACGCCCTCGAAGGCGACGTTGTAAGCCTTGTGGGTCGTGTCCCTGCGCAGGTCGGTCGCCAGCGCGCAGGCGAACCCCACGTCTTTGACCCAGGCCAGGCCTGCCTGACGTTCGTAGCTCTCGGCAGGCACGAGGAGCGCCCCACCGTCCTCGACGCGCTGGATGTACGCCGCGATGCGGAGCGTGTGGTCCGCGGGGCCGAAGATCGCGGGCGGCCGGATCACCGTCCAGGGCAGCTCGCCGTGCCGGGCCAGCACGGTCTCGCACCATCGTTTTCCCTCGAGGTAGTCGAGGGCGCCGGGCGGGTCGCCCTCGAGCGGCAGGAAGTCGTCCTCGCGAGCCGCCTCGCCATGCAGGTAGGGATAGACACCTGTCGAGACGAAGATGTACCTCCGGCCCGTGAAGTGCCGCGCCACCGCCACCACCTCCGACGGCTGGTAGCAGGCGAGGTCGAGCAGCACATCAGGCTTGACCTGCTCGAGCGCGGACTGCAGCTGGTCCTCGTCCGTGCGATCGAACGCGACGTAGCTCGTGAAGGTGCCGTACGGCCTGTCCTTGCGCCCGGCGGCGATGGTTTCCACGCCGCGCCGCATCAGCTCCTTGCAAGCCGCGGACCCCACGAACCCCGCTCCGCCGAGGACGAGCGCCCGCGTCATCGATTCAGGGTCAGAGGTCGCGGGCGACGGACTCGACGTCGACTCCGTCGAGGGTTCCCAGCCGCCGTGCCATCTCGTCGGCCATCGCGACCGAGCGATGCCTGCCGCCGGTGCATCCGAAGGCCACGATCAGCTGCGAGCGTCCGTGATCGCGATAGTCGGGGATGGACTCCACCAGCGTCCGCTCCAGGTTGCCGAGCAACGCCTTCGCGGCGGGTTGGTTCAGCACGTAGTCGCGGACCCGGGGGTCGCGGCCGTCGAGCGGGCGCAGCTCGTCGACCCAGTACGGGTTGTCCAGCAGCCTTACGTCGACCACCCACGACGCGCCCTCGGGGATCCCGCTCTTGTATCCGAAGGACACGCAAGTGACCAGCAGCCGCTCGCGCGACCGCAGCCGCTGGGCGAGCTCGCGCAGCTGCGCGACGTCGACGCGGTGGTGGGCGCGTTCGTGGCTGCCGCCGGTCCGCCCGTCCGCGGCGCCGACATGGACCAGCACGTACCGGATGTTCTGCTCGTCCGCGTCCTTGAGCAGGTCGACCGCGTCACCACGCACGGGCAGCACCGCGTCGGCGCCATCCCACGCCGAAAGCCAGCGCGCGAGCTGGAAGCCGGTGTCGAGGAAGACGCCCACGGCCTCGTCCAGCTGGGCGTCGTCGACACCCCCCACGATCACGAGCGCCAACTCAGAGCGTCTCCTTGAGTCGCGCCGCGAGGCGCTCAGGGATGCCGAGCTTCGCGATCTCATCCACCGGTGCGTCGCGGATGGCCTGCACCGAGCCGAAGTGTCGCAGGAGCGCGCGCTTGCGCGCGGGCCCGATGCCCTCGACCGAGTCGAGCGGTGACGTGAGGGCTTTGCGCGATCGGACCTTGCGGTGGTGGGTGATGGCAAAGCGGTGCGCTTCGTCGCGAATGCGCTGCACCAGGAACATGCCCGGCGAGTTCTTCTCCTGGACGATGGGATCGGTGCGGCCGGGGGCGAAGATCTCCTCGCGCTCCTTGGCCAGCGAAAATGTCGGGATGTCGGCGTAGCCGGACGACTCGAGGACTTCGAGCGCCGCGCTGAGCTGTCCTTTCCCGCCGTCGATGAGAATCAGGTCCGGGCGGCTGGTGAACGACCGGTCGCCGACGGCTTCCGCGTCCTCGCGCCGCTGGGCTGACTCGAGCCGCTCGAGCCGTCGCCTGAGCACCTCCTGGAGCATCGCGAAGTCGTTGGGTCCCGGGACGTACCTGATCCGGAAGTGCCTGTAGTGATCGTTGCGCGGCCGGCCGTCCTCGAAGACGACCATCGCCCCGACCGCGGAATCGCCCTGGATGTTGGAGATGTCGTAGCACTCGATCCGCCGCGGCGGCAGCTCGAGGTCCAGGGCCTCGGCCAGGGCGGCGAGCATGGGCTCGGTGCGGCTGCGGTCGTAGTCGGCCTGGATGCGCAGCTGGCGCAGCTCCTGGGCCGCCGTCTCCGCGAGCTGAGTGACCAGGCCTCGCTTGCGCCCCCGCTGTGGGATCTCGATCGTCACCGGCCGGCCGCGCCGCTGCGACAGCCAGCCGGTGATCAGCTCAGGCTCCTCGATCGGGCCCGGCAGGATCACGCCCCGCGGCACGTGCGTGGCGCTCGAGTAGTACTGCAGCACGAAGCCCCGGAGCACCTCAGGCTCGGGCGCGTCGCCGGCGCCTTCGAGCGGATGGCCGTCGTGCCCGACCATCTTGCCCTGCCTGATGTACGCGACCTCGACGAACACGTCCTTGCCGTCGCGTGCGTACGCGATGATGTCCTGGTCGTCACGGCCGTGCACAAGGACCTTCTGCCGGTCGGCGATCCGTTCGATCGACTGCAGCTGGTCGCGGTAGCGCGCCGCGTTCTCGAAATCGAGCCGGTCCGCCGCCTCCTCCATGCGACCCTCGAGCTGCCTCACCACCAGGTCGGACCGTCCCTCCATGAACAGCGCCACCTCGCGGATCCTGGCCTTGTAGTCATCGGTGCTGATGCGCTTCTCACACGGTCCG
>DATEHQ010000011.1:0-2859 GCA_035279525.1 Candidatus Dormiibacterota bacterium
GGCAGGGCCCCGACCAGGCCGTCGCCCACGCCACGCGATGGTTCGAGCGGCTCGGCCTCGCCCTGCGCGAGCTCCCGGTCCTGAAGCGAACCGACGCAAATTCGAAAGAGCTCGCCGACCTGGCGCGCGGCGGCGGATTCTTCTACCTGGTCGGCGGTGATCCCGGACTCGTTGCCCAGGCGCTCCGCGGCTCCCGTGTCTGGGCGGCGATCTTCGAGGCGTGGCGCGAGGGAGCATCGCTGGCCGGGTCGTCGGCCGGCGCCATGGCGCTGTGCAGCCATACCCTGGTGCGCGCCACCTGGCCCAACCGCTTCAACCGCAGGCCGTGGGAGGCGCTCGGCGCTGTGCCTGACACGGCCGTCCTGCCGCACTACGACACGTTCGGCCATCGCTGGATCGAATCGGCACAGCGGGAGCTGCCCGGCGTCACTCTGCTCGGGATCGACGAGCGCAGCGCCGCGATGTGGACACGCGCGGGCTGGCGCGCAGCGGGTCCAGGCGCCGTGACGGTGATCACGGGCGAGAGGACGGAGCAGTTCGTTTCGGGAGCCACGATCGCCGGTCTGCCAGAGCCCGCCCGTATGCTTCCGGATCAGTGATCGAGGCTGAGGCCGGCACCGCGAAGCGGGTGCAATCGGGGTTCGTCGAGGTCGGCGACCTTCGCGTTCACCACACAAGCGGCGGCCGTGGTTCGGCGGTTCTCTTCGTTCACGGTCTCGGCTCGTCCGGTTACATGGAGTGGCGCTACAACCTGCGGCCTGTGGCGGCGCGTCATCGCGTGTTCGCGCCCGACCTGCCGGGCTACGGCCGGACGGAGAAGCCCCGGACTCGATACACGATTCCTTACTTCGCCCGGTTCGTCGAGCGGTACATGGAGGAGCGCGGCCTTCGCTCGGCTTCGGTGGTTGGAGCGTCGTTGGGCGGCCGGATCGCGCTCGAGGTCGCACTCGAACGGCCGAGACTGGTGCGCAAGCTGGTCCTGGTCAACACCCTCGGCTTCGGCCGGCCGAAGCCGCAGATGGCGCACATGGCGTACGGCCTGGTGACGATCCCGCGCGTGGGCGAGGCGGTGATGAAGTTCACGCGCGGCGCCCTGCGCTGGGCGTCTCCCACCACGATCCGCAAGGTCGCGGCGCGCTACGCGGGCTCCAGCGCGGACCTCGAAAAGACGCTCGACGACGCTTACCTGGAGAACCTGCGGGAGGTCTACGCGATGGACGAATTCCATGCCGCGTATCTCTCGACGGTGCGATCGCTCGTCAACCCGCGCGCCATCTTCGGCGGCCACCACGACGTCACCGCGCGGTTGAACGAGCTGAAGGTCCCCGTCCAGCTGATCTGGGGCGCGGACGATCCGCTGTTCCCTCTCGCTCACGCGGCGCGGGCGCACGCGTTGATCGAGGGCTCGCGGCTGGCGGTCATCGAGGGCGCCGGCCACACCCCGCAGGCCGAACGGCCGGAGGAGTTCAACCGCGTCCTCAACGCCTTCCTCCGGGAGTAGCGACACCCCGACCAGGCGCTACACCAGTCCCGAGTACCGGGCGCTCGTCGACGCGCCGCTCGACCCCCTGGTCCACGGGGACCCGCTCCATCCACCTCGGCTCTACCGCTTGATCCGGCGCCTGGCGGGATGGGTGGTGACGCACTTCTTCCGCGTCAGTGTCACAGGGATGGAGAACATCCCCAGGCCGCCCTGCATCATCGCGGCCAACCACCAGGCGTGGTTCGACCCCGCGTTCATCGTCCCGTTCTTCCCCGAGGCGCCCGTCGTCTACACGATGGCCAAGCGCGAAACGGTGTTCAACCGCCGGTGGAAGCGGCGGCTCCTGCCGCTGATCGGCGTGTTCCCGATCTCGCCGCACCGCGGCGAGCTGGACGAGGCGGGCGTGCGCACCGTCTATCAGATCCTCGAGCGTGGCGGCATCGTGCTGATGTTTCCGGAGGGCCGGTACTCTCGCGGTCGCGCGCTCAGGCCGCTCAAGGTTGGCATCGGCTACTTCGCGCTCCAGGCCGGTGTGCCGATCTGCCCGGTCGCGGTGCGGGGCGCTGACGTGCTCAAGCCTTTCAGCCGGATCGACGTGTCGATCGGCTCGGCGATCAGGCCCGATCCGCCCGCGTGGTGGGAGCTGAGCCGGCGCGTGGCGGGCGTGGTCGAGATGGTGCGCGCCTCACTGACCACGGCATTGAGCCGCCGTCGCGGGGAGAGGGGACCGCAGGCACCCGGATAGAATCCGAGCGGACTTGCATCTGGTCATCGGAGCCGGGGAGTTTCTGGGGAGCCACGTTTCGAAGGCGCTCGCGGCCGACGTTCCGGTCATCGAGCTGAGCGCGGATGCGGACGACGAGACGATGAGCGATGCGATCAGAGGCGTGGAGGTCGTCGTCAACTGCGCCCAGACGTGGTCGCCCGCGCACCGGCTGAGGTTTCGCAAGTCCGAGCCGCGCACGACCGCTCGGGTCGTCGAGGCTTCGCGTCGAGCGGGGGTGCGTCGCATCGTGCACGTCTCGACCGCCGACGTCCTGGGACCCGGTCGCGCCAAACGCGCCGACGAGAGGAGCGAGCCGCACCCCGTCCATGCCTACGAACGCCTGAGGTTGTTCGAGGAGAGCTGGCTGCTCGACGCGGCGGGCGACCTCGAGGTCGTGATCCTGCGGCCCGCGCGTGTCTTCGGTCTTGGCGAAGACTGGATGCTGCCGCGTCTGATGGCCGCCATGGCGACCGGACGGCTCTGGCTGCCGGGCGGCGGCCGCGTGATGCAGACCTTCGTCTCCGCCGGCGACGTGGGCCGCGCCTGCCTGGCGGCGGGGGACCGCGGCCGGCCTGGCCGCGCCTACCTGGTCGGCGGCTTCGACGCGACG
>DATEHQ010000012.1:0-2628 GCA_035279525.1 Candidatus Dormiibacterota bacterium
GCCGGCTAGGAGACTTCCTCTTCCTCGACCAGTCGCAGATGCGACGACACGTCGAGGCCCAGGTGCCGCGCGAAGAACCCGGCGACCCGCTCGACATAGAGCGGCCGGTCGGCGAAGTACGCGCCCGTGTGGGGCGCCCCCTGGACGATCCATATCTCGCGAGGCCCGCGGTAGGCGTCATAGAGGCGGCGCGAGTGGTTGACGTTCGTGATCGCGTCGGCGCCGCCATGGATGAAAAACAGCGGCCGCGGCTCGAGCGAGCCGAGCACGTCCAGCGGCCGGCACGACGAGAGGGTGCAGCGGGTCCGCAGCCAGAACATCAGCCCGGCGAGCCAGACGAACGGCGTTCCTGGAAGCTTGCTCGTGCTGCGCACGTTCTCGACCAGCAGCCCGCGGAGATCGCTGAACGGGCTGTCAAGCACCAGCGCCTGCACGCCGGGCTCGCCGGCGGCGCCCAGCAGCGACACGACGGCGCCCATCGAGTAGCCGAGCAGCCCGATCCGCGCCTTCGGGATTCGCTTGCGCGCGAACGCGATTGCCGCCTGGAGCTCGAGCACCTCTTTGATGCCGAAGGTGATCGGCGCGCGGTCGCTCCCCGGCATTCCGCGATAGGAATAGAGGACGACGTTGAACCCCTTGCGCCATAGGGCGACCGCGATGCCCAGCGCTCCCTGTCGCTGTCCTTTGTGACCGCCCGAGATGATGACGGTCTGCGGTGATCCCGGCTGCCGAAAATGCCAGGCGCCGAAGTTGACGCCGTCGGCCGTGACGAGCTCGACTTCCTCGTAGTCGGCCTGAAACTCGAACGGCGTGAAGGTGAAATCGTCGAGCCAGATGGGCCTCGGCGGCTGGAACGCGCGCCGGTACAGCTGGTAGGAGAGCGCGATGTACAGGAACACCAGCAGGACGGCGGCGAGAGAGACGTAAGCGACTAGCGGCACCTGAGGCGAAGCTTAGCTAGCGGGACCTACTCGAACACCTTGCTCAGGTCGTAAAGATCTTTGGGCACGCGGCGCGTCTCTTTGATCACCTCGGTCAGGGGCACGACCTCGACTTCGCCGTTGCGGCGGATCGGAATCACGCCGCTCTTGCCCTCGACGATCAGCTCGACGGCGGCGACCCCGAGGCGCGTCGCCCACAGGCGGTCGACTGGCGAGGGCGAGCCGCCACGCTGGAGGTGGCCGAGCACGGTGACGCGGGTCTCGAAGCCGGTCTCGCCCTCGATCCGGCTTGCCAAAAGGTCTCCGATACCCCGCTTGGCAAGGCGCACATGGCCGAATGCATCCTTCTCCCCCTCGCCGTCCATCTCCCGGTCGAGCTCCGGGACGTGTGCGCCCTCGGCGACGACGATGATGCTGAAGAGCTTGCCCTCGCCGCGACGGCGGTATAGGTGGGCGACGACCTCGGACACCGGGACCTCGAACTCCGGAATGATGATCATGTCCGCACCGCCGGCCAGGCCGCCGGTCAGCGCAACCCATCCCGCGTCACGGCCCATCGCCTCGACCACCATCACGCGATGGTGGGCGGAGGCGGTGGTGTGCAGCCGGTCGAGGGCCTCCGTGACGACCCCGACCGCGGTGTCGAACCCGATGCAGAACTCGGTCACCGAGAGGTCGTTGTCGATCGTCTTGGGCACGCCGACCGTGCGAAAGCCGGCCTCATGGAGCCTCGCCGCCACGCTCAAGGTGTCGTCGCCGCCGATGGGAACCAGCGCGTCAATCCCGTTGTGACGCAGGGCCCGGATGACGCGGTCGATCCCGTTCTGCTCTTTCAGCGGGTTGGTGCGAGAGGTGCCGAGGATCGTGCCGCCCTCGGGCAAGATTCCGCGCACGTCGGCCGGCTTCAGCTCGTCGATGAGCCCCTCACCGAGGCAGCCGGCCCAACCGTTCTTGACGCCGCTGACCTGGTGGCCGAGCTGGAACGCGCGCCGCGCCACCGCCCGGATCGCGGCATTGAGCCCGGGCGCGTCGCCACCGCCGGTCAGGACTCCGATACGCACGTCGGATAGGTTAAGCGGTCGCCGAAAGACGCTCCAGTAGCTGCCCCACAGTCATGTCGGCGAGCGAGTCGAGGATCAGATCGGCCTGGCTCAGGTCGAGCCGGGCGGTGATCAGGTTCGGGATCGCCACGCACTTCATGCCCGCGCGCTTGGCAGCGGCGACGCCGTTCGGGGAATCCTCTACGGCGATCGATTCGCCGGGCTCCACGCCCAGGCACGCGGCCGCCGCCAGGAAAAGGTCTGGCTCCGGCTTCGCGTGTGCGACGTCATCGCGGCAACGCACGCAGTCGAAGCGATCGAGGATGCCGAGACGGGCCAGGTGACCCGTCACCCACTCCTGCGTCGAACTCGACGCGACGCCGAGCTTCAGCCCCATCGTCCTGGCTTCGTCGATTCGCTGGACGACGCCGGGCAGGACCTGGTTGGAGAGTATCAATGCCGTCCGCCGGTCCTTGCGCCTGGTCAAGACCTCCTCGGTCAGCGGGCGCCCAAGTCGCTCCTCCAGGTTGCGCTGCGGCTGGAAGAAGGAATCCGCCGTGCCGACCGTCTGCACCCAGCGATCGAACGGCAGGTCCTCGCCGTGCTCCTCGTAGACCTCGCGCCAGGAGCGGTAGATCGGCTCCTCG
>DATEHQ010000013.1:0-11880 GCA_035279525.1 Candidatus Dormiibacterota bacterium
GGTGGAATCCTCCTGCTGATCGCGATCGTCGCCTACGCGGTCATCGCGAACTCGATGCGAGGCATCGCGGCCTCGAGGCGCGGCGAGGTCGTGATCACTCGCCTGCTCGGTGCGCGAGGTTGGATGCTGCGCGGTCCCTTCGTGGTGGAGGGGTTGATGACCGGCGCCCTCGCAGGTGCGCTTGCCGCCGCCGCCGTGGCCGGCGCCTACGTGCTGGCCACCAGGTTTGGAGGCTCGGTCTTCTCACAGGTTCTTCCCGGCGTCGGTCAGACCTCGGTGCAGTACGTCGTGGCCGCGGTCATCGCCGCCGGCCTCGTGCTCGGCACGGCGACCGCCATGCTCGGATTCCGGAAGGTGCGCGCGTGAAGCGGGCGCTCGTCGCGCTCACCATCGCGGCGGGGCTCGCCGCGCTGCAGGTTTCCACGGCGGGCGCGACGACACCTTCGACGTGCACGACCTCCTCGACGGCCAGCGCAAGCCGGACCACGTGTCCGGCGTCAACTCCAATCGACCCGAACGCCGCGGCTTACGCGCAGCTGCGCGGGAGGCTTGGCTCAGACCTCGCCAACGCCCTCGCCGCGCAGCAGCGACTCACCGCGCTGCTCGACCAGGACGCGGTAAGCGCGCAGGCGCTCAGCGGCAAGATCACCCAGGAGGAGGCGGTGATCGCCAACATCGAGGCCGAGATCACGCAGCTCGACGCGCAGATCTCGGACACGCAGCAGCGGATCGAAGTCGAGAAGCAGCAGCTATCCGTGATGGCCCGGGCGATCTACCGGCAGCCCGATTCGTTCTGGATCTTGCTGGCACGGACCGGCAGCCTGCACGACGCTTTGATGTCCACTGCCGACCTGGTCGTCGCCGGTCAGCGGGCCAACGACCTAGAGAAGAAGCTCGAGGCGGATCTCGCGGCGCTGCAGGCACAGCTCCAGCAGCGCCAGGACCAGCTGGACCAGGAGAACAACACGCTCGATCTCCTGGTCGCGAACCTCAGCGCGCTGAACGACCTGATCAGCCAGCAGACCGACGTGAGCTCTCAGCTGGCCGACCTCGTGACCCAGATCCAGACCGCGGATTCCGGGCTGACAGGCCAACCTCCTGACGTGACCACCACGCTCGCCCAGCTGCTGGAGGCGCAGGAGCAGGACCTGGTCCTTCGTTCCTATCAGTCGGCCTGGACGCAAGCACAGGTCGGCACGGGCCTGGCGCTCGTCACCCACGAATTGCCGGTCGGCAAAGCGATCGACGGGCTGCACCTGCAGTGGCCGATGGTCAAGTTCCAGATCACGCAGCCCTTCGGGCCTTCGTCGGTGCTCCTCGAGCCGCGCTTCGGGCAGTACGCGCACTTCCACACAGGTGTCGACATCGCCGCTCCGCTGGGCACACCTGTCATGGCCGCCGCGGACGGCGTGGTCGTCGCCGTCGGCCACACCGCCGTGGGCTACGGCAACTACGTCGTGATCGCTCATGGAGGCGGCATCGCGACGCTCTATGGGCACCTGCTCGACACCAACGTGGTCGTGGGCCAGGTCGTCGTGCGAGGCCAGCAGGTCGGCCGCGAGGGCTCGACGGGGTTCTCGACCGGCCCGCACGTGCATTTCGAGCTGCGCATCAACAACGCGTTTGTCGACCCGATGCCGTACCTGCCGGTTCCCGGCACGAGTTGGTCCGGCTAGTCTTCCGCAACCCGCTCGGCCGCGATTGGTGCCCCCGGAGGGAATCGAACCCCCGACCTTGACGTTAGGACCGTCCTGCTCTATCCCCTGAGCTACGGGGGCGGCACCCCAGAAGTCTAAGAATTCCGGCCCTCGCGACCCGGACGTCAGTGACCCGCACGAGCGAAGTAGGTTCGGCCCGAAAGTGGGCTGGACGTCTCTCAGCAAGCTCCCAGCTTCGTATCAGGCTGGCCTGAGAGCCTGTGCGCAGAGTTTCGAAGCATGAGCCGCGACACCAGGTCCCGAATCGAAGCCCGCGACGCCGCCATGAGGCTCCTCAACCAGGTCACCACGTGGGTTGCGGTCGGAGCGCTGAGCGCTGTGGCCGCGCTGGGCGGAGTCGCGGCGGCCACCCTTCCCGGTAAGTCCTCAACGACCTCGACCACCGCCTCGGGCGCGAGCTCCTCCAGCACATCGGATGCGTCCACCTCTTCGAGCACATCCGCGACATCATCGTCCTCGAGCCTGCAGAGCTCGAGCGTGAGCTCGTCATCCTCGAGCTCCGCCCCGGTGGCCGTTTCGGGCGGATCCCACTAGATGGCGGTGTCGAACGCGCTGCTCTGGTACACCACTCGCGGGGCGGGGGCGGTGTCGATGGTGTTGCTCAGCTCGGTCGTCGTGCTGGGCATCGTCGGCACCGTCCGGGCCGAGAGCCCCAGGTGGCCGCTGTTCCTCACCACCGGCCTTCACCGCAACCTTGCGCTGACGACGCTGGTGTTCCTCGTCCTCCACATCGTCACAGCGGTGATCGACCCGTACACCAACCTGGGTTGGCTCGCCGCCATCGTCCCGTTTTCCTCCTACTACCGAACGCTGTGGCTTGGACTCGGCGTGATCGGGTTCGAGCTGCTGGTCGCGATCGTCGTGACGAGCCTGGTTCGTGGGCTGCTCGGGCAGAAAACGTGGCGGGCCGTCCATTGGCTGACCTACGCCGCGTGGCCGGTCGGGATCGCCCACGGTCTCGGCACGGGGACCGACGTGTGGTCGGGCTGGCTCATCGTCCTGACCGCGCTTTGCGTCGGGGCCGTGACAATCGCGGCCGCCTACCGTTTTCGCGCCGGACCATTCGATCCCCTCGCCAATTCGCGCGCGGCGTTTCGGGGATCGGTCAGCCGGCGCGAGCTGCCTTGAGCGCACTCCGCCTGCTGGGCGGCCGCGACCCGAGATCCGGCGCCGAGAGCCTGGCCGAGCACGTCGCGCGATTGGGCCCGCTGCCGGTTCGAGGGGGCGAGCTCATCGAAGTGCTCATCGAAAGCGGGACGAGCGGTCGCGGCGGCGCCGCTTTTCCCGTCGGCGTGAAATGGCGGGCGACCGCCCGTGCACACGGCTCGCCGCTCGTCGTCGTCAATGGCGCCGAGGGCGAGCCCCACAGCAAGAAGGACCGCTTGCTGATGACGGCGCGACCGCACCTCGTGCTGGATGGCGCGTTTCTCGCGGCGCGCGTGCTGCGATCCCATCAGGTGGTCCTCTACATCGGCGAGCAGCACCATGCGGCGCGACTCGCCATGGAGCGAGCGCTCGGCGAGCGCTCGGCGCACGAGAGGAGCCTCGTCCGGATGTTCGCGGCTCCCAACAGATACGTCGCAGGAGACTCGAACGCGGCGGTTCAGGCGGTCACCAGCGGAGTCGCCCTTCCGACCACCTTCAAGGCCGCGCCCGCTCTCGTGCAGAACGTGGAGACCCTCGCCCAGGTCGCACTCATCGCACGAGGCGGCCACCCGACGGGCACTGTGCTCGTCACGCTCGCCGGATCGATCGCTCATCCAGGCGTGATCGAAGTCGAGACCACCGCCACGATCGGCGACGTGGTGGCGCGCGCCGGCGGATTCAACGAGCCGGCCAGGGCCGTTCTGCTGGGCGGCTACTTCGGCTCCTGGCTGGCGACCGAGCAGGCGATGGACCTTCGACTCGACCCATCCGAGCTGAAGGCCTCTGGACTGACACTCGGCTGCGGCGCGATCGCCTTTCTGCCGTCGTCCCGGTGCCCGGTCTGCGAGACGGCAGGGATCATGCGCTTCCTCGCCGGCGAGAGCTCGTCGCAGTGCGGCCCGTGCTTCTTCGGCCTGCGCGCTCTTGCCGACGCATGCACCCGAGTGGCCTACCAGGGCGCGAATCCGCAGGACCTGGGCCGCCTCGAGCGCTGGGCGGTCGAGGTGAGGGGGCGCGGCGCCTGCAAGCATCCAGACGGAGCTGTGATGTTCTTGCAGTCGGCGCTCGAGACTTTTGCCGCCGAGTTCGCGAGGCACACCGCTCACACCGTGCAGACCGCCAGGCGATCGGCATGAGCCGGCCCAGGGAGCTGAGGGTCGACCGGATCAGGTGCGACGGGCGCGGGCTCTGCGCTCAGATCCTGCCGGAGGTCGTGCGCCTCGACGACTGGGGTTATCCGATCGTTGCGGCGGGCCCGATCCCCGAGCATCTCGGGCGGCTGGCCGAGCGAGCGGTCGATGACTGCCCCGTGCTCGCGCTCACCCTCAGAAGGATTGAGGTCAAGGAGGCGCCGCTGTGACCACGAGCATCCTCGGCATCGTCGACGGGAGGGCACTTGGGGGCCTGATGCGGATCGCTGTCACCCGGCCGGAGCGGTTGGGTGCGGCCACCTCGGCGGTCGAAAAGGTGGTCGCGTCGGTTGACGAAGCCGCCAGCCGCTTTCGCCCAGACAGCGAGCTGAGCCGCCTCAACGCCTCTTCAGACAGTGACGTCGTGGTCGGGCCCCTGCTTGCTCGGGCGATCGAGGCCGGCTTGCGCGCAGCCGAACTTACGGGAGGCGCGGTGGACCCGACTGTCGGATCCGCGGTCAGGCTGGCCGGGTACGACGCAGATTTCGCGGTGATCCCGGCAGCCGGCCAGGCGGTCCGGCTGGTGGCCACGCGGATCCCAGGGTGGCAGGCGATCTCTTTCAACCGGGCGACGCGGACGGTGCGGATACCTCGGGGTGTGGAGATCGACCTTGGCGCCACTGCAAAGGCGCTCGCCGCAGACCTCGCGGCCGCCGCCGCCTCGCTCGCGCTGGACGGAGGAGGCGTGCTCGTGAGCCTGGGCGGTGACATCGCGGTTGCCGGCGCCGCGCCGCCGGGGGGCTGGTCGATCCAGGGCCAGCGAGGACAGCGCCGCGCCGATCCATGAACGCGAAGAGGCGATCAGCATCGAGGCGGGCGGTGTGGCCACCTCGAGCACGACAGTCCGGCGCTGGACGCGCGGAGGCGTCGTCCTTCACCACATCATCGACCCTGACACCGGGCTGCCGGTGCAGGGCTGCTGGCGCACCGCGACCGTGGCCGCCGGGTCCTGCGTCGACGCCAACATCGCCTCCACCGCGGCCATCGTGCTCGGCCGGCGGGCGATTCCCTGGCTTGAAGAGCGGGGCCTGGCGGCTCGCCTCGTCGACGTCGCGGGAGGCGTCCACCGTACGGCGGGCTGGCCGGCCAGGGCGGATTCAGAGTCGAGTCCCAATATTTTCTGAGCAATTTCCCAGAAAACCCGCTCAGCATTGGACCCGTGAGCAAGGACGGGGCTCGGGTCCTCGTGGTCGACGACGAGCCGAACATCACCGAGCTCGTCGCCATGGCGCTTCGCTACGAAGGCTTCACCGTCAAAACCGCCGCGACCGGCCGGGGCGCGCTGAGCGCGGTGAGCCAGTTCTCGCCGGCGCTGGTGATCCTCGACGTGATGCTGCCCGACATCGATGGCATGGAGGTGCTGCGCCGTCTCAACAGCGCGGGCAACAAGGTGCCGATCATCTTCCTGACCGCGAAGGACGCGACGGAGGACAAGGTTCACGGCCTGACCGTCGGCGGCGACGACTACGTCACGAAACCGTTCAGCGTCGAAGAGCTGATGGCCCGTGTTCGCGTCGTGCTCCGCCGTCATGGAAACGCGGAGGAGGAGAGTGGCAGGCTGGCGCTGGCCGACCTCGAGCTCGACGACGAGGCGCACGAAGTCCGGCGCCATGAGCATGTCATCGACCTCACCAACACCGAATACCGGCTGCTCCGCTACCTGCTGATCAACGCGGGCCGAGTGCTGACGCGGAGCCAGATCCTCGACCACGTCTGGCACTACGACTTCGGTGGCGACGCAAGCGTGCTGGAGACCTACATCAGCTACCTGCGCCGCAAGGTCGACCGGCACGACCCGCCGCTGATCCAGACCGTGCGCGGCGTGGGGTACGTGCTCCGAACGCCACGGAAATGACGCTGTCCCTTCGCGGGCGGCTGCTGATCGGCGTCATCTCGCTGGTCGTGATCGGATTGGTCGTGGCGGACGTCGCGACGTACGAGCTGCTCCAGAAGTCGCTGTTCGATCGGGTGGATAACCAGCTCGGCGCCGTGTCAACCCGAGTCACAGCGGAGGATGTGATCGCGTCCGTGCTGTCAACCTCCGGCTGCCAGCTCCGTGGTGGGCCCGGTGGCCAAGCCGCGTCGACCGACTTCCCGAACGGGACGTTCACCGAGCTGCTGAACTCCGACGGCAGCGTCCAGGCGTCGTGCACGCTCAGTGATGTGGGTACGTCGACCCAGCCACCCATGCTCGAGCTGCCCAAGCCGCTGCCTGACTACGGGATCGATCACACCGCCCCGGGTTTCACCGCCATGACCGCGCAGGGCGGTGCGCAGTACCGCGTCACGGTCTGGCGCGAAGACAGGTTCAACGGCCAGTTCATGCTGTTCGCGATCCCGCTGGCCGCGAACCAGTCCACGCTGAGCTCGCTGCTGCTGATCGAGACCGTGATCGGCCTCGCCGTCGTCGCGGTCGTTGCCATCCTCGCGTGGCTCCTGATCCAGTTCGGACTCAGGCCGCTGCAGCGGATGGGCGCCACCGCCGGTCAGATCGCGGCCGGTGACCTCAGCCGGCGGGTCGAGCCGGCCACGCCCGGCACGGAGATCGGGCGGCTCGGGCTCGCGCTGAACAGCATGCTGAGCCAGATCGAGGCCGCGTTCGAACAGCGCAAGGCTTCGGAGAACCGGCTGCGCCGCTTCATCGCGGACGCCTCACATGAGCTGCGCACGCCGCTCACGTCGATCCGCGGCTATTCGGAGATGCTGCGTCGCGGCGCGTCCGAGTCGCCCGAGGACTCCTCTCTCGCCCGCCGCCGGATCGAGGAGGAATCCGTGAGGATGTCGACACTGGTCGACGACATGCTGCTCATCGCGCGGCTCGACCAGGGTCGTCCACTCGAGACGAAGCCGGTCGATTTGCAGTCGATCGCACGCGATGCGGCGGCCGACGCGCGCGCGGTCGCGCCTCAGCGCGAGATCAACCTGGTCGCACCCACGCCGGTCGTTGTGACCGGAGACGACACGCGCCTGCGCCAGGTCCTCGGCAACCTTGTTCGCAACGCGCTCGTGCACACGCCACCCACGACGCCGATCGAGATCGCGGTCTCGACCGACGACGGCCTCGCCCGAATGTCGGTCGCCGACCACGGCCCCGGTCTCGGTCCCGACGAGATGAATCGCATCTTCGAGCCCTTCTACCGCGCCGACCCGAGCCGCAGCCGGGACAGCGGTGGGGCGGGGCTCGGTCTCTCGATCGTCAACGCCGTGGTCGGCGCGCACGGAGGCAGCGTGAAGGTGAAACCGACCGATGGCGGAGGCGCAACCTTTGAAGTCGAGCTGCCCCTCCTGCGCCCGCCGGCCTAGGCGGCGGGGGCGAAGGCCAGCAGGTCGCCGTCGTGATCGCCGATCACGACCAGGCTGCCCGCGACAGCCGGGGATCCACGAACCGCCGAGTGGGCGTCGTAGGTCCAGAGGGTCGCGCCGCTGGACGCCGACAGCGCCATCACCGTGCCCGCCTTGAGGTCGCCGAAGACCGCGCCCGTGCCGAAGATCACAACTCCGTTTGCGACCGCCGGCGACGAGTAGACAGGCAGATCGGTCACGTGCTTCCAGTCGACCGCTCCGCCTGTCGCGAGCGCGATGACGCCGGTCGGTGGGCTCGCGGACGCGACGAAGAGCAGGCTGCCGTCGTATGCGGGTGTCGCCAGCAGTCCGTGGACCGAGCTCCCCTCGACGATGCCGGCGGACCAGATCACCGAACCGTCGCGGGCGTCCAGGACCGCGACGAGCCCGAGCGTCGAGCTGACGGCCAGCGCTTCGCGGCCGCCGGATCGAAGGAGCACAGGGCTGGCTCCGATGTCGAGGTCGCGTCCCGCGTCGGGGTAGAGGCTGACCTGCCAGACCGGCTTTCCTGTCGCGACGTCGAATGCAAGCACGCCGTCGGCCGGGTTGCCCACCCCCACGTATCCGATCCCCGCCGCGTCGATGGACGGGGTCGACCAGACTCCGTCGCCCGGCGCGCATCCGGGCAGGATGCAGATGCTCCAGATCAGGCGCCCGCTGGACTCGTCGAGGCCGAACATCCGGCCCGGCTCCAGCGGGGCATCGCCGTACGGCGAGGCCGAGCCGATGACGACCACGCCATGATCGACCGCGGGTGAGGCCCACAACGCGGGCTGGACGCCGGGCGCCTGCCAGTCCCAGGCTCTGACGCCGCTGCCAAGATCCAGCGCCCAGACATGCCCGGTGAGGGTGGACACGAAGACGCGTGAACCGTCCACGTCGGGAGAGCTCGAGATGGGACCAAGCGGCGATGTGTCCCATGTGAGCGCGCCGCTTGATTGCCTGAACGCGGCCACGTGGCCCCCCATGCTCGCGGCGATCACGAGGCCGCCCGCTATGGCGGGCGTCCCGTCGATCGCACCGGGCAATTGCCCGTGCCAGACGGCCGCAAGACGCCGTGCCCCGGCGGCGTCGAGGGTCGCCGAGGGCGGGTGGCCGTCGCGCGCGAGGTCACCCCTGTACATCGGCCAGTCCACGCGAGCCGGTGCCGGGCTCGCCGCCGGCGCGCAGGAGAGGAAGAGCGCGATCACCGCGAGGGCGCCCAGGCTCTTGGCGAACTCCAAGGTTGCTCCCAGCCTCCCCTCAGGCCGCGGCGTGATCCTTCTCACAGAGCCTGACTCACCGCAGGCCTTTCCCCAAAGCGTAGGGGGCGTCCCTAGCGCCCCCTACACCCTCCCCCCTTGATACGACCGCGCGGGCCCCGCCGGAGCCTGGATGGTCTCGCCGGCTCCGATCCGCCTGTGAAGCCACGACAGTGGGCGCGGCGCCCACCAGTTGGCACGGCCGAGGAGACGCATGACCGAGGGGACGATGAGGATGCGCACGATGGTGGCGTCCAGGGCGATCGCGATGGCGAGCCCGATGCCGATCGCCTTGATGATCACGACGCTGGCGAGGCCGAACGCGATGAAGACGGCGCACATGATGGCGGCGGCACCAGTGATCAGGCGGCCGCTCTTCTCGAGCCCCATCGCCACACCGGCCTGGTTGTCACCGAGGCGTCGATACTCCTCCTGGATGCGGCTGATCAGGAGGACCTCGTAGTCCAGCGACATGCCGAACACGATGCTGAAAAGGATCACCGGGATGCTGGGGTCGATCGACTGCGGTGTGAAGCCCAGGAAACCGCTGAGGTGCCCCTCCTGGAAGATGAACACCATCGCGCCGAACGAGGCTGAGATCGAGAACAGGTTGGTCAGCACCGCCTTCAGCGGAAGCACGACCGAGCCCGTGAGCAGGAACAGCACGACGTACGTGATGAAAATCACCGTACCCACCGCGATGGGCGTCCGCTCGAGGATGAAGTTGACGACGTCGAGGTCGAACGCTGTCTCGCCGGTCGCGAGCACCTGGCCCTCGGGAACGTGCTCCGCACGTGCGGTCCTGACGATCGCGCGAGCCTCGTCGCTGGTGTACGTCTTGTTCGTCAGGATGTTCAGCAGCACGACGTGCCGGCCCGCGCCGATGCTCAGGGCCTGCTGAAGCGTGGAGGGAAGCGCGCCGCTGGGTCCGGAATACAGGCGCTGGTAGTCGGCGCGGCTCAACGACGGATCCACATCGACGATGCTCTCGACGCGCAGCACGTTGGGCTGTGCGGCCAGGCGCCGGCTGAGGTCGTAGACGTCGCCGACGTGCGATGCGGTCAAGGGCGACGAGCCTGGGTAGTAGACGACCGCTTCGATCGAGGTCTGGTTCTGGCCTGGGAACTCGCTGACCAGCGTGTCGTAGCCCTGTCGGGATGTGTCGGTCGGTGGGAGCTGGTCGACGCCGCCCTGGGCCAGCCGGAGCTGGAGGAAAGGCGTCCCCAGGATGAAGAGGAACGCCAGCGCGGGGACGAGGACGAGGACGGGCCGGCGCATCACCCAGACAGCCATCGAGTGCCACGCGCCCGTGCCCGCCGTCCGCTGGTGCTTGGGCCACCACCCTGGGCGCATCGAAAGCGCGCCCAGCAGCCAGCTCATGATCCGGAAATTGACCGCTTCCCCAAGCAGCGACAGGAGCGCCGGGAGGAACGTGAGGCCGTAGAGCACCGCGATCGCGACGACGATGGCGCCGGCGGCTCCCATCGATGCGAGAAAGGTGCCCTGGTAGAACAGCATCGCCGACAGCCCGATCGCGACGGTGATGCCGGAGAACGTGATCGCCCGGCCGGCCGTCGACATCGAGATCGCGATCGCATCTTCGCGCGACGCTCCCGCGGCCAGCTCCTCGCGGAAGCGGTTGACGATGAACAGCGAGTAGTCGATCGCGACGCCAAGGCCGATCAGAGTCACGATGTTGATCGCGTAGGTCGAGACGTCGGTGAAGTGCGCGAGAAAGACAGTGCCTCCAATTCCACCGACGATCGCCAGCACCCCGACGCTGAGTGGGAGCAGCGCGGCGAGGAACGCGGCGAAGATGAGGATCAGCAGCAGGAGCGTGACCGGCAGCGCCACCAACTCTGCCCGCTGCAGGTCCGACTCGAGCGACACGTTGAACGCTTCGTTGATCGGAACCTGGCCGGTCGCAACCATGGTGAGGGAGCCGGGGTGGACCCTGTCCACGATCTGGTGGAAGTACCGCTGCGCGGTCTCGCTGTTGTCCTTGAGCTCGACGATGACCAGCGCTTTGTGACCGTCACGCGAGACAAGGCTCGATTGCTCGATCGCGGGTACGTTGTAGGGCGTCCGAACTGCCGACACGCGAGAATCGCTGTCCAGCGGAAGGACAGCGGATTCAACTGCCGACCGGTACTCGGGGTCGGTCACGCTGAGGGATCGGCTGCTGAATAGCAGCGTCATGCTCGAACCCGACGGAGCCTGGCTGTTGATCTCCTGGTTCACCAGCTTCGCGGCCTGGCCGGCAGGCAGGTTCGCACCGAAGCCGCCGTTGTTGGTGAGCTGGGCGCCGGTCAGCGAGGCGACGATGGAAAGCCCGAGCAGAAGACCTGAGACGACGAGCGTCGCCCAGCGGAAGCGGTAGACGAATCGACCCCAGCGGGCGAACATCGGGCACACACGATACCCGCCCTGGTGACAGGGGGGTCGAGCCGGCGCCCCTACCCGGCTACTTGAGCTTCCAGCGGATGCCGAGCAGGATCGGCTTCGCCTGGGTTTCGAACGACTGGAGGCTGTCCTGGGTCGTGACGAGCATCACGATGTAGTACACGCTGCCGTCGTTGTTGGCGCCCGCGAACAGGGCGGCCGCGGCGGGAAACGACTGGCCGCTCGAGGTCAGCGTGAAGCAGACGATCCAGAAGATGCCCGGCGCCCCACTGAGCGTTCCGGTGGTCGTCTTCGTGTTGGGACACGGCTTCGTGTCGGGGTACTTGCTCGTGAAGTACTTGTCGATCTGGTCCTTGTTGTCCTGCGCGGTGGCGGTCGGGGCCGAGGCGCCGCTCGCCGCCGTCAGCGAACCGTCACCGTTCGGGTTCACCACCGTGATCGACTCGCTGTCCTTGTTCGCCACCGACCATCCCGCCGGCAGAGGCATGGACAGGTTGTCGTTGCTCGAGGCGTCGGTGCCAGTTTGGATCGGGGTGGGCGAGCCGACCGGAGTCGGGGTGCCCGCGGGGCTTGGAGTTGGGAGCTGGCTGTTAAGGCCGTTGGAGCCGGAGCCGTTGTTGTGCGCCCCGATGATGGCGATCGCCGTGCCGGCGCCGACCATGACCAGCACCAGCGCCACGATCGCGCTGACGATCATCACCCACGGCGTGCGATGCACGGGCGCCTGCGACCCCGCGGCGCTCGGGCTGTAGTAAGGACTCTGATAGACCGCCGGCGCGGGAGGCGGCGATGCGTAGGCCACCGGTGGGCCGGGCGGCGGGCCGGGCGGTGGCCCAGGCG
>DATEHQ010000014.1:0-24824 GCA_035279525.1 Candidatus Dormiibacterota bacterium
ACTTCTTGCCCCTTTTCTTCGGCATCGACTACTCCACTATCTCCAGGCCCATCGAGCGTGCGGTGCCCTCGATCATCTTCATCGCGGCCCCGGTGTCGTTGGCGTTGAGGTCCTTGCGCTTGGTCTCGACGATCGTGCGCAACTGCTGGCGCGTCACGCGGCCGACCTTCTCGCGGTTGGGCTTGGCCGAGCCCTTGTCGATGCCGGCCGCGCGCTTGAGCATGTTCACCGCGGGTGGCGTCTTGAGGACGAACGTGAAGCTGCGGTCCTCAAAGATCGTGATCTCGGCCGGCACCACGTCGCCGGCCTGCTGAGCGGTGCGCTCGTTGTAGGCCTTGGTGAACTCCATGATGTTGATGCCGTGCGGGCCCAGCGCGGTGCCGACCGGCGGAGCCGGTGTGGCCTTGCCGGCCTGAAGCTCGAGCTTGAGGATCGCCCTGACCTTTTTCTTGCCCATCCTCTCTCTAGCCTTAGTGGACTTTCTCGACCTGGAGGAGGTCGAGCTCGACCGGCGTCTCGCGACCGAACATGTTGACGAGCACCTTCAGCTTGCCCTTCTCGGGGTTGATCTCGTCGACCTTGCCGTGGAAGTCCGTGAAAGGACCGTCGACGACCCGCACCGACTCGCCCACCGCGAACTCGACCCGGATCTTCGGCGCCTCCTGGCGCATCTGCTTCTGAATCGCCCGCACCTCTTTTTCCTGAAGGGGCACCGGGCTGTTGGCTGAGCCGACAAAGCTCGTCACGCCGGGCGTGTTGCGCACGACGAACCACGACTCGTTCGACATCACCATCTTGACCAGGATGTAGCCGGGGAAGATGCGCTTCTGGACGTGCCGGCGCTTGCCGTCCTTGATCTCGATCTCGTCTTCCATGGGAACGAGCACCTGCAGGATCTTGTCCTGCATGTCCATGGACTCGATCCTCTTCTCGAGGTTCTTCTTGACCTTCTCCTCATGGCCCGAATAGGCGTGCACGACATACCACTGGGCGTCGGGCTCCTGGGTCGTGGCGGCGTTCTTCTCGACCGCCATCAGCCACCCACCGGGTAGATCGTCCGCTTGGCGATCTCGCCGAGGAGGTAGTCGGCCCCGCCGATGAACAGGCCGAGCACGGCCACGGTGAAGATCACGACGAGGGTGTAGCGATAGAGCTCAGCCCCGGTCGGCCAGACCACCTTCCGCAGCTCGTCGTAGACCTCACGCAGGAACCGCGCGGGCCCGAAGCCCGGCGCTGCCTGGTCCGCTCGCTTGGCGGTTACGGCCACCTACTTGGTCTCCTTGTGCGGCGTGTGCTTGTGGCACCACTTGCAGTATTTGCTGAGCTCGATCCGGTCTGGATCGTTCTTCTTGTTCTTAAGCGTGGTGTAGTTGCGGCGCTTGCACACGCTGCAGGCGAGGGTGATGACGTCTTCCATGGTTGTCTCTTTGGCTTGGGGTGAAAGAAAAAAGCCTAGGCTACCTAGGCGCTGTCAATAGTAGCAGAGGGGCGAGAATCTCCTACCGAATGACGACCACGATCGCCGTCCTGCACGGTGACCAGACCGGCGAGGAGCTGCTGCGGGAGGCTCTGCGCGTCCTCGACCCCGGCGTGCTCGGCCTGACGATACAGACCCGCGACTTCGACCTTGGCCTCGAGCGGCGCCGGAGCACTCGCAACCAGGTCGTGCTGGATGCGGCCGAGGCGCTGCGCGAGCTCGGTTTCGGGATCAAGGCGGCCACGGTCACGCCTGAGGGCGCGGGCGATGTGGGCAGCCCGAACGCGATCCTCCGCAAGCAGATCGACGGCCGCGTGATCGTCCGGACGGGCCGGCGGATCCCGGGGGTCCGCCCGGTCGCGGGCGTCCATGCGCCGATCTCGGTCATCCGGATGGCGGTCGACGACGCGTATGGGGCCCGCGAGTGGAGGGAGGGCAATGACCTCGAGGAGTGGGCCTTTCGGACCGAGAAGATCAGCCGCCGCACCTGCCGCATCGTCGCCGACTACGCCTTCACCCACGCGCGTCGCATCGAGGCCAAGGTCTTCGGCGGCCCGAAGTTCACGGTCAGCCCGGTCTACGAGGGGATGTTCAAGGAAGAGCTGGACGCTGCGGCCGCGCGCCACCCCGACGTCCGCTACGTGCCGCTGCTGATCGACGCGACCTACGCGATGCTGATGGCCACGACCGGCGAGGCGCTCGTCATCCCGGCCTTGAACCGCGACGGCGACACGCTGTCGGACCTCGTGATCCAGATGTTCGGGACCATCGCCGGAGCCGAATCGACGCTGCTCGCCTTCGACGACGGCGGCGGCGTGACTGTCGCCATGACAGAGGCGCCCCACGGGACCGCGCCGGCGCTGGAGGGCAAGAACGTGGCGAACCCGATGGCGATGATCCTCGCGGTCGCCTCCTTGCTTGGATACATGAAGGACGACGGCGCCCGGCGCGCCTCGCGCGCCGTGTACGAGTCGGCCCTTGAGGCGGTGTCGGACGGGGTGCGCACCGCCGACCTGGGTGGGCAAGCCTCGACAAGCGCCTTCACCGACGAGGTGATCCGCCGGGTCAAGACCAAAGTCGAAGTCTGGAGCGCTCTGGCAGACATCGAGAGGTGATGGCGGGGGGCGAGGAGAAGCCATTTCGCTACCTGGCCCTGGGCGACTCGTACACGATCTGCACCGGATCCTCGGACCGGTCGAGGGCATGGCCCTCCATCGTTGCCGCCCGGCTGGAAAAGAGGCTTTCCGGCCCGGTCGAGCTCAGCAACCCGGCGGTCAACGGCTACACCACGCTGGACCTGATCCGCGACGAGCTCCCCCTCGTCGAACGCCTGAGGCCTCAGCTCGTCAGCGTCCTGATCGGCGTGAACGACCTGGTGCAGGGCCGCACGCTCGCCATGTACGACTCCTCGCTGTCTGAGATCTACGACGCGTTGGCCGGCGCGCGTGTGTTCGCGATCTCCATCCCGAGGTGGGACTACACGCCGGCGGCGGCGGGGTTTGGCGGCGCCGACCATGTCGGGCGCTTGACGCGCCTGTTCAACGACATCGCGCGGGAGCAGGCCGTCGCCCACGGCTTCGCCTGGGTCGACATCGGCGACGCGAGCCGGGCGGGCATCGGCTCGAAGGGCTGGATCGCATCCGACGAGCTTCACCCCGGCGACGCGCAGTACGCCGCGTGGGCCGACGTGATCTGGGAAGCGATGTCAAGAGGGATCTAGCAGGCCGCGCGGTCCTCCCCATGGGTGGAGTAGGTGGCCCCATCCCCGGAACTTTGGTCCTCCCCATTCATTGGGGAGGTGGCGCGCAGCCGGCCGGAGGGGGCCATTTGGGTCCTCCCCATTCATTGGGCGGTGGCCGGCGAAGCCGGCCGGAGGGCCCATTTGGTCCTCCCCATTCATTGGGGAGGTGGCCGGCGAAGCCGGCCGGAGGGGCCATTTTGTATCAGTGCCAGGTCGGCCCCATCCCCGGGCTGCGCCCGGTACTTCCCCGCCGAGCGGGGAAGACCCTATCCCGTCACGCGGGGAAGGCCAGCGGGGAAGGCTAGACCGTGATTCGCTTGAACGATTCGGCGAACCGGTAGCCGCCACGCTTGCCGACCTCCGCGTGGCGCTTGCGCATCCACTTGTCCACGTCCCACTCCCGCCCGGGCTTGGCGACCTGGCTCTTGTGCTTGTGGAGCGCTTCGATCTTCCGCTCGAGGGTGGAGCTGATGTCGACCAGGTAGTCGCCCGAGGTCCAGAACGGGATCCAGACTTCCTTGACCTCATGTGGTTCGAGACCTTCCTTGAGCAGGCCGCGGAAGGCACGGGGATTGCGCGAGTCGGGATAGACCGCCGCCATGGTGGCCTCACCCACCGCGAGGTGGTCGGGGTGCGAGCCCCCCATCGGCGCGTCCAGCACCCGTCCGGGGATGTGGGTGATGACCATCTCGGGCTTGTGCTTGCGAATCATGCGCACGATGTCGCGGCGGAGCTGGAGGTCCGGCGACAAATGCCCGTCCTTGTAGCCGAGGAACTCGACGTTCTTGACCCCGAGGACGCGGGCCGCGGCGCGCTGCTCGCGCTCGCGGATCACCGAGAGCTCGGAGTCCTTCTGTCTCGGGTCCTCGCCTCCCTGCGAACCGTCGGTCACGATCACGTAAGTCACCTTCGCCCCGCCGTCGGCCAGCCGAGCGATCGAGCCGCCGGCGCCGAAGTCCGGGTCGTCCGGGTGTGCGGACACGACCATGACGCGGTCGAACTTCGGCAGGTGCGAGTTCGAGCGTGAGCCGGCCGCGCGCCGCGTGACCCTCTTCTTCCTGGCTGCCACGTCGATGAATTTACCGCGTTGCCCGGTCGCGACGCGGCGTGCGACTCAGCGGCGTGCTCGCGCGGGCGCCGAGAGCGAGGCGAGCGGGATGGCCGGCTGGATGGGCCTCCACAGCTCTTCGAGCTGCTCGGCGGTCAGCTTCCCGCGGGCGGCGATCACGCGGCCCCCGAAAGCCGCTGTCTTGACCGCGGCCCAGCCGCTGCTGCCGACCAGGCGCATCGGGACCGTGACGACCGCCGCCAGCGCGGCAGCCTCCTCTCCCTGTCGCGCGCTGCCGTCGGCGACCGCCTGCGAAAGGACCGTGGAAAGCTGCTCGCCCGTCTCCCACGGCTGCGACAGCACGGCGCACTGGCTTGCCCCGAGCCGGCCGACCGCCGTCACGTACCGCGAAACCATCGCGCCGAGGGCGCGCGGGCTCGTGACAGGAATCGCGGAAGCGAAGGGCGCATACGAGGCTGCGAACTTGATCGGCGTGAGCTGGTGGCGGCGCGCCAGCGCGGAGACCGCGTGCCAGGTGGCGACCGCCTCGTCGTCAGAGTGCCCTCCGAAGAAATCGATCAGCGCCGTGCCGGTGTTGACCAGGGGCGCCACCGCCTCCTCGTTCGTCTCCGGCGCAGCCTCCGCCACCTTGATCCAGTCCGTCTTGCTCAACGCGGCGAGGCGATGCGCGAACCCACCACCGTTGAGGCCCTCGAGGCCGATCGAGGAGACGAATGGCTCCCACATCCGCGCCACCTGCTCGTGACCCGCTCGCCCATGCGTCTCCAGCGCGTAGCCCGCACGCTCGACCGCGACGAACGCGCGGCAGCGCCTCAGCATGTCCAGCTCGCGCGTGCCCTCGATCGCGGCGAGGATGGAGCGGACGACGCCCGCGGGCTCCGCGCTCCCCTCGCGCGTCACGCTCGCCACGAGCTTGCGGCGGTCGAGGACGCGCAGCCACTGGATCGGGGTCAGCTCGCCGACACCCTTGATGAACGACGCCACCTCGCCGCTGTTCAGCCCGTAGGGCGCTGACACCCGCGCCGGCGCCGTGGCGGGGACGCGTGCCTTCGCTCGTGGGGCCTTGATGGTCTTGATGGCGCTGGAGAGAGCCGCCCTCATCCTGTCGACCGTGGCGTCATGCGCGTCCGCGTTGAGCGAAGCCAGCGGGAAGGCCGGCTCGACCGGCGCCCACAGCGCCAGCACCTGGGCGTCGGTGAGCTGGTCCATCGCGGCGATGACGCGGCCCGCGTGAACCGCCGTCCGCACCGCGGCCCAGCCCGCGTCACCCGCCAGGTGCGTCGGGATGATGGCCAGGGCGGCCAGCGCGACGGTCTCTTCGGTCTTGGCATGCCGGTGACCGGCGAGTGCCTGCAGGAGCGCGCGCGACGCTGCGGCGTCGAGCTTCCAGCGCCGGCTGAGCACCTCGGACTGCGCGGTGGTCAGGGCCTCGAGCGCGCCGAGGAAGCGCCGCGCCCTGGCGTCGAGCAGATCGGAGCCAGAGACAGGGATGTAGGCGGCGAAGGGCGCGTAGTGGACCGCGAACTTCAGGGCCGGCAGCTGGTGGCGCGTGACGAGGGCCGACATCGCCTGCCACGCCGCGACCTGCTTCTCCTCGCTCCGCTTGGCGAGCGTGTCGAACAGCACCTCGCCGGCTCTGGCCAGCGGCTCCGAGATCGGCGTGTCGCTCGTCCGGATCGCGGCCATGATCGAGCGCGCCGTGTCCGACGGGCCGCCGGTGCCCTCCTTGGTGACCGAAGCGACCAGGCGCCGCACGGCGAGCACCTGCCGCCACTGCCAGGGCGTCAGCTGGGCGGCCGCGTCGATGAACGCCTCGACCTCGGCCGTGTTGGCGCCGAACCGCCTCGCGGCGTTGTCGTTCGCCATCTGGATGCGGCCGAGCAGTCCTTGCGAGGCGGGCGCCACGGGCCTAATTCTGGGGTCGGGAGTCGGCTTCAAGCCCCCCTTTGGGCCATCAATCCCGGCTAAACGGTCTCCACCTTGAGCAGGTTGGTCTGGCCGGGCCGGCCGACCGGGACTCCGGCCACGATCACGACCCGGTCGCCCGCCTTGACCATGTCGCTCTGCCGTGCGGCCTCGGTCGCGTTCTCGATCATCCCATCGGTGTCCCGGCCGGGCATGACGAGGAGGGGAACGACGCCCGAGTAAAGGGCGGTCTTGCGCAGCACCTCGGCGTGTGGGCTGGCGGCGATGACCGGCATGCGCGGCCTGGCCTTGCTGCAGCGCAGGGCCGTCGTACCCGACTCCGTGAAGGCGATGATCACTCGGGCGTGCAGCTCGTCCGCGGTTGTGGCGGCGGCGTGGGCGATCGCGCTGCCCACCTGGCCAGGCTCCCGCCAGATCTGGCGCGCGCGCTCATACGACGGGTGCCGCTGGGCGGACAGGCAGATGCGTGCCATGGCCCGCACGGCCTCGACCGGGTGCGCCCCGACCGACGTCTCCTGCGAAAGCATCACCGCGTCCGTGCCGTCCCAGATCGCGTTGGCGACGTCGGACGCTTCGGCGCGGGTCGGGCGGTTCGAGGTGACCATCGACTCGAGCATCTCGGTCGCCGTGATCACCGGAACGCCGGCGCGATTGGCGCGGTCGATCACGTCCTTCTGCACCGCCGGCAGGTCTCCGAGCTTGACCTCGACACCGAGGTCGCCCCTCGCCACCATGACCGCTCCAGCGACCTCGAGGATGCGGTTCAGCTGGTGGATCGCCTCGAGCTTCTCGAGCTTGGCGATCACCGGCACGTTGCAGCCGAGGGACCCCAGGTGCTGCTGGCAGATGACGACGTCTTCCGGGTGCCGGACGAACGACAGCGCGACGTAGTCGACGCCGAGCTCGACGGCGAGCTTGAGGTCGGCCAGGTCTTTCTCGGTCAGCGCAGGCAGGGGCAGGGTGCGACCCGGCACGCTGACGCCCTTGCGCTCGCCGAGCAGGCCGCCGCGCACGACAGAGCACTCGGCGAACCCGTCCGAAGCCGCCCGGCAGGCGAGCTCGATCCTGCCGTCGTCGAGCAGCACGCGGTCGCCGCGGCGAAGCGCGTGCACGAGCTCGGGATGGCTGACCTTGATCACCTCCGCGCTCGCCGAGGGAGCGGAAGCGGACTCCCGGACGGGGAGGTCGGGATGGCCCTCGGCCGTCAGCACGACCTGGCGTCCGCGCACGAGACGCACGAACGAGCTCTGCAGCGGGCCGGTGCGGATCTTCGGCCCCTGCAGGTCACCCAGCAGGGCGATGGGCCGGCCGACATCCTCGGCGGCCGCCCGCACGTTGGCCGCGGCCTGGCGGTGGGTTTCGGCGTCGCCGTGCGAGAAATTGAGGCGGGCGACGTCCATGCCCGCCTGGATCATCGCCCTGAGCACCCGCGGCGATGCGCTCGACGGGCCGATCGTGCACACGATCCTGGTCCGGCGTACCGGCGGGCTCATCGTGAGTACCGCTTCACACGGCGGCTCATCTCCGCCTCGGCGTCGATGACTTGCCGCTCGAGCTCCAGCGCGCTGATCACCGCGCCGCCCATGCCGCGAACCAGGTCGCGCTGGAAACGATCGGAGGTCGCCACGGTGATCACGTCGCCGGACTCGGCCGCGCGGTACGCGATGCGTTCGATCGCGTGGTCGGCCGAGTGGCCCTTGCGCGTGAAGAGCACGCGCACGCCCCCGACCATCTCCTGCGTGTTCGAGGCCGCGCGGTTCGAGTCGAACACGACGGTCAACTCCGCCCCCGTCACCATGCCGAGCACCGACACGCGCTCGACCAGCTTGTCGCGTGCCGCCTCCAGCGAAGCCTCGTCGAGCAGGCGCTTGAGGGACGGCCACGCGTGGATCACGTTGTAGCCGTCGACGATGATCCGCTCCATCAGAGGTGCGGAATGCGAGAGAGCGCCGAGAGCACGAGGACGGGATCGATGTTGCCGATCGCCGCGATGGAAAAGATCGTCTGGAAATAAGCGTCCCGCACCGGCGGCAAGTACCACAGCGCGACGAACAGCCCGATCATCGCGAAGGTCGCGTAACGGTAGATGACGTACCGCGCCGACAGGGGCAGCCAGGGGGCGATGATGCCGAATCCGTCGAGACCCGGCACCGGGATCAGGTTCAGCACGACCGCTGAGACCTCGACGAATCCGAGGAACGCCAGCGCCGAAAAAAAGTCGCCGTTCGGCGAAGTCAGCAGCGTGTCCTGGCCGATCACGCTGAAGACGGCCATGATCGCCAGCGCGCAGAGCGCCGTCCCAACAGGACCGGCCAGCGAGACGGCGGAATCCCATGCGCGGCTGCGGATGGCGGCGTGGTTGATGTAGACGGCGCCGCCGGGCAGACCGATCCCGCCGAGCAGCAGGAACAGGATCGGCAGGATCGTGCTCATGAAGAGGTTGGCGTAGCGCAGCGGGTTGAATGAGAGGTACCCCTGCGTCGCGACTGAGGTGTCGCCGGCCAGGTAGGCCACGGCGGCATGCGCGAACTCGTGCACGCACAGCGAGATGACCCAGCCGCCGAGGACGAAGAGGATGATCACCACGCCGGCCTGCTGTGGGAAGAGGTTGAACCACAAGGCCGCGCCGGTCGCCACTGTGAACGCGACCAGGCCCAGGAAGACCGGGCTCAGCGTCACGGCGCCGCGCAGAGAGTTGAGCGGCCGGCGCCTGAGCGCCGCGTCCGCGCGGTTTTCAACTCGCCTGGAGCCCCCGTGGTCCGTCGGCACGGTGGTGCTCTGGAGGTGGCGGCGCAGGTCGTAGAGCGAGATGCCGGCGCCCTGCAGCGCGGCGGAGGTGGCCGGCGTGTCGCTGTAGAGCATGGCCAGCAGCAGGTGGATGGAGTCGACCTGGTAGTGGCCGAGGACCTGCGCCTCCCGGTAAGCGTTGAGGACCACCTGCCTGGCCGGGAGCCCGGCCGCGCCATCGCGCGGCGGGATCGCTCTGATCACCGCGTCCGGGTCCACGCCGAGGGCGCGGATCGTGCGCTCCGCGAGGGTGCCTCGGGCCTGCATGAGCGCGAGCAGCACGTCGGCGGCGTCGCAATCCTCCGGCGGGAGGCCGCGCGCCGACGCGAACGAACCCGCCCGCTGCAGCACGTTGCGCGCGTCGTTCGTGAGTGTGATGTCGGCGAGCCAGGAGGCACGCGACGTGACGTCGGGCATCGCTCCCCCAGTCTAGGGTGAGGGTGTCGCGTCCCGGCCCGGCGAGCGCTGTCGCAAAGCCTCGTAGAGCAGCGCCGCGGCGGCCGCCGATGCGTTGAAGCTCGCCACGTGGCCGGCCACCGGAAGCCTGATCCGGGCGTCACAGCGCTCCCGGACGAGGCGGTGCACGCCCTCGCCTTCGCCGCCCACGACGATGCACACCCGCTGCACGAAGTCGAACTCCCACGGGAGGAGCTCTCCCCGCGGGTCGAGCGCTACGCACCAGACGCCCGCTCTTTTGATGTCCGCGATGGCCGACGGAAGGCCCGAGGCATGCGCGATCTTCAGCAGCTCGCTCGCGCCGGAGCTGGCTTTGACGGCCGTCGCGGAGAGGGGAGCGCCGCGGTGCGCAGGCAGGATCGCCCCGTCGGCGCCCGCCACCTCGGCGCTCCTCAGGATGGCGCCCAGGTTCTGGGGGTCGACGATGGAGTCGAGCGCGACGAGCAGCGATGGATTCGTCGCGAGGAGATCCTTGAGGCTCCACTCGCGGCGCGGCCGCAGCTCGGCGGCGACACCCTGGTTGACGCCGGGCGCCATCGTGTCGATTCGCGCGCGCTCGACGACCTCCACCCGCGCCAGCCTTCCGAGCTCGTCGAGCCTCGGGTCGTGGCCGAGGCCGGACGCCTGGTACACCCTGACCACGCGCCCCGCGCGGGCCGCCTCGAGCACCGCGTTCCTCCCATGTATGACGACGTTTCCAGCTTCCGGGCGGCGTTGTGGCACGAGCTAAAGTTAATTCGCCGCCCGGCAAGGCGGGAGAAAGGCCAGGGAGGAGGCTCACCGAGCGCATGACAACAGTCAAGGAATTCATGGCGAAGGCCCGCGAGCTTCTCGCGGGCGGAGTCACAGACGAGAGCCTGCACGCCATCGGGGGTCTGCTGGCCGGCTCCAGCGGCGCCCCTGGCTTCATTCCGGACACCAAGATGCAAACCCTGCACGGAGGCGACTCCACGTTCACCATTCTTCAGTCGGACCCCGACGGCCTCACGCTGATGCTGTCGCGCTTCTCACCGCACTCGGAGACGCCTGTGCACGACCACAACTCATGGGGCGTCGCATGCGTGGTCAAAGGCGTGGATCGATACCGGCACTGGGAGATGGGCGACGGCGGTCGCGTCCAGATCCTCTACGAGAAGATCCTCCGCCCGGGGAACTTCGTCACCTGGCACGAGCCGCCGCGAGACATCCACAGCCAGCAGGGCGTCGACGGGGACGCGCTGGAGCTCGTGTTGTTCGGCAGGAACGTGATGACGATCCCCCGCCGCTACTACGATCCCGAGACGGGAGACGTCAAGACCGCTCTGCCGTAGGCGACAGCCTCCGCCAGCGCACGCCGTACTTCGAGTCCTCGAGCGCTATGCCGCGCCTCCGCAGGTCGTCGCGAATCTGGTCCGCGCGCTCGAAGTCGCGCGCCTTGCGCGCCTCCTCTCGCCGGGCGATCAGCGCCTCGATGTCAGAGTCGATCGCCGAGCGCTCGCCGAACAGGCTGAGGTGCGCATCGACGTCGGCGAGCACCGACAGCGCTTTCTCCACGTCGTGTGGGCTTGCGCTTCCCTCGTCCAGGGCGACGTTGACCTCGCGCACAAAGTCGAACACCAGGCCGATGCCGCGAGGCAGGTTGAGGTCGTCGTCCAGCGCTTCACGGTAGGCGTCGCGGACCTGGTCGGCGCGCTCGCTCAAGCGCCCCGCGCCGGCGCCGCCCGGTTTGGCGGCGAGCAGCCTTTCGTGGACGTCACGCAGCCGGCGAACCTGCTCCGCAGCCGAGTGAAGCGCCGCCTCGCTCAGGCTCAAGCGCGTCCTGTAATGCGCGCCCGCCATCAGGAAGAAGCGGATGGTCACGGCGTCGTGGCCGGCTCCAAGCAGGTCGCGCAGGGTCGTGAATCCGCCGGCGCTCTTCGACATCTTTTCGCCCGTGGCGTCGGAGAGAAACTCGGAGTGAAGCCACACGCGGGCAAACTGCTTGTGGTTGGCGGCCTCCGACTGCGCGATCTCGTTCTCGTGATGGGGGAAGACGAGGTCGATGCCTCCCGCGTGGATGTCGAGGGTCTCGCCCAGGTAGCGCTTGCTCATGGCCGAGCACTCGATGTGCCATCCCGGCCGCCCTGTCCCAAACGGCGCGGCCCACGCTGCGCCGATCTGCACGTCATTTCCATGCGCGTGCTTCCAGAGCGCGAAGTCGCTAACCGACTCCTTCTCGTATTTGTCGGTGGCGACGCGAGCACCCGCCTTGAGCCCCGCGCGATCCAGGTGCGACAGCTCGCCGTAGTTCGGAAAGGCCGCGATGCGGAAGTACACATCGCCCTCAGAGATGTATGCGTACTCATGCTCGATCAGGTTCGAGATCATGTCGACCATCTCGGGGATGTGATCGGTCGCTCGTGGGTACTGCTCGGCGCGCCTGGCGTTGAGCGACGACATGTCTTCGAAGAAAGCGGCCTCGTACGGCCTGACGTATTCCCTGATCGTGGTGCCCGCGTGCATGGCCTGGTCGAGGATCCGGTCGTCGATGTCGGTCAGGTTCATCACGTGGGTCACGCGGTAGCCCGACACCTCGAGGTGGCGGCGAATGAGGTCGTAAAAGAGAAACGCGCGCAGGTTGCCGACATGCGCGAAGTTCCAGACTGTCGGCCCGCACGTGTACATGCGCACGTGGCCCGGCTCGAGCGATTCGAATGCCTCTTTCGCACCGGTCAGCGTGTTGTGCAGCCTGAGCACTTCAGAGCTCTTCGATCAAGGCGACTGCCTGGGCCGCGATGCCGGCCTCGGCGCCGAGCGAGCCAAGGCCTTCGGGCGAGGTGGCTTTCACGTTCACGTGGCGGGGATCCAGATCGAGGTGTCGGGCGAGGTTGCGCTTCATCTCGTCGAGGTGCGTGAAGAGCTTCGGCGCTTCCGCGATCACGGTGCCGTCCACGTTGAACACCCTGTACCCCGCCCTGTGCACCGCTTCGACGGTCGAGGCGAGAAGGTCGAGGCTCGAGGCGTCTTTGTAGCGAGGGTCGGAGGCGGGAAAGTGCCGGCCGATGTCACCAAGTCCCGCCGCTCCGAACAGGGCGTCGATGACCGCGTGTGTGAGGACGTCGGCATCCGAGTGCCCGTCGAGCCCTGTCGGATGGTCGATCCGGACACCGCCGAGCACCAGGTCGCGACCCGCCCGCAGGGGGTGAACGTCGTAGCCGATGCCGACCCTCACCGGGCGGCGGCTTCCTGCTCTTTGATCAGCGCCTCGACGACGTCGAAGTCCTCGGGCGTCGTGAGCTTGATGTTTCCGGGCTCGCCTTCGACGACCGTGACCGCGTGACCGGTCGCGGCCACGAGCTGCGCGTCGTCATCGCCCATCAGGCCCGCGTCGGCGGCCTCTCGATGGGCGCGGGCCAGCAGCTCGTGCGAGAAGGCCTGCGGCGTTTGGGCGAGCACGATCCGGGAGCGATCCAGGCTTTCGACCAGGCGATTGCCTTCGACCCGCTTCACCGCGTCGCGAGGTGCGATGGCCGGGAAGGCGGCGCCCGACTCCACTGCGGCCGCGAGCACGCGCCTCACCAGAGTCGCCGTCGCCAGCGGACGGGCCGCATCATGCACGAGCACGTAGTCGCAGTCCCCGAGCGCGGCCAGGCCCGCGCGGACCGAAACCTGGCGGCTCTCGCCCCCAGCCTTGACGATCACCGGCTTGCGCGGATGCAGAGCCTCTACCTCCCGCTCGGCGAACTCGAGGCGGCCAGGCGGGCCGACCACCACGATCTTGCCGACCTCGGGCAGGGCGAGAAACAGCTCGAGGGCGCGCGCGAGGGTGGTGCGGCCGTTGAGCCGGACCAGCGCTTTGCTGCCGCGGCCCAGGCGCGTGCCCGAGCCGGCGGCCGCGAGGATGGCGCCCACGGTAAGCATCAGGTGGGCTCCTCCCGTCGCGGGCGTCCGCGCGAGCGCACGCCGTCCGCCCCGGCGGGTTCGGCGAAGATCATCCTCCCGGCCGACGTCTGGATCACGGAGGTGACGACGGCGGTGATCGTCTGGTTGAGCAGCCGCCTGCCGTTCTGGACCACGACCATGGTTCCGTCGTCCAGGCTGCCGACGCCCTGCCCGGGCTCTTTGCCCTCACGCGCCACGGTGACGACGATCTCCTCGCCCGGGATTGCCACAGGTCGCATCGCCTGTGCGAGCTCGTTGAGGTTGAGCACCGCAACGCCCTCCAGTCGCGCGATGCGGTTCAGGTTGAAGTCATTGGTCATGATCGCCCAGCCTTTGCGCTTGGCCGTGCGCACGAGGTGCGCATCGATCTCGTCACCAGACGGCGATTCGTCGTCCGTCACCTGGAGGTCGATCGAGGGCTCCTTTTGCATCTCCGTCAGCACCTCGAGGCCGCGTCGCCCGCGGCGCCGTCGAATGGCGTCCGCCGAGTCGGCCACCATCTGCAGCTCGCGAAGGACCGAGCTGAGGATGACGAGTGGCATGTCGATGAAGCCCGTCTTTGCGATGTCATAGACGCGGCCGTCGATGATCACCGACGTATCCAGGAGCACCGCGCGAAGGCGGTGGCCTTTTTCCGTCTCTTTGGCGCCGCCGAAGAAAAGGGCGGTCAGCTCCGTCCGGCGCGTGAGTCCCACGGACGCGCCCTGCGCGGCCAGCAGGAGAGCCAGCACGGCGGAGAGGTAGTAGCCGTACGGGAGGTCACGGACGAACACGCCGATGAGGACCGCGATGACAAGGCCGACGATCATGCCCAACAGCCCGCTGAGCAGATCCGGCAGCGGAGTGCTCGTCAGCCGGAAGTTGATGGTTCGCCATCCGCCGAGCACGTACGGCGTGCCCAGGTACGCGAAGATCAAGCCCTCCAGCGTGGTCAGCCCGATGATCACCCAGCCCGGGTGCGTGTTGCTGACGCCCCGGACCATGAAATAACCGAGCACGAAACCACCGACCACTCCGAGCCCCGCTCCGAACCACCGGGCGAGATACTCGGAACGCTTCACGGTTACCTCCTCAAGAGACCGTGCGGCCTCCTATCAATGCGCCGGACCGGATGGGTGGAGGAAACGCGGCGGAGTACGCCTCCGCCAGGGTCCGGACCTCGACCGTTTCGAGGCCGGGATGCCGTCCGGCTTTGCCGCCGGCCGGAATGAAAGCGCGCGTCAGTCCGTGCCGGGCAGCCTCTTGCAGGCGGCGCTCCAGCTGACCCACGCGGCGCACCTCGCCCGCCAATCCCAGCTCACCTATCACGACCAGGCCGTCCGGCAGTGGCCTGTTGTTCTGGTTGCTGAGGATCGACAGCGCGAGACCGAGGTCGGCGGCCGGTTCCGTGACACGGATACCGCCCGCCACGTTGACGAAGACGTCGGAGTTTCCAAACTTCAGGTTCAGACGCTTTTCGATCACCGCCAGGATCATGTGCAGGCGGTTGACGTCCGTGCCGTTGGCGATCCGGCGGACCATCGCGTTCTGCGTCACGTTGACGAGGCTCTGGATCTCGACCAGCAGCGGCCGGGTTCCCTCGAGGGCGGCGACGACAGCCGTCCCGGGCGAGGCGATGGCGGCCTCTCCGAGCAGCGCCGCCGAGGGATCGGGGACCTCTTCGAGACCCGACTCACCCATGGCGAAGACACCGATCTCCTCGGACGATCCGAAGCGGTTTTTCATGGCGCGCAGGATCCTGAGCTCCTGCCGGCGGTCGCCTTCCAGGTACAGCACCGTGTCAACGATATGCTCCAGGACCCTGGGTCCGGCTATCGAACCGTCTTTGGTCACGTGGCCTACCAGGAAGATGGGGACGCCGATCTCCTTGGCCAGGCGCATGAGTCGCCCGGCCGACTCCCGAACCTGGGTCACGCTCCCCGCGCTGCCCTCGAAGCCGGTGTCGATCACGGTCTGGATCGAGTCGACGATCGCCAGCTCGGGCGATTCCTCTCGGATGGCCTCGCAGATCGCGTCGAGGTCGTTCTCGGCCAGGAGCAGGATCGAAGGCTTCATCGCGCCGAGACGCTCCGCCCGCATCCGGACCTGCTGCCCCGATTCCTCCCCGGAGACGTAGAGGACCTTCCTCGCGGGCGCGGCGGCGACCTGGGCCGCGGCGTGCATGAGGAGTGTCGACTTGCCCACGCCGGGCTCGCCGCCGATCAGGACCAGGCTGCCGGGCACGATCCCACCGCCGAGCACCCGGTTGAGCTCCTGCCAGGCCAGCTCGCGGCGGGGAGCTCCGCCGGCGTCGATCTCGCTGAGCGGCACCGCGCGCGCGGCCTCGAGTGGCCGGGGCGGCTGCCGGCCGGCGGCCGGCTTGCGGACCTGGAATTCCTGCAGCGTGTTCCAGGCCTGGCAGTGCGGGCACTGGCCGGCCCAGCGGAGGCTTTCGCCACCGCACTCGGTGCAAACGAAGGTGATGCTGGTCTTGGTGGTCTTGGGCATGGCTGTTCAAGGGTCGTGGTGTGCCGCGCCGGCCGCCGGCATCGGGCCCCCGGGCTGACTACTTTCCCACCCATGGTCATCGTTTACAAGTCACCGCGTAGCCTTTTAACAGGCGGGGCGTTATCTCCTTGAGTGTCTGGACGCCGCCCTGTCTACCCCCGGGGTGGCGTCACCTCATAGCGCCAGCTTCGAAACCCGAGCGCCCCGCGAACCTGCCGGCACACCCGTCGCCGGGCCCTCCCCACCTCCGGGCCGGTCCCTCCCCCGACCGGCACGCCGCCCCCGACACTAGACCGCAAAAAAGCCGCGGTCAACCCAGACCGTTAAGGCGGCTATCGTTCGGCGTCAGTGGACGCCAGCATCTCCGTCGAGCGCATCGAGGAGGCCGCCCGCCTGATCGATCCCGTCTTCCTCGACACCCCGCAGTTCGACTGCGAGCCGCTCAGCCGCCGCCTCCACGTGGACGTCGTGCTGAAGGTGGAGTGCGTCAACCCGATCCGTTCCTTCAAAGGCCGCGGCACCGACTACCTGCTCCATCGCCTGGAGCCCGACACCACGTCCCTCGTCTGCGCTTCCGCCGGAAATTTCGGCCAGGGCATGGCGCACGCATGCCGGCGCGCCGGGCGCAGGCTCACCGTTTTCGCCGCCACCACCGCCAGCCCGATCAAGGTCGAGCGCATGCGCGACCTCGGCGCCGAGGTGCTGCTCGACGGCGCTGACTTCGACGAGGCGAAGGCGGCCGCGATGCGCCACGCCAACGAGCATGGCGCCCGATACGTCGAGGACGGGTTGCTCGGCCCTATCGCCGAAGGCGCCGGCACCATCGCGCGCGAGCTGACGAACGCCACGGGGCCACTCGACGAGATCTTCGTGCCCCTGGGCAATGGCTCTCTCATCAATGGCATGGGCACGTGGCTCCGGGCTCACTCGCCATCGACGCGCGTCATCGCCGTCGCTTCGAGGGCGGCTCCGGCGATGCAGCTCTCATGGGAATCAAGAACGCCCGTGACCGCTCCGAGCACCACCATCGCCGATGGCATCGCCGTCCGCGTGCCGGTGCCCGAGGCGCTCGAGCTGATGCGAGGCACGGTGGATGAGGTGATGCTGATCAGCGACGACGAGATGGTCGCCGCGATGCGAATGCTGTTCGCGGACGCGGGCGTGGTCGTAGAGCCGGCGGGGGCGGCCGGCCTGGCGGCCATCGCGCAGCGCAAGGGCGATCTCGCGGGGCGTCGTGTCGCGACACCTCTTACCGGCGGCAACCTGACCGAGCAGCAGATCCGGACCTGGATCCTCTGACGAGCGGCTACTGACGCTCCAGGTCGGCCAGGTAATCGAGCGCCGCCAGGGGCCCCGACGACACGAACACGTCAGGCAGCGAGGCCCGCAGGCTCGGCTGCACGCTTGCCGCGAGCTGAGCCCGCAGCTCGAGCGGGAGCTCGGGGCGGCGCCGGCCGTACGCGGTAACAAACCTGCGCAGCTCCGGGTCCAGTCCGCGGAGGAAGACCTCCGCCGCCGTCGCCGGGGCGGCGTACGCAGCCGGCAAGGGTTGTGGCGCGGACCAGCCCGGAGCCTGTCCCGGATTTGGCCTGGCACCGGGGAGCTGCCAGAGGGCCACGGAGTCGGAATCCTTGACCACGAGCGTGCCCGCCGCCATGTCGCCGAGGCGCTTGCCCTTGCCGTTGATGAAGAGCGCGACGATGCCGATGCCGTAGCCGTACGGCAGGAAGTCGACGATGCGCACGATGTTGCGAATCGCGGCTTGTGCGAAGGTCAGCGGCTCGCCGCGGTCGCCGACGGCGCGAAGCCGGAACACCTTCTTGCCCACCGTCTGGCCTGACCAGAAGGCCTCGCACACCCAGAAGTAGCCAAAGATCACGACGAAGCCTCCGATGGTCAGGACGAGGCTTGCGACCGTGGCGGCGTCGGCGATCAGAAACGCCAACGCGAAGAGCCCGATCCCGATGAGGATCGCCGCCACGATCAGCAGGTCGAGCAGCTGGGCGATGGCTCGCGTCCCGATTCCCGCGACCTGGTATTCGAAAGAGACACGCTCCGGCGTCGCGATCACGAGCTCGCTGTCCGGAAGTGGCTCCATCTCGGCTATTTTCCTTCTGTGAGGGCTGAGGATTTCGTGGGGCTGCGAAGGTATGACTGGAACCGGCTCGAGGATCTCCTCGCGCGGGCGGGGGGTTCAGGCCCGTCACGCCTCGCACCTGCCCAGGTGCTCACGATGGCGGCGCTCTACCGCCGCGCGACAGCCGACCTCGCTCGCGCGCAGCGCGACTGGCCGGACGAGCCCGTGGAGCGCTACCTCAACGGTCTCGTCGCCCGAGGTCATGGCATCGTCTACCGGCACGGCGGCAATGTGCGGCAGAGGGTGGTGCGCTTCTACACGCAAACCCTTCCGCGGACGTATCGCGAGTCGTGGCCGTACGTGGTCGCATCGGCCGCGCTGCTTTTCGTGCCTGCGCTGATCACGTTCATCGTCGTGCTGGCCAATCCTGATGCCGCGTATTCGATCGCGTCACCAGACCTGATCAACCAGGTCCATCACCACCAGCTTTGGACCCAGATTCCACCCGACGAGCGGGTTGCGATCGCGGGCGTGATCATGACCAACAACATCTGGGTCACGATGCTGGCCTTTGCGTTCGGCGTCCTGTTCGCGATCCCCGTGATCTATGTGCTGATCTCCAACGGGATCTCACTCGGCGGGCTGTTCGGACTGACCCAGGCGTTCGGGCTCGGCGGAGGACTTTTCGATTTCGTCATCGCGCATGGCGTGCTCGAGCTGTCGATCGTCATCGCCGAGGGCGCCGGCGGCCTGATGCTGGGATGGGCTCTGATCTCGCCGGGCAACCGAAGGCGCGGCGACGCCCTGGTGATCGCCGCTCGACGCGCGTTCATCCTCCTCCTGGGGCTGTCACCGCTGCTCGTCGTGGCCGGCACCATCGAGGGCAACATCTCGCCGTCCGATGCGCCCTTCGCGCTCAAGCTCGCGATCGGGCTGATCACGGGCACCCTCTTCTATTCGTACCTGCTGCTGGTCGGCCGGCCCAAGGTCAGGCAGTCAGAGAAGGGCCCGCTCCTTCAGCTCCAGGTACCGCTCGACGAGCGCCGGCGACAGGTTGCCGGCGACCACGTCCAGGCCTAGCACGCCGCCGCGGCGCAGAAGCTCGAAGCTTTCGCGCCGGCTGGCCACGAACTGCTCGGCGGCCGCCCATTCGTAGGCTCGCGAAGAGGTGTCGATCGGGGCGTCGCGCGCGCCGATCACCGCCGGATCCGACATCGCGACGACCAGGACCAGGTGCTTGGCGGCGAGCCGCAGGCAGTGTGCGACCAGCTCCTTCGAGGCCTCGGTATCCTGCACGTCGGTCAGCAGCACCACCATCGAGCGCCGGCCGAGGCGCAGCGCCAGGTGCGTCATGGCGTGGCCGAAGTCGGGTTCGACGTACTCGGCCTTGATCGCATAGAGGGCTTCCGTCAGCCGCCTCAGCTGCGTCATCCCCCGCTCCGGCTTGATGAAGCCGGTGACCCGGTCGTCGAATGTCATCAGCCCGATGCGGTCGCCGTACGCCTGCGCCACCCAGGCCAGCATGAGCGCGGCGTTGATCGCGTGGTCGAGCTTGTCGAGCTCGCCCGCGGGTGCCGTCATCAGCCGGCCGCAGTCGAGCGCGATCATCACCTGCTGTCCCCGCTCGGCCTCCATCTCGGCCACCACGGGATGGTCGCGGCGCGCGGTGGCTGCCCAGCTGACCCTTCGCACGTCATCGCCGCGCACGTAGTCCCGCAGCCCGGCGAACGCTGTCGACGCGCCGGGCGGGCGCGCTCGCCGCAAACCAGCCATGGCGCGCAGTCCTCGCCGCAGGCTCAGCTGGATGCGCTTGATCGCCACGATGTTCGGAAACACCGCTACAGGATGTGGAGCGGGCAGCCGGACCTGGCGCCGGAACCAGCCCCTGTCGCGCCAGACCTGGAGGTCGACCGAGCCAAAGCGGAACTCGCCTCGCCGTGGTGAGGTCGTCCGATAGGTGACCTGCAGGCGCCCATTGCGGTCGAATCGAGCGACGAGCTCGCGCGGCTGGGGCCGCAGCTCCGCCGGCGCGTGGTCGGCCACCCTCGCACGAAGGCCGGCGGCCGCAGGGTTGGCAACGTCGACAGTGATCTCTTCGCGCTCGCCGAGCGAGAACGGTTCGGGCATCGCGCGCCGGACCGCGAATCCCGACCGCGGCGGAAGCAGCGCCGTGTCGCGCACGACCACGAGCAGGAGCCCGACGTTGTACACGACGGCGACGAAACCGAGCAGCTGAGAGATTGCCGACAGCGCGATCAGCGCCGCGCCGATCGCGACCGCCCACAACAACCGTGGCTGCGGCGCCAGTCCGCGGATCACGCCTGGTTCAGCGAGGCGGCACGACCCGGCTCGCGACTGAGTCCAGCACGCTGTCCGGTGTCTGGCCCGCGACTTCTGCCTCCGGCCGCAGGATCAGCCGGTGGCGGAAGGCGGCCGCGAGCAGCGCCTTCACGTGATCCGGCGTGACGAACTCCGACCCGTCGAAGGCCGCGTTGGCGCGCGCGGCCAGCATGAGCAGGACCTCGGCCCGAGTGCTGGCGCCCAGGGCGACCTCTGGCGCGTTGCGGGTCGCGAGGGCGAGCTCGACCACGTAGCGGCGGATCTTCTCGTCCAGCACCACCTTCGAAACCTGCTCGCGACACGAGTCGATGTCCGCCGGACCAAGCACCGGCTCCACGCCGGCCTTCACCGGGTCGCGCAGCTCGATGCCCGACTCCCAGCGCCGGAGCACCTCCATCTCGTCGGCGGCGGCCGGGTAGTCCAGCCTCACCTTGAAGAGAAACCTGTCCTGCTGCGCCTCCGGCAGGGGATAGGTTCCCTCGTACTCGATGGGATTTTGCGTGGCGAGGACGAAGAATGGCGCGGGCAGCGCGAGCTGCTGCCCCTCCAGCGTGACTCCACGCTCCTCCATCGCCTCGAGCAGCGCGGACTGCACCTTCGCCGGCGCACGGTTGATTTCGTCGGCGAGCAGGACGTTGGTGAAGATAGGTCCGCGACGCAGCGCGAAGGTCCGGTTGGTCAGGTCGTAGACAGACGTGCCGACGATGTCGGCCGGCATCAGGTCGGGCGTGAACTGAACCCTTCCGTACTCGACCGCGAGTGCGCGCGCGATGCTCTTGGCCAGGAGAGTCTTCCCGGTCCCAGGCACCCCCTCGAGCAGCACGTGGCCCTGCGCGACGAGCGCGATCGCGCAAAGGCGAATGGCGTCCTCCTGGCCCACGACCGCCTTGGCGAGCTGCTCGCGAAACCGGACGTAGAAGTCAGGAGCCGAGAGGGCGGCCGTGCCCGTCATGACCCGGCACCGCCGGGGTGCCCGCGCCTGGCTGCCTCAGAAACCGGATGGGCGATGCGATGCAGCCGCCGTGCCGCCTCGAGCATGCCGGATTCGCTCGCGGCGGACTGGTGGAGGTTGCCCTCTGCCTCGGCGAGCTCGGCGGCCAGCTGTGGTGAGCGCACCCAGAGAGCATTCCAGAACTGCTCGCGCGGCTGCACCGGCAGGCCGGCGCGCGATGCGACGGCGCGCTCGGTCGCGGTGGCGAGCATGCCCAGGGTGACCGCGCGAGCGCTGGACCGCCGCAGCAGCCTGCCGACGGCGACCGACCACTCGACGTCGGAGCGCGGAGTCTCGAGCGGGCGCTGGATCAGCGGTCCAAACGATCGCCCGCGCAGGAAGAGACCGACGAAGATGGCGATCAGCAGCCAGAGCAGCGCCGCGCCCCAGGCTGTGGTGATCCAGGCTTGGGGAGCGAAGTCGCTGACGATGAGCCCGTGGTGATACTCATCGAAACCGACGCGGGCATTGGGACCACCGAATGAGAGCAGGTCGGCGAGCAGCTTTCCGTTGTCGGCCTTGTCGAGGTAGCCGTTGCAGAGCGGCAGCGGGTCTGCCATCACGATGACGGTTCCCGAGCCGACGTGTTCGAGATACGCGCTGACCGATCCGTCCGTGGCGCGCAGGATCGGCACCTGGCGGCTGCCCGGGTCCAGTGGGTCGACCAGCGCCTCCCCCTGGACCTGGTCGACGCCGCTGAAAATGGGGTTGGCGGTCTGCGTTCCGCCGGGTGCCAGCGCGCCCAACCGTGTCACTCCGAAGGCGTTGTCGAGCTCTGGGTCGCCCTGCTCCGAGGCGTAGATCAGCAACCCGCCGGCACGCACCCAGTCGAGCAACCGCCCCGCGTCCGCGGAGGTGTACGGGCTGGTCGGAGTGAATACGAACATGATGTCGAGCGCGTCGGCCGGCGGGAAGGTCCCCGCGACCTGCTCGGTCGGATGACCCATCGCCGCGGAGAAGAGGCGCGCCGCCGACGTCCCATCCGCGGCGTCACTGCTCGAGCTGTGGTCTGGGGAGCTCTGATGAGGCTGCAGCACGTAGGCAAGGCCCGCGAGCAGGAGCACCGCGACGGCCGCAATCACCCATCCGCGCGTCCCTCTCATGCGGCAGCCTCCACCGGCCGGCGGAACGGTGCGGCGACCAGGGCGGCGCGCTCGTAGGTGGCCTGATCGACCGCGCGCCCGCCGTAGACGGCCGCCTCGAAGGGCAGCAGGAGGGGCCGTAGGCCGGCGAAGTCGGGCGCGGCGCGAAAGATCTCGCGCACCGTGAGAGGGCTGCCTTCCCACGTCCTCTCGCCGGAGAGAGTGGCGGCCACGCCGGCGCACAGGGCCCGAATCGCGCCGACGCGATCCTGCGCGGCGGCGAGCCGGTCGGCCTGCGCGAAGTAGTCGGCCGGGGCGCGCGGCCTGCCGGCTCCGGGGACGTCCGCGGCGGAGCCGAAGGTGCCGCGCGAGGCCAGGAACACGTAGGTCGCGAGCGCCACGACGACCGCCAGGCCGATCACGTACAGGGCCCAGAGGGGGATCGGAGCCCCGCCACCCCGGCCGGAGCCGGAGAACCGGCCCAGGAAATCGTTGAGGCGATCACGCAGCCACTGCAGCACGCGGTCGACGATGGTGGGCGGTTGATGGAGCGGGTCGTAGCGATGCATCGCCAGCACGTCGTGCAGGCGCTGCTGCGCGAGCGTGGGATCCGATGTGCCGGCCGGAGTGGCGAGCGCTGCGATCAACGCCTGCAGGCGCTGCCGAGCGTCCTCGTAGAGGGGCGGCCGCGCGACCAGGTCGGCCACGATCTCCGGCTGGGTCTGCCCTGTCCCCGCGACGAGCACCGATTCCGCCCTCGACGCGGCGGCGGTGTCACCTGGTGTCGCGTCGCGAATGATGGCGAATGCCTGCTGCACGGCGTCCTGGTAGCTCGGGGGCGGAGGCGGATCCGCCGCGGACGGCGACGCGCCGATGAGCACGGCCGTCGCCGCGACAGCGCATGCCATGACGAGCCGCGCGACGTTGTGGGAAATCAGCTGGAGGGAAGCGGGCTGCGCACCCGCTGAGCAATCTGAAAAAGGTCGAGCGCCTCGCGTCGCACGCGAAGGTCGAAGTAGATCAGGACCATCGCGATCTGCGGCACTGGGTTGACCAGCGCGGCCACGATGGTGTCGGCCGCTGAGCTGATGGTGAGCACGAGATAGGAGGAGATCGCCAGGTTCAGCAGCTGCTGGGCCGCATAGATGAAGGCGGTGAGGGCGATGCGCGTGATGTAGAAGACGACGAGCATCAGAAAGACGATGAAGAATGTCCGCCACCAGCGTCCCTCGACAAGGCGCCAGCTGCGCCCCATCGCGGCGGCCAGACCGATGTTCTCGATGAACATCGCCGGCACGACCGCGACCCAACCGACGCCGATCCAGGTCCACAACGGAAACAGGCATATGCCCACCGAGAACATCAACCCGATCAGCAGCCAGTAGCCCAGCAGCTGGAAGTAGCGGCGCAGGACTCCGCTCAACATCCCTCCGGCGGTGACCGTCCTGCCGAGCGCGGATTCACACGCCGCGTAGGTCAGGGCGCTGTACGAGAAAGGAACGAACACCAGGGTCAGCAGCAGGCCGACGCTGAAGCTGAGGATTGCCCCCTCAAAGGCCGCCGGATTGCCCGCGCCGCCCGACGCGGTCTGCAGCAGGCCTTCGGCGAAGGCGGCGTAACCACCTGACAGGACGGCCAGCGGGATGGACAGGGCGATCGAGATGCCGGCGAACAGGACGAAATGGCGCCGGTACATCCGAAACGTTTCATCGAGCAGGTCGCCGATCTCGAGCGGACGAAGCCGGAGCGGGGCGGGAGCGCTCATTCAGCTTTGATTTATCTCATGCTCGAGGTCATGGATGTGGGGAAATCCGGTGCGCCTGTGCGTTCTCGTGTGGAAGGGATGAAGGTGTCACAGAAGGTGAAAGCCGAAGCTGAGGACGTTCGGGTTCTGCTGGTCGAGGACGACCCCTCGGTCGCGCAGATGTACAAGCTCAAGCTCGAGCTCGATGGCTACCGCGTCGAGGTTGCCCCCGACGGCGTGGCCGCGCTGGAGCTCGCGCACAACACGATGCCGGACATCATCTTTCTCGACATCCGGCTGCCGAAGCTAGATGGGCTCGGCGTGCTCGAGGCGCTCAGGGCGGATCCGGCGACGGAACCGCTACCGGTCGTCATCCTGTCGAACTTCAACGAGCGGGAGCTCGTGGAGCGCGGGGCTCGCCTGGGGGCGCTCGATCACCTGATCAAGAGCCAGACCACGCCCGCCAAGCTCGTCAGCGGACTGGACGGCTGGCTCAAGTCCTGACCCGCGCGCGCCGCGGCCGCCAACCTCGAAACCCTTTTCGGGCCCTCCCTTCCTCCGGGCCGGCCCCTCCCCCGCCGGCGCTCCGGGACCCACCTTAGGGAGCGAAAAAATCTCGGTCAAGCCAGGCTGTTAATAGCCTACGCAGCGGCGGGGAACGCGACTAGGGCTTGGCGGCCGCTCCGGAACCGGCGGGTTCCTTGTGCCGGTGCTTCACCGGCGTGAACTTGAGGCCGTCCTCACCTT
>DATEHQ010000015.1:0-5973 GCA_035279525.1 Candidatus Dormiibacterota bacterium
CGCCAGGCCAACCTCGACCGCCTGCCGGAGCTGCTCGAGCAGTTCACCGAGCGGCTCGCCGCGGTCGGCGGCGTGGTCCATCTAGCTGGGGACGCAGCCGAAGCATGCGAGATCATCGGCCAGATCTGCGCGAACGCGGGCAGCGGCCTGCCGGCGGGCAAGCGCATGGTCGTGACGAAGAGCAAGTCGATGGCCACCGAGGAGATCGGGCTAAACCACTACCTCGAGGACCTCGGCATGGAAGTGGTCGAGACCGACCTCGGCGAGCGCATGGTCCAACTGACGCACACGCATCCGTCCCACCTCATCGCGCCGGCGATTCATTTGACGAAAGAGGACGCGGCTGCCGTGTTTGGCACCGAGCCGACGGTCGAAGCCATCCAGCTGCACGCCCGCGAGTCGCTGCGCGAGAAGTTCATCGAAGCGACGGTCGGTGTCTCGGGAGCGAACATGGCGATCGCCGAGACCGGCACCGTCGTGCTCGTCACCAACGAAGGCAACGCAGACCTCACGACGACGCTGCCACCGGTGCACATCGCCATTTTCGGTTTCGACAAGATCGTTGCATCGCTCGATGACGCGGTCGCGATTCTCCGGATGCTGCCGCGCAGTGGGACCGGCCAGGTCATCAGCAGCTACGTCAACTGGATCACCGGTCCGTCGCGGTCCGCCGACATCGAGCAGTCGCTGACGATCGGGGTGCACGGCCCGCGCGAGATGCACTGCGTGATCCTCGACAACGGTCGCGAGAAGATGCTCGAGAGCCCGCTGTTTCGCGACGCCCTCACATGCATCCGCTGTGGCGCCTGCTCCAATGCGTGCCCGCCCTTCATGGCAGTGGGCGGGCATCGGTTCGGAGGCCACATCTACAACGGCCCGATCGGCCTGGTCCTCACACCGTTTCACCACGGCCTCGAGGACGCCGACCTCGCCAACACGCTTTGCGCTCAGTGCAACGCGTGCCAGGAGATCTGCCCGGTGGACATCCCGCTGCCGCGGCAGATCCTCGAGCACCGCCGGAGCGGGCGGAAGTCGGCGCGCAAGCGGGCGCTCGTCGAGCTGTGGAAACGGCCGCGCCTGGCCGACACAGTGATGCGCACCGCGGCTCCGTTGACAAACCTCGTGCCCGGAACGCCGCGCCTCGCCACCACGCCGTACCGCGACCGTGCGCCCGCCGGTTCCGGCCCGGGCGAGCCGCTGACGATCTTCGCCTCCTGCCTCGGCGACCGCGCGTGGCCGGCGGCCGCAACCGCCCTCGAGCGCATCGCGACCGCCGCCGGGTACTCGGTTGGTTTTCCCAAGGAGCAGTGGTGTTGCGGCCTCATCGCGGCCAACGCCGGCGACTTCTCCACGGGGCAGCAGCTGAACGGCCACCTCGCCGCCAGTCTTCGAGATTCCAAGGGTCCGATCGTGACGCCGTCCACCTCCTGCTTCGGCGCCTTCACGATGGATGCGGCCGAGTGGGGCGAGGCGCCCGACGAGACAGTCCGGTCGCGGATGCGGGACTCGACCCGCTTCGCGCTCGAGCTGCTGGAGTCGAAGCCGAGACTCGTCGACTCCGAGGGCATGAGCCTGAAGATCGCCTACCACGACTCCTGCCAGTCGCTCCGTCAGCTCGGACTGAAGGATGAGCCGCGGCGGCTCCTGGAGCTCGCCGGCTACGAGGTCGTCGACCTTCCCGACATCGCCAACTGCTGCGGGTTCGGCGGGACGTTCAGCGTGGACTGGCCCGGAGTCGCGGACCGCCTGGCGCAGTGGAAGCTCGACGCGATCCGCAAGACCGGGTGCGAGGTGGTCGCCTCGGACAATCCCGGCTGCCTCATGCACATCGCGGCCGCCGCGCGCAAGCGCGGAATGAAGCTGCGCGTCGCCCACGTGCTCGAACTGGTTGCCGAACACCTGGCTTAACAGCGGGCCCCGATCGTTAACCTAGGGAGAAGCCGTGAAGATCAGCCTGGTCTCGGCGGATCCCGCCGGGCTCAACGTCGACGCGCTTGCCGTTCCAGTCGTCACCGGCCAGAAGCTCGGCGCGGCAGCGCTGGCGCTCGACGCGGCCATGGGCGGCGTGCTCAACGAGATGGTCGTCAACGCCGAGTTTCGCGGCCGCATCCACGAAGTCCTTCCGATTCCTGCGCAAGGCAAGATCGCTCCGCGGCGGGTGATCCTCTACGGACTCGGCGCCCTTCACGACCTCGACGGGCAGCGCCTTCGCTCCGCGCACCATGAGCTCGTGCGTGCGTCCCGAACGTGGGGATACAAGCGGATGGCGATCCTTCGCACCGAGCCCCTCGGCGCCGACAGCCTGAAGGCCGTAGTCGAGGGTTGCGTCCTCGGTACGTTCGAGCGCCGCTCGCGCCAGACCGGCGCCGCGCCCGAACGGCGCGAGATTGACGAGATCTTTCTCGCCGGCTTCGGCGACGGGCGCGAGCGCGAGGTCCTCGCCGCGCAGGAGAACGGCGAGGCCACCAACCGCGCGAGGGAATGGCAGAACGCGCCGCCGAACGAGCTCACCCCGGACGCGCTGGCGCAGGAGGCGACGCGGATCGCCCAGCGCCACAACCTCGAAGTCGAGGTGCTCGGCCCGGCCGAGCTGAAGACCGGCGGCTACAACCTTCTTCTCGGCGTGGGACAGGGATCGGCGAAGCCGCCGCGGCTGATCCGCGTCCGCCACCACGGGAACCACCAGATCGAAAAGCACGACGGGCCGGTCCTCGCTCTCATCGGCAAGGGCATCACGTTCGACACCGGCGGGATCTCCCTCAAGAGCCCGGAGAAGATGAGCCAGATGAAAGGCGACATGGCCGGCGCCGCCGCTGTGCTGTCCGCCATCGATGTCATCGCCTCCCGCAAGCTGCCCATCGACGTGATGGCCGTGGTCGCCGCAGCCGAGAACATGCCGGGCCCGTCCGCGCAGCGACCGGGAGACGTGCTGGTGAGCGCCGACGGCAAGACTGTCGAGATCGTCAACACGGACGCCGAGGGCAGGCTCGTGCTGGCCGACGCCCTCACCCACGCGCTCCGCAACGGCGCGACCCACATCATCGACCTGGCCACGCTCACGGGGGCCGCGACGATCGCCATCGGGCACGGCGCCAGCGCCGCGGTGAGCAATGACGACGAGTTTTGGGCGGTCGTGGATCGCGCCTCGCGCGAGGCCGGCGACCGCGTGTGGCGGCTGCCCATCTACGCGGACTACCGCATCCTGCTGCGCAGCCAGATCGCCGACCTCCGGAACAGTGAGTACGGGGAGGCGGGGACGATCATGGGCGGCATGTTCATCGGTGAGTTCGCGGGCGGGAAGCCGTGGGCGCACGTCGACATCGCAGCCTCGTCGTGGAACACGAACACGGAGCTCACCACCGTGCTCCGCGGGCCCAGCGGGGCCGGCACGAGGCTGTGCATCGAGCTGGCCGAGTTGATGACTCCCAGGTCCACCGACTCCTGGCCGCCGCCTGTCACGGAACGCTCCGGAGCCGCCGGGCGTTAACAAGAGGTGGCAATCCTCGAGACGATCCACTCGCCCGCCGACCTCCGCAAGCTCAAGGCTGATCAGCTCGGAACCCTCGCCGACGAGATCCGGGCCTTCCTCGTCGAAGCAACCTCGCGTACCGGCGGCCACCTGTCGCCGAATCTCGGCGTCGTCGAGCTGACCCTCGCGCTGCACCGGGTCTTCGACAGCCCCAGGGACGCGATCGTCTGGGACACCGGCCACCAGGCGTACGTCCACAAGCTCGTCACCGGGCGCGCGGGCGAGTTCGGGAACCTGCGCCAGGCGGAGGGCCTGTCCGGCTATCCGTCGCGCAAGGAGTCGGAGCACGACCTGGTCGAGAACAGCCACGCGTCGACGTCGCTGAGCTACGCCCTCGGCATCGCCGAAGCGCGGCTGCGCAAGCGCCAGCCCGGCTTCGTCGTCGCGGTCATCGGCGACGGCGCGCTCACCGGCGGCATGGCCTACGAGGCCCTCAACCAGATCGCGCACCTGAAGCCGCCGAACCTGATCATCGTCATCAACGACAACGGGCGCTCCTACGCGCCGACGGTCGGCGGCCTGGCCCACCACCTGTCGCAGCTGCGCGTCGACCCGCGGTACGAGAGGGTCAAGGACGAGATCTCGCGCCTGCTGCGTGACCTACCCCTCGTCGGTCACTCGGCGGACCAGGCCGCGTACCGCGTGAAAGAAGGTCTCAAGCAGCTGCTCCAGCCCTCGACGATGTTCGAGAGCCTGGGCATCAAGTACGCCGGGCTTGTCGACGGCCACAACGAGGCCGCCCTCGAGGAAACGCTGAATCGGGCGAAGAGGCTGCGTGAGCCCGTCGTCGTCCACGTGGTCACTGAGAAGGGCCACGGCTACGGCCCGGCGGTCGAGGACGAGGTCGACAAGCTGCACGGCGTCGGCGCGTTCGATCCCCTGACCGGCCGGCCGCGCTCGACCGAGCTGACCTACACCGACGTTTTCGGCGATGCGCTCCTGGCCGCGGCCGTGCGGCGGCCCGAGGTCTGCGCCATCACCGCCGCGATGGCGTCATCGACCGGGTTGCTCAACTTTGCCAAGGAGCTGCCCGAGCGCTTCTTCGACGTCGGCATCTGCGAGCAGCACGCGGTCACGTTCGCGGCGGGCCTCGCCATGGCGGGGATGCATCCCGTCGTCTGCATCTACTCGACGTTCCTCGCCCGCGCGTTTGACCAGACGATCATGGACGTGGCGCTGCACAAGCTGCCGGTGACGTTCGTGATCGATCGCGCCGGTGTGACCGGACCCGACGGCGCCTCTCATCACGGCATCTTCGACCTCTCGTATCTGCGCCTGATCCCGAACCTCAAGATCGCCGCGCCCAAGGACGCGACCGAGCTGTGCGCCCTGCTCGAGACGGCGCTTGCGACGGACGGACCGGTGGCGATCCGCTATCCGAAGGGCCCTGTCCCGGCCACCCCCGACCTCCCCGTGGAGCCGCTCCCTGTCGGCCGCTGGGAAGAGCTCCGGAAGGGCGACGACGCCGTCGTATTCGCGGTCGGGAAGATGGTGGAGGTCGCCGTCGAGGCGGCGGAGCGGCTCGAGCTGCAGGGCGTGTCCTGCGGTGTGGTCAATGCGCGATGGATCAAGCCGGTAGACCCGCGGATCGTGGACTGGGCGCGGGCGCATCGGTTCGTCCTCACCGTCGAGGACAACGTCGGTGCCGGCGGCTTCGGCGGAGCGGTGCTCGAGGCGCTTGCTCCTACCGGCCTGGCGGGGCGGGTGCGAACGCTGGCGCTGCCCGACGAGTTCCTGCCCCAGGGCAAGGCGTCGGATATCCTGCGCGACCACGGCCTGGACGCGGCTGGAATAGCGAAGGCGGTATTCGAAGGCGTGCGCGGACCGGTCCCCGAGAAGACTTAGAGCTTCTTTCGGCCCGAGAAACCCTCGCCGATCCGGTGCCAGTGCTCGACGCGCTCCTCGCCGAGCTTCCAGCACAGCTCGATGAGCTCGCCGTCGCGGTAGGACGGGAAGTCGATCAGGCCCTCCAGGGGCCCCTTCAGCTGAATACCCATGCTGTTCAGGTTCAGCACGGCTTTCAAGAGCTCCTCCTCCGCGCCGTTGACGGCGTCCCGGGCCTGCTGCTGGCGTTCCCGGTCCTCGCCGTTCGCGCCGGGGCGGTGGGCGGTGTAGTCGGCCATCCGCAGCTGCTCCTCGAGGTCGGGCCGCAGCGCGGAGAGCTCCGCGATCTGGGCGACGATCGGACGCACCCGCGGCAGCTCGCGGTTGGCCTCGTCGACCGTGTAGGTACGGAGCCTCTGCATTTCGGTCAACGATACTTCGTTCGATGCAGGCCAAGGCCATGCGCGAGCGCCTCGCCGCGGCTCGGGTGGCCCACCTCGCCACCGTCGGCGCCGAGGGAAAGCCGCATCTGGTCCCGATCACCTTTGCGGTCGAGGGAGACGTCATCTACTTCACCGTGGACGCCAAACCCAAGCGGACGACACATCTCCAGCGGCTGA